>CAZJEK010000272.1:0-8166 GCA_964545005.1 uncultured Pirellulaceae bacterium
AGAACCGGGAAGGAAGCCTTACTTCCCTGCTGCATCGAATCGCGCTGCACATCGCCGTTGATTTGAAAACTTCAGTGGGCGGCGACTTCGACGCAATTGACACGAACTTTTCGGCGGAATTACCAACTGACCCTGTTTCTGGTAAACCACGGCGGTACAGCACCAACAATGCCGTTTCACTGTCGGTTAATCCGACAAGCTTACGAAACTATGCCGTTGCAAGGCAAATCGGCGAGCTGTCAAAAATGGTCGCTGGTCAAAACGCGGCCACGACGGACGAGGTGAAGGAATTTGCCGCTCGGCATGGGGACGGACTCGCTATCGCGAAACAATTTCGTGCGGCCATTCCCGTTGACGGGAAATCTGCTTCGCAAAACTTGATTGCTGGAGGTCGTCTCGAGGGAAAGCCCAAGCACTATTCTACCAAAGTACTCAGGCAAGGTTCGATCGGCGACTCAAAAGCGGCTAGCAGATTTGTCCCAGCGTCGCCTGAACGAGGCGACCAAGGCATTGCAGACGCAGACGGCTGATATCATCCAGTCGAGTGGCCTGAAATCGGCTCGTACTGCTCTCGAATTGATCAAAGCTCAACTCCAGCGTAGTCAACGTGCGCTCGAAAGCACCATCAACGACGCCCGCCAAAAAGAGTCCCAGGCGCGTAAACGACTCCTGACACTGGTCAACGGCCTGGGAGTTTTCAGCGGTGCCAGCTCCAAAACGGATGCGGTTTTGCTTTTTCGACAAACGTTCGAACATTCCATGGAAATCGACTGTAGTTCGGCCACCAGCCGCTTCTTCACCGAACTGGTTTCGTACTGCAATCGTCTGTTCAGTCAACTCGAGCAATCGTGCACTAGCATTGACAGCATTCGAGAGGAAGCAGGAAAAGTTCTGGTCGCCAGTACACCCAGCGATCGGAATTTCGGTGATCTCTTAAGCGAGCTCAACTTGGCCACGCCCGAGATGTTTGAAGAATTTTTTCAGGACAGTCGGCCGGATACAATTCGTCTATTGGAAGAGCTCTCAACGGATACGGGTAAATCTCCCGCCGAAATCAGAGCCCAGGTCATTGACGACCAGGTGTTTGAGCCTCTGGTACACCGTGTGGTTGACCATTTTTCGACCGCAGCTGCAAGTTTCAACGTCGCTGCATGGCTCGAAAAACAGCTGAAATCACGATCGGAACTGGCTTCTCAGCTGATCCGAAAAATCAACTCAGCGTTTGAAAACTGTGCCCCCAGTTTCAGGACCAGAACGGGCAACGCCATGGTGCGTTTCACCGACACGATTCGCGTTGGTGTTCCAGGTGACGTTGAACATTTCCCCACATTGCATCGAATCTTGAAGCGAGCTGAGGCGCGAGTCAGTCATTCATCCTCAGTGGCGATCAAGATCGTTCCGTCAGATTGTCCTGCCTCGCTGGTAATTTTGCGGCGAACGCACGGAGCCTGCTTGCACTACTTGACTTGCTGGGATGAGCTGCAAGCAAGTTATGAAACCTGGAAGCGTGAGGGCAGTCATCCCGTCGAAACGTTCAGCAAGAAGACGCTCGCCTCGTTACCGGAGGTCAAACCAGAACGCATTGCTTCGCGTCAGGAAACCATCGCTGCGCTGGCGCTGGGGCTGGGATTCGTCGCCAAGATTGGCAGCCGTTATTATCGCAACTTGACCGAGGCAGGTAACAATGGCTCGACAACTTTCCAACTCGATTTGGCCAGCGACTGGGATGGCATGGCGTTTAAGTCCGGCCAGGTATCCTTGTCCAAGCCACTGGAAACGATGAAGAGCCACAATCGTATCCATTTTGGTGCGGCTCGCACCGGACACGACCCGCAGTTGGTCGGCGACGATTTGGGGACGCTTGATGCGGCGATCGCAAGGGACTATGAATTCGTCGCTCGAGTCGAGCGAGCAGTTGAGTATCTTCGTCAGACCGCTGGTGACCATGCCGTCATCGCCGCCATCGAACAATACTGCTCTCAGCTGTTGAAAAATTTCAAGCAAGGTGACGCTGCTTGGAATGTCGCCCAACGACATGCTCACGTCCTGCAACAACTGGTAGGCCAGATCCGTGGGGCTGCCTAATCTAACGCTGGTTGAAACGCCGTCATGGAGGCCCTGCTCGCCATCCGGCGTTTCAGTTTTCCACTATCTATTTCTTGCATATCGTCATTGAAGATTGACCAACTGTTCCACCCAACCTGCACATCGGAAGTTGTTCCCCTAAAGTGCAGGCCAAACTCAATAGGGATACACCACCATGAACTCGATTAACAGTTTTCGTAAGGCGATGGGAATCGCCAGTTCCAGCACCAGATTGTTTCAACATCAGCTGTTCGTCGACCCGGAGGATTGCCTTGCCAAAAAGGTTGCCGGTCAGTACGTCGAGGCACTCTCGGCGATCCATCCGACTTTGGCCAAAATCGCAGCCCCCCTGAATATTGGTTCCGAAAAGATTTCATCTTTTGAGCAATGGCAAGAAGTTGTTGAGGCCGGGATTCAAGTCACGTTGCCCGAGACTTCATCACGACGCAAGCCAATTGCCATGTTTGTTGTCAGCGAGTTCGGCCTCTCGTCTACGGAGCAACAGGCTCAATTAGGGCAGTTCATCACCAGGATTCGGGACGAGTGTTCGGAATGCTGGTTGATTGGCGTTGGGGATACGTCGACGGATTGGTTGGCTGGTCTTAACAACGCCGGCCGACTGCAATCGGAAAGTGCTTCCTCGATGGCACTGTCCACGATGCTCATCCCTCGAGTTACCGGGGATGGAAAACTCCAGATCGAAGAAGATCTGATTCAGACCGCAACTCATGCCTTGTTGCTGCCCGTTTTGTGCGACAGCGATGGTGATCGCTTCGTGCATCCCGAAATGAGCCAAACGAACCATTCTTCCCCCATCACCGTAGAAGCGACTGGAGTGCTTGGAACCAAAAGCCGAATGGTCGATCAGTTGGTGCCATCCATCATCAAGCAAATCATCCGTACCAGCCCAATCGAAGAACGATCGATTTCGCTTCCCAGCCCCATCGATATGTTGAATCGTGCGGTCCAAGGCACACTTCCATTTAACGCTAAACCGTTGATTTCAAATCGAAGCGACCAGCTGGATGACGACCGCGTTCCCTGCCTGGTCACCTCGAGCCAGCGGTTTACGATCAGCTTGTTCAAGCCAAGCGAATCGGCAAGGATTGAAACCGTGAGGCTCGGTCAGCGGCCGCAATGGCTGACGGAATTCGCGAATCTGGTGACGCAGGATCGTGTCAGCAAACTGTACGAATTAATTGCCGAACGATTGGATCGTCACTTTGATGACTCCGTTCAAGAGTTGACAGGTCATTTGTCAAGCCAAGTGCTCAATGAATCTGCGTTGGAACAGTTGGGCGATCATTCGCGAGGACTGGTTGCCACCCGCCAGGTGATTAGTGTTTCCAGTGGAGATACGATTGACATCCAGCAGGCTCAGGCGGCATTCACTGAGGCAATCGCCGAACGTCAACGCACGATCTTCCAGGCTGTCCTAATCACAACCCTGGTGACGGTAACTTGCGTTGCGGGCGTTTTTGGTGCTTTGCTCTACGCGCCTGCTTTCTGGTTTGGGCCGCTGGCTATCGCGATCGCCACCATTGGAGGACTGGCCATTCGATGCTGGTCGTCGCACCGGAAAATGTTGCGACTGCAGGAACAGATCCTGGAAAGCATCCAACGAGAAGCCCAGGCCCAACTCTGCTCTCAATTGCATCGGTTGCTGGAGCATCGTTTTTCGGAATTGGATGCCCAGATCAAGGGAGGAATCGAGGGACTCAAGCAGTCCGGGAATTCCATTCGCGATGCGTTTGTGCAGTCGAATGCTGTTGGCCATGCTGGTCCTGCCACGCGATTCCAAAAAGTCCCAGTTTCGTCCGACCTGGCCGCTTCATGTCATCAGTGGTTTTTCAAAAGTTGCGAGATGCGGGAAGCATCGGATGCCTGGTCAACCAGGACTGATGAGATTGTCAAGAAGACTGGCGTCTTGGCATATAAGGGCCTGCCGCCCCAGCAAGTTGTCAACCGTTTACGCGAGGAAGTCTCCCAAATTCTGGCGGCCAAACTACCACCTGCAGATCTGTGGCGAGCGTTGACTCGAAACGAATTCTCGGAACTGGATCGAAAGCAACTTGCGGAAATCGGGAGCCATTGCAATCAAGCCGTTTTGAAGCAATTCCCGGCAGCCGAATCGAAAGCGGTTTGGATCGTTCCCCATTCCCTTCGGCCTCATTTGCAGCTGGATGAAACCTCGGTCATTACCGCCTTGCCGGAGCGGATCGTTTTCATAAGGTTAGCTTAGACCAGCATACCCGCGAAAAGGCCCAAAAAAATCGCGCGCCGCCTCCGGCGGCAAAGGAAAATGGAAGAAAGGGAGAGATGTTTATTGAGCCCTGGCGACACGAAACCCGATGCTTCGGTCGGCATTGATAGGTCGGTACCCCTCCCGACCCGCGCAACGGCAGTACTCTGCACTGATGTCGAAGGAACCGCCACGCAAACAACGAGGCGATTCAGCGTCACCTGACTCTTCCTTCTTTACGTCGGAATGCCGTTGCTCGTAGATGTCGCTGCACCACTCGTTGACGTTTCCCAGCATATCCATCAAGCCATCCTCTCGAGAATCGAGTTTTTTCGTTTTCGGATTGGCACGGGCCGGAATGGGCACCGTCGTTGTTCCGAAATCACCACCAGCGTTGCAATACTGAGAGTCAAATTCTCCCTCCCACCAATACTCCCATTCTGGATCAACGCCGAATTTGGCTGCATATTCCCACATCTCTTCGCTGGGAAGCTGACAACTCTGGTCGCCCCAGCGGGCCCATTGACAAAAGGCCCAGGCGTCAAACCATTGAACGAAAACCACAGGTTGCTTATCGTCCAAACTGTATGTTTGGTAATCACCCTGAATGACCGGTTGATGTCCGTGAACCGGGTCAAACATCCGATACCAAGAGTTCAAACATGGCGATCGGCCCAATTGAAAGGGCTTGACCGAGACTTCATGCCAGTGTTCGTCATCGCGGCCGACTAGCTCTTGTTCCACCAAAGCCATCCCTCCGGCAACGCAAACACGAATCAAAAATGATACCCATTCTGCTCGCCATTGTTCACCTGTGCGACCGAAAGGAAACGTCACACGAGCCGACTGCAGCTTTCGCGTGATATAGTCCTTTAATTCGGTAAGGTTTTCTGGAGCACCATCGATGATTTGTTGGAAAAAATGAATGTCATCGCCATCCAGCTTCCCCGTGCTTCCCGGTGGCGAGCCCATCATGAATTTCCCCCCGGGCAGCGTTAATAGGTCGTCCTGAAACTCCGTCGCACACTTCCTCAAGTCATCCCCACGGTTGCCCGACAGGATCTCATCCTCGAATTCGCTCCTCCATCGGTTCCAAATCGTCAACGCGCGACGATGCGCCAGCTTGCAGTGTTTTTGCAGGCGGAGCCAGCTGCGAAAGATCATTTCACTTGATCGCTTGGCGATCCACCTAGGCTTGCCAGTCTCTGGATCGGTAATTTCTCGAGCGGGATAGTACAATGGCGCTATTGATTCCAGCCAAATGTCGGGGTCGATCGCGTCGTCCCGCATTTGAGTCAGATAGCCCCAGATATCCTGATAGTCGTGACTGAGTTCTTCAAAAGGGAGATAGATCCAGTCCCAGAGGAATTGATTGCAGTTCTCAGGAACCAGCGAGCCTCCTGGATTGCTCAAATCGGGTTTCACGCGACCGCAGTGTTTACCCAAGTACCAGGCACAAAGGAATTCCTGCAAGCTCTTGTTACGAAACTCGATGCCTTTCAGTCCTCTGGCACCATCGTCAAAAATGGTATCGAGGACACCATCGCTCATCGCAACCAGGGCTTCCCAGTCTCGATGAAAATCCTCTGTTGGGAAGCGAGCCTTAACCCGATCTTTGAACTCGATCAATTTGCCTTCGGGAACCCGTTCAAAATTGGGGCGTTGATTCGCACCGACAACTTCGCCGGCTTCATCTTGAATCGGAACCGGGACTTTGTTGGCCACCATCTCAAAGGCGATCACTCCCAACAAATGCATGGTCGCCTCGATGGCGGTATCGTCCGCTGTTTCAGGAACATGGTTTGACGACCAAGCCATTTCGCGGCCCTTTGTCGAACCGTCAAGCGCCCCGATCACCATGGTTCGAATCGCGCCATAAAACACGTCCGCCGCCGTACGAACCCGTTTCATTTCGGATTCCGGAAGATCACGAAGGTACTGAATGACGCGGGGCACCCCCATGATGTTCCGGTTGTTGCGGGCTTCGGTCGGGACATCGTCGTATCGACTGCCGAGGTATTTTTTCTGCTGTTCGGTTTCGAGTTCCTCCATTCTCAAAAATCGCCAACCTGGATCGCGAAAGAGTCTGTGATAGTGATTTCGTACCGAAGATGGGCGACCGGCCAATCCGATATGGGCTTCTGCCCAGACACCTGATTGCAAGATTTGCTTGAGTGCTTCAACGCTGTTCAAGTGGTCGAGCCCATCGAACAGAAGCATCAAGCGTCCTGCCCGCAGCGCACGCTGGACAATCTGCTCCGCTTGATCTGGGCTGCAAGTCCGATTGGATTTTCGCAGGACTGGACTGGCTTCGGCCGCGGTGATGATTTGCTGGCGAAGGTATGTTCGCAGTCGGTTGTGAACCTCGCCGGTGGTCCCTTCGCTCAAGACTTCGCGTGGTACGTTGTAGGCCAACCAGGCCTGGGAGGTAGTCGACCGTGTCGCAGGCGTCGATTCGGCGGCGACCGTCCGTGGAGCTTGCGACGTTTTGATCGGTGCTGCCGGCACTTCAGGATGGCGTTCAACCAAGTCGGTGGACAAACCAGCAGCAATCCATTCCATGGAACAGGTTTTGCCCAGCCCCGCATCGGTGACGATCACAAACCGACGTATATCGACCGCTCCCAAATCTGAGTAGTGAAGACTATTGGTTAGCACGTCCAGACGATCAACCGGCCGCCATTTATCTGGCTCAGCTTCGGCGATGCCCGGCAGCTCGAAGCCCCGTCGCGAAGATGAGAAATAACGGGCCGCCAGGTAGGGCAACGGGTTTTCGAATTCGGTCAGCAAGCTCCATTGCTGATCGGCAATGAATGGATACCAGTTTGCCATTGGAGTTTGGCCTTGATTGAGGATGACGGAACTGGAACGAGAGAAGCAATGAAGAGACGCGTTCAACCGTTTTAAAGCGGAGGGGAAGGCTCAATATTTTTTACAGTTGCCCTCGAACTCCGACAACAATTCTGCGAAATCAAACGACTAGTCGTGGTCTTGTTCGGCCGGTACCTGGGCAGGACGATTCTCAAAATCGGGGTTCCCTTCAACGGCATTCGGTTGACCAGGAAACCGACCGGTGTTGACCTCCCATTGTTTCAACCAGGCATTTTGAATGGACTCCCGATAGGCGCTCAGATACTGGTTGGATTCGAGCAACAAATCGAGGACGTTTTCAACGGTGCTCGCAAATTCGATCCCGACCGGCTTGTCGGCCGAAAGGGCCGTGGTTGAATCGTCGTACTCTTTTCGCTCTGCGATAAGCTCATCGATTTCATCATCTTTGTATTCGTTGTCATACAGGACCAGGAAATCGAGCAGCCCACGTGTGGCTCCCAGTTTTTGGGGTACCTTGCCGACTTTTGACAGCGACAATTCGATGACGGATTGGTTGGGTTTTGGACTGCAGTCGACCGCTGCGCTCACGGCCACGTCGAGTGCAATTTTCTCGGGTGCCGGGAAGTCATTTACTGACTTGATACTCTTCACGCGGTAGGGATCACCACAGGCGGCAAGGACCGCGAGCAGGCAGGCGGCTTGTGCCGAGTTGCCCCCGATTGCTGAAGCATACCTATCCGCAAATTTTGCCTGCTCGACGTCTTTAGGTTGTCGTGTTTTGTCATTGAACTCAATTCGCCAGCGGCAGCGAAACCATTTGCTTAAACCACTTACTTTCCAAACCTCTTCAAAACGTTTGGCCACGTCGCGGACGTCGGTCAGGCCCACATGAAAGAGGTCGGGGTAAATCGGCCCATCGGCAGATTCAATCAACTCGACTGTCAACGTAAACAGGGGCGATCTTGTCGATGATTTTGCCGCCGCAACGATGGTGGTTGCTGCGGAAC
>CAZJEK010000273.1:0-8129 GCA_964545005.1 uncultured Pirellulaceae bacterium
AACTGTGAACAAACCGCTGCACGTAGCGGGAATCACTACATACAAAACGTTAGAGCAAATCTCAAATCTCAAATCTCAGTCAGATCTCCCGTCTCCCGCCTCAAGCCCTCTCAACCGCGGCTTGCTACTCGTGCGGGCAGTTCGAAGTGTTTGCTTTGGCTGAAGAATTTTTTAGGATTCTCAAATACGATCTGCTGGATCAATGACTCATCGTGGCCTCGGCGGCGCATCTCGAGTATCAGATCCGGAACGGCGGTTGGTTTGGATGGGCCCCAGTCGCCTGCCGAGTTGGCCATCAAGCGTTCCGGGCCGTAGCGTTCGATGATGTCAACGGCCCTGGCTGGCGTGCATTTGGTGACTGGATACAACGTCATCCCCGCCCAGTAACCGGCTTCCAGTACCGGTCCGACCGTGTGTTCTTCGACATGATCGACCAGAACTCGCGACCGATCGAGATCATGGTCGGCCAGCATGTCCAGGATCATCCGCGTACCCTGATATTTGTCTTCCAGGTGCGGAGTATGGATCAGGATCTGTTGCTGGTGTTGCAATGCAAGCTCAACGTGCTCCTGAAATACGATCGCCTCGTTGCGGGTGTTCTTGTTCAATCCAATTTCGCCAATGCCCAAAACGTTGGGGCAATCGAGAAACTCGGGAATGATCTCCAGCACTTGCCGTGACAGCTCGACGTTTTCGGCTTCCTTGGCGTTGATACACAGCCACGTAAAGTGAGCGATCCCGTATTGTGCCGCACGTTTCGGTTCGACTTCGGTCAGCTGGCGGAAGTAATCTCGAAAGCTCTCGGCGCTGCCACGATCGAAACCGGCCCAGAATGCCGGTTCGGAAATCGCAACACAACCCATTTTGGCGAGGGTTTCGTAATCGTCTGTGGTCCGAGAGACCATGTGGAGGTGGGGGTCGATATAGTACATTTGATTCCGATCAATTTGCTGGTGTCAGCTGCGGGCTTTCAATTCAAAACGGTCTTGCCAATCCTGTTGGTAGGATCTGGAAAACAGCATCTGAATCTGCTCGGCTCGGTTCGCCGAATCGTCCTGGCTGGAAACAATCTCTATCGCTGCCTTGATTTGTTCCATGCGGGAATCGTTGGAAACATCACCTTCGGCGCGGTTCAGTCGATCAAGTGACGCGGCAACTTCCAGAATTTTGGCCCTGATTTCCAGGAATTCACGATCCAGGATTGATTGGGAGTCCATGGTGATGATATTCGTTGAAGGAAAGTCGTTTACTGAAATTACAAGGTAAGAAAGTTGCACCAATGCAGTTTTTGCTTGGGAATGGAAACCCGACGCGTAAGCGAGGGCTACACCGGGAAACCCGACGCGTGAGCGAGGGCTACCGAAGCGTGTTTTCCCTCGCTTACGCGTCGGTTTCCAAAAAAGTGCAACTTCCAAGGTTACCAGCGGCCACAATCCGCTTGACCATTTGTCAAACAGTCCTATTCATCATATTCTGACCGCCGTCCTCCGACCAGTTCTGTTGGAATCTGTCATGCTGAATCGAGTTTTATTTTGTCTGGTTGCGATCGCCGGTTGGTTGGCGGAATCGGGCGTGTCGACTTCCGTTCCGCCGCGGTTGCCCCACGTTTATCCGGACGGATTCGTGGAACGGTCACTGGCGATCGTGATTCGCGACGGGCGAGCTTACGGCGAATATTCGATCGGTTTGAACGAAACAACGGCCGGCCAGGTACTGGAACAGGCCCGGGAAAACATGGCGAAAAAGACACAGGGGCAGACGGTTGATGATGCCAATTCGACCGCGGCAATACCAGCCCTAAATTCCCCTCCAGCCAGCGAACCTTCGGCCACATCCGATGTCGCCAAACAGCCAGCTGATCAGCAATCCGATGCCAGTTCTGGTGAGGGAGAACACTTAACCGATCCCGATGTCATCCAACAGTTCGCCCAAACGCAGGCAGGTTGGTTTAAACCCGCGTTATCGGTCAAACTGGACCAGGCTTCGGTGGCATTGGAAAACGTCGAGATTGAGCCAGCTCCCAGGCACCCATTTTCGATCATTGTCAAGTTCGAGTTTGACTTGTCTTCTGACCAGCAATCACAGGCTCAGGAAAACGGCCGGAAACAAGGGATCTCGTTGGAGGTAGTCGATCAACTGTTCCCCGAACAGGATGGGGCAATCCGATATGCGTTGAAGACTCGGGGACGCGCGATGTTGCTGCGTTCCAATGTTGCCCCGATTCTGGTTCGGGCCCAACGCCACGAACTGTCGGGTTGGGAATCGGAAAAACGGAACAAAATGTCCCGCATCGATGCCAGGCTGGCGATTTCCCCAAAACGGAACTAATTCAAAGCCTGGTCAACCCAACTGCCTTGTCCAGCAGGGCTAATTCCGTAAGACTTAGTCAACCCATCCGCTTTCGGCCAACTGTGAAGTTTCAGTTCTCGTCTAAAAATGCCGAAACACAATCTCATAAGCCCACAATTCAAGCATTCGATGTCCAGAATAATCGCAATTGGCGACATGCACGGCTGTGCCACCGCACTTGACCGGCTGTTAACCGAAATTCAACCAGGATCCAATGATACCGTGGTTGGAATTGGTGATTACGTGGACCGTGGCATGGAGTCGGCTCGGGTCATCGATATTTTGATCGAGTTGGTCACCAGGACTCGGTTTGTTCCCCTGATCGGGAACCACGAGTTGATGATGTACCAGGCGTTATACGGCGACAAAAAGGACTTTGAATTCTGGTATCAGCATGGTGGCAACGCAACGCTGGCCAGCTATGGGGGGCAAATTGAGAATATTCCCCAGCATCACGTTACGTTTTTGAGTCACTGCATTCGCTACTTTGAAACCGATACGCACTTCTTTGTGCACGCCAACTATGAACCCGATTTGGCCTTGGAAGACCAACCTGATGAAGTTCTGTTTTGGCGACATTTGAGGTCCTACCAGCCACTCCCTCATATCAACGGCAAGATTGCGGTTGTCGGTCATACACCGCAATCGGACGGGCACGTCGTTGATTTCGGCCATATCAAAGCGATCGACACGTACTGTTACGGAGATCAGTGGCTTTCGGCTCTGGATGTCGTTTCGGGGACTGTCTGGCAAGCCAACAACCTTGGCGAATTGCGAATGGCTCAATTGGAAGAAGCCAGCAGCCGGTAGGTGGTTCTGGGCGGGTTTGCTTCGGGAAGTAGCATGGCCGATTCGGCCGTGATCGCAACGCGATATGATCGTAACGCGATGCTTGAGAGACGGGTTACCATCTCGGGCCACTGGCCCAAGCTACCTGTAGCGTGGCCGATTCGCGAACTTTCGTAAAGCGACAAGCGACATTCTTGTTTCCCGCAACTAAAATCGAACCGATTTCAATCGCCGCCAGGCACGAAAATGCCAGTCGGTAAACTCGATTTACAACGTTGCCGGAGCTCACTGTGTCGGATCACGATCGCTATTTATTGCTGAAAATGGAAGTGTTGGAAGCCCGGCAAATGCTGTCTACCGTCCAGGTATTCGCCAATGGTTCCGAAGGCGACGAAGCATTCAACCTGGTCATCGATGATCAAGTCGTCGCTTCTTACCAGCTGCAAGGGCAGCCCGACGTGTTCAGCTTCGAATCGTCCGATCCGATTTCAGCGAATCAAATCAAAGTTCAATTTACCAACGACCTTTATGATGAAGCAACGGAAACCGATCGCAACCTGATCGTGGACAAAATTGTGGTCGACGGCGAAACGTTTGAAACCGAGAGCCGGCGGACATTTGCGACTGGATACTGGGATCCCGTATCACAGTCGATCATCAGCGGCTATGTCCAGTCCGAATGGTTGCACACCGATGGTTATTTCGCTTACGCGGATCGAAGCTTGATCGAGGTTGTGACCTACGGGGAAATGGGCACCGAAGAATTTGAACTGACCGTCAACGGCAACCTGGTTGGGGGCGGAAACGTTACCACAACTACACAATCATTCTTGTTTGAAGTCGATCAACCTGTCGATCCGAAAGAGGATGTGGTTCGAGTCTGGTTCACCAACGACTTGTTCGATTGGGACAACGGTATCAATCGCAACCTGATCGTGGACAAAATCACTGTCGACGATGTGACGTTCGAATCCGAAGCCGAAACGACGTACTCCACCGGCACCTGGCAGGGCGAAGGGCAGTCGTCCAAAGGGTTTTTCAGCTCCGAGTGGCTTGACCAGGAAGGCTACCTGGAATATCTCGCAGCCGCCGACGTCACGATTCGCGCTGCCGGAGACGAGGGAACCGAACAGATCCGGTTGTTGGTGGACCAACAGGAGGTTGCCGTGTTCGACCTGACGCAGGAAGTCGAACAGTACACGTACCGGCACTTTACCAAGCTCAAATCGACCCAATTGCGTGTCTCCTTCTCCGGCGATCAAGTCGATACGGCTAACGAATTCGATACCGCGGTTGAAATCGATTGGCTGGAAATCAATGACTTGAGAATCGAATCAGACTCAATCGATGTTTATTCCAGCGGCGTCTGGTCGCCGTTGGATCAAACGATTGGGGCTGGCTTTGGGCGGGGCGGAAGATTGGATGTCGATGGGTTTGTTCAGTTCGGGTTCGCGCCTCAGGACGACACTTTCAGCATTCCGGAAGACTCGTTTGCCGTTCCGTTGGGGATCATGCAAAACGATGGATTGGAACTGAATGATCAAATTGAGATTGTCTCATCACCCGTGCACGGCCAGTTGGAACTGGTCGACGGCCAATGGCTGTACACTCCGGACAGGGAGTTTGTCGGCAGCGATTCGTTTGAATATCGACTGGGGGCCTCACCGGTGACGGCCACCGTTACCCTGAATGTGCGTCAGTCGCACCAACAGCCGCAAAGCCAGTTGAATGATCAAGTCGCGGATGAACTGACACCGTCCGGAAAAACGCTGGTGGTGGAAAAACTGGCTCGTATTCCCATCGATGACAATGGTCGCCAGCGACGGATGAATTCGATGACCTTACTGGGCGACCGAATGTTCGTCGTCACCGACGGATCGGTTCAGGGGCAGGGAGAAATCTTTGAAATCATGGTTGGGCCGAATGGTCAGGCAACCACCGAACTGTTTTTCGATGCCGGTGCGGCGATCACCGCCAAGACGGGTTTACAGATCGATAACTCCAGTCCCTTGAATGGACTGCGAAGCCTGGCGTTTCATCCTGATTTTGCCACCAACGGGAAACTGTACATCACCTACACCGGCCAGCGGCCTGCGGATACGTCAGGATATTTCTACTTGAGTGATCCGCCGGTACCGGTCAACGTGGAAAGCGTGTTGGCGGAGTTTACTTTCGATTTTGAATTGGGTGAAATCGATGTCGATAGCTATCGAGAAGTGTTCCGCGTCGGGATGCACAATTCAGAGCATTCGATCCGTCAGGCTGTGTTCAATCCATACGCGACCGCTGGCGACGAAGACTACGGGTTGCTGTACATCGGGCACGGCGACGGCAGTGAGCAGTCGGCGATTTCCGGGGACGGATTGAACTTTGATGCGTTGGGCAAAGTGCTGCGGATCGATCCATTGCAAAACGGGATCGCGACTTATCGCGTGCCGGAAACCAATCCTTTTGTCGGTGATCCCGACATGATTGACGAAGCGTATGCGATCGGTTTTCGGAATCCACACAATTTGACTTTTTTCCAGGCGGCTTCAGGTGACGTTCATCTGATTGTGACTGAGATTGGACGCGACAACGTAGAAGAAATTAACCTCGTGTTGCCTGGCGAAAGTTACGGGTGGGGTGACCGCGAAGGTCCGTTTGTACACGATCCAGTTTCCGGCACGATCAATGGATTGACCAATCTGCCGGCAGACGAAGCCCAAAACGGTTATCGGTTTGCGGCGGCCATTTTCGGTCATGAAGGTGAAATTGGTACCAGTTTTGTCGGGCAGGCGATTGCCGGTGGGCACGTGATTAGCAATGGGTCAACCGAACTGAATAATCAGTTTGTGTTTGTAGAGTTCGCGACCGATGGTCGAGCTTACCATGTCGATGTGGGTCAGCTTCTGGCTCAGAATACCAAGCTCGATCCCGATGATCCGGAGAATGACGCTCCCGCCGATTTGACCTGGGTCACACCATCCGAGTTGACCATTTTGTTCGATCATGACAACGATGATGCGACCACGCCATTGATTCGCGATTCATTAAAGGATGTGCTCGACGACGATCCTGATTTTCAAATCATTACTTCGGCCGGCAAAATTCGGGCTGATTTGCGATTGGGTCAGGGGCCCAACGGCGAATTGTTGATTTTGAACAAACGCAATGGATGGATTTATCTGGCCACCAATACCGTCGCTCCGCGAGCATCGAGCGAACCAGTGGTGGTTGCCAATGACGATCTGGTGTCGACGACCGCAACGACTCCAGTCGAAATCAACGTCCTGGAAAACGATTTCGGCACCGGTTCGGAGGTGACAGTAATCTCCGGTCCTGAACACGGGACGTTGGTTGAACGAGGCAATGGCCAGTTTCAATACGTCCCGGAGGATGGTTTTGTCGGTGAAGATCGCTTTCGTTACACCGTGGGCGCAGCCAGCCAGTTGTTGGAAAGTCCAGCCGGTCAAGCTCGCGATGAATTTGGCTGGGCGGTCGACATCGACGGTGATTACGCAGTCATCTCCGCTCGTTTGGCCGAAGTCGGAGGGCAACCGATGAATACGGGGGCAGCCCATGTCTTCCATCGAATCGATGGCGTCTGGGATCACGTCGCGCTGCTGACGCCGCCGGATCCTTCGTTGTCGGGGCCAGGCGATTTGTTTGGAACCTCCGTCGCGATCGATGGGGCAACGATCGCGATTGGGTCGTTGCGTCACGATGTGCAAGGTGTGAAGGATGCCGGGGCTGTTTATGTGTTCCAGCTGGCATCCGACGATCCCGGTGACTGGCAATTAAACCGAAAGTTAACGTTGGAAACGGTCGGCGTTTCTGATCGGTTTGGTTATTCACTGGACCTCGATGCTGACATGCTCGTCGTGGGGGCTTTCCTGGACGACGATCCGAATCGACCAGGTACCAACCACGGCTCGGTTTCGATTTTTGAACGCAACGATGGCGGGGCCGACAATTGGGGGCGAGTTACGACGTTCTTCAACAGCGATCCGGTTGGAGCGGGAGATCATTTCGGGAAATCGGTTAGTATTGACGGTGATCTACTGGTCGTGGGGTCGCCCAGACAGGGCCGGGACAATTTCGGCAACGTTTATGCCTATCAACGACACGTTGGCGGCGTCAATGCCTGGGGCGAAATCGCACGCATCGACAATCCCGATCCTCAAGTGCGTGATGAGTTCGGACTCAACGTAAGCCTGCAGGATGGTTGGCTGGCAGTGGGCAGTCCGCTCGACGACGTTGACCAATCAGCCGACGATTCAACATCAGGCATCAACGCCGGTAGCGTGACGCTGTATCGCTTTGATGCTCAGCAACGTGAGTTTCAGTTTGTCGATCGACTATTTTCGCAGGCCAACGAGGACGTGATCGACGGAGAAGACAACGATCAATTTGGGGCGGCGGTGGCGATCGGTCATGGTCGACTGGTGGTCGGTGCTCCTTGGACCAACGCCGGTTTGGGTGGGGCTGGGCTGGTGTATCAGTACCAGCTGGACGAAAGCCAGGTCGTGTTGCAGAAAACGATTCAGCCGCAACAGGTTCGCAGTGGGTACCGATTGGGAAGCAGTGTCGCGATCAGCGGTGACGATTTTGTGTTGGCTGCTCCGCAAGCCACTTCCAGTGACGGGCAAGTGAAACAAGGTTGGGTAGTCGTCGGGAGCCAGCTGGAGGATGCTGCGAAGGTTACGATTTCGGTGCAGTGACTGGAGGTTGGACGGTGGAGGCTGGAGGCTGGAGGCTGAGATTTGAGATGCGTGCAACTAGTTTATCCCTCGTGCTTGCGAGCAAGCCTTGGTTGATTTGATCGAGATTGGCAGGCTTCTTTGTTCGATATTCGGTTTGCCATTCAGTTGAAAGTCGGTATCTGTTGCAGCGTTGCCAAACGTTGAAATTACCACGGGCCTTCGGCCCGAAATAAAGCCAACCGCAATGAGATAGTGAAGCGATCGAATCACACTTTGCGACGTTGCGTCTTGGCGACTTTGCGTTAA
>CAZJEK010000274.1:0-8088 GCA_964545005.1 uncultured Pirellulaceae bacterium
CCAAACAACAACCCAAATTCTCCTACATACAAAACGTTAGAGTCAGGAGATTTGAGATTTGAGATTTCAAACCTCCACCCGCAGACTCCCACCCAAATCCACCATTACCAGGTACACGACCAGCACCAGTCCGATCAAGGCGGTGGCCAGGGCGACCCAGACGGCCAGCGACCAGGCTGTGAACGGTGAATTACCCTGCTCATTGATCCGATAGAAATATTTCCGGTAATGCAGCGATGCACCCGCGTTGGCCAGTACGCCCAGCAATACCATCAGGCACCCCAGTACCGTCGATGCAAACACGGCTCGCGAAGTTGTTTCGACGCCCAGCGACTGAAGCACCAGGGCAAACCGGGCCACCACAAATCCAAACGCCATCAACGCCAAACCGGTTCGAATCCAGGCCAACATGGTGCGTTCGGTCGCCAATTGCACGCGGGGGTCGCTCTCGCTAATCTCGCGTTTCGGTGGTTCGAGAATTGGTTGATTCTCGGTATTAGACTCGTCCACGAAGCATCCCATGCCAATACAAGTTGGGCAGTCCATATTTCTTCAGCATCATCATGCTGAACCGTTCTTTCGATTGATCAAACGGAAATGACTCCTGCGGATTTTTATCATAGTCAAATTCCGCCAGGACCATGCTGTTGTAGCCCGTAACCAGGGGACAGGACGTGTAGCCATCGTATTTCGCATCCAGGGGTTGACCATTCAACAAGCTGATCAAGTTCGCTACCGTGACCGGAGCCTGCTTGCGAATTGCCGCACCGGTTTTCGAAGTTGGCAAATTGGATACGTCACCCAACGCAAATACATTGGGGTAATTGACATGTTGCGTCGTGAATTTATCCACATCGACCCAGCCGTCTGCTGCGGCCAAGGCACTCTGTTTGACAAAATCGGGTGACCCCATTTTCGGAGCGATGTGAATCATGTCGTACTTGATCGTTTCGGTTTCGTCTGTTTCCAGCTTGGCGAAAATAGCCTCTTTCGATTCGGGGCGAATCTCGATCAAATCACGGTTGAGCCGAACGTCGATGTCACGTCGTTCGACGGCGGCCTCAAGTGTCCGAGCGTACTTGTCAACGGCGAAAATTCGCGGCATGCCCGCGGCGAATATGACTTTACATTGATCTCGGATTCCGTGCTGGCGAAAATAGTCTTCTGCCAGGAAGCAGATTTTGACTGGGGCACCACCACATTTGACCGGTCCCAGCGGATGGGAAAATACGGCTGTCCCACCGGAGAAGTTCTTGATCGTCTTAAACGTGTACTCAACCGTGTCGAAGCTGTAATTGCTGCAAATGCCAGCGGTGCCAACAATATCTTTGGAAAGCCCCTTGATCTGATCCCAGTTCAATTGGAGTCCGGGGCAGACAACCAGGGCGTCGTAACCAATTTTCTGGCCGCTTCGCGTCGTGACCGAATTATTGTCGGGGTCAAAGGAATCAACGTAGTCTTTTACCCATTCGACTTCCGCCGGCATGTAATCGGCTTCGGACCGTTCCGACTCTTCCTTGGGAAAAATCCCGCCACCAACGAGCGTCCATAGCGGTTGGTAATAGTGTTTCTCGCTGGGTTCAATTACCGTCACCTGGCATCCGCGATTGGCGTTGACCAACTGTGACGCGACGGTCAGCCCTGCTGTTCCGCCACCGACAATAACGACGCGTTGAGAATCGGACATGATGGTTGGTTCCTTCTGTATTATTCAGGCAGTGATTGAGTTGGTTCGCGTCAGGGTTGCGGAGATTATAAGCGGCACGATCATTAGCGGATCAACGACGTTCGTGTTCAATGTTCTGGCCAAAACATTTTGCAAATTGTATTGCAAAAGCCAGGCTGCGTTGAATCTGTGGATCGCGAATCGCTCCCAGCAATCCGAACAGGCCGACTCGATCGTCCGACGCTTGGGACAAGTTTTCCTGAGCGGTAGTCAGCGACTTGGCTGCGTTGTCGACAACATGGACCGCGTGTGGATTGAGGACGTCCGAGTCAAGCAAATCGCCAATTCGGTTCAAATGTTCGCGATCGATTTTCGAACCCAGGTACAGCATCGCATGCAGTCCGTTGGTCAACGATTTTTCCAGGTCAATGCCCTGGCTGGAAAGTCGCTGTTGCTGGTCGTCGATGACATCGCCCAGTGACGCCAACGCGTTGGGAATCTGTTCAGCAACGGCAGCGAATTGGGCCAATTGAGGTAGCTTGGCCAGCAGCAGCTGCAGGGCTGCCAGGGTCGACGGTTCGGTCAATTGTTCCAGCAGTCCAGCCAGATCTTTTAACCGGCCACTGACGTCGACTCCGGAATCAACAGCGCGGGAAACGTGGTCGTCGATGGTGTCCATTCCGGCCGCGACAGCATCTTCCACCGAAACTCCCATCCGCTCAATCAACACTTCTTCGATTGTCGCGCCGCGTTGCGTTTCACTCATCGATACCCTTCAATTCTGGCTGATACGTCGGTTTGTTACCTTCATGATAACGTTCTGATCGGCTGCAGAGGCGGATCGTCTGTTTAATGTATCGAAGTGTGTCGATATGTCAATGTGTCGCGATTGGACGATTCGGGCGAGTTGAACTGCGCCCGTTCAATTTGGTCTGTCTCGAACCAGGCACAGGCGCCATCAATTTCGCGGCGGCGATTGCTGATGTTTTCGGCCCTCCGATTTTCTGTTCGGTAAAAACCGTGAATTTCCGGCTTTTTCGGCATTCGGCACAACTGGCACGAAGCATGCATCGGCTGCGGATGACAACTCATTTTTAATCCGCAGGGAGCATCCGATGAACGCTACGATCCAATCCAACATTGCCGGCAAGGAAGAAATTTCAGCTCGTCGAGCAGCGGTCAAAGATTGCTGGGACGAAACAACTCGACGCGATCGCGTTCAACAGGCGATTCAGAAACAAGCGTGGTTGGCCTGCCTGCTCAACCGTGACGACACCGCCAGCGTTGCGGTTGCCTAAACGTTGTAGGCGGCCGGTAAGGAGCGGGAATTGCGCAACGCAATGCAAGCCCGATGCGCCAGTTTTGAAATTGCACATTGTCGCCTTTCGCAAAGAGGCTGACAGTTTTTGTTCAGCTGAACTGGATAACGCTCGCGTTGAATTGTCGATTGCCTCGTTTTCTACAACACGCATCTTGTTGATCATGTTAATCTTGTCCATCCTGTCCTTTTTTGGCCGCTTGCTCAAAATGGACAGCGTACGCAAGATTCACCTGGAAGTTTGACAGGATGTTCAGGATCATCAAGATTGACGAGATGCTTCCTGGTGATGGATCCCTGAGACTGCGATTCGGGCGAATGACAGAACTTTCGCGGAGAGGCCGACGCGCGTGCCTTCTCAGTGAGAGAATAGCTTCGAAGGCTGGGACACATGTCGCGTAAACGCCCTTTGGTCTACCAGTCTTCGTCGACGTCTTCATAGTCGTCGTCTTCGTATTCCAGGTCATCCTCTTCTTCGTCTTCTTCTTCATACTCTTCATCGATGTCGTCGTACTCTTCATCATCGACGTCTTCATATTCACCTTCGTCGATATATTCAGCTTCGTCATCATCGACGTTCTGGTTCAGGTGGATGACTTCTGATTCGTCGTCTTCGTACTCTTCATCGATGTCGGTCGGCATTTCGTTTGGCTGATCGACTCGTGGAAAAGCGTTCGCTGCCAGGTTGGATTCCATTCCCAGTTCGCGTTTTCGCAGTCGCTTGAGTTTCGGTTTGCGAAGTGAAAGTCCTTCATGCTCAGCGTCAACCCGGCGAGTTCCGGTAGTCGAACTTGTCGATTTAGGTTCCAATGCGGGTGCAACGGAAGTCGCTTGAGTTGCTTCGTCTGCCGATGGTTCATCGCCATCGTCGCCGTTTTGAATCGAACGCCATTGGTCTGGCGACAACAGGACCTCGCGGGCCTTGGAGCCGTTGTAAGGTCCGACGTAACCATCTTCGGCCATGAAGTCGATCAACCTGGCAGCGCGACCGTATCCGATTCCCATCGCGCGTTGCAGCAGGGAACAACTTCCTCGCTGTTCGTCGACTACGATTGAGATCGCTTGCTCGTACAGTTCGTCGCGATTCTCAAGCTGCTTTGGTTGGTCGCCATCTTCGGCATCTTCTTCCTTGATTTTGATGTTCACCAGTTCGTTGACGAAGTTCTGTTCTCCAGTACTCACGCTGGCGGTAATCAGATCAATTTCCGGATCGCTGAGGTAAGTCCCTTGACCCCGCAGTAGATTGCTGGTCCCTGGCCATAGGAACAGCATGTCACCCATGCCCAGCAGTTTGTCAGCTCCCTGGGCGTCGAGCACAACTCGGGAGTCGGTTTTCGAAGCAACCTGGAACGAAATTCTGGCCGGCAAGTTGGATTTGATCAGGCCCGTGATGACATCGACCGTTGGCTTTTGCGTCGCGAGGATCAGGTGGATACCGACGGCACGACTTTTCTGGGCCAGTCGAATGATGTGCTGTTCGACATCCTTGCCGGCGGTCATCATCAGGTCTGCCATCTCGTCGGCGACGATCACGATGAAGGGAAGTTGGTCGGGGATCGCATCCAGTTCCTCATCGGTCACCGGGTTCAATCTTTTGATCAGTTCGTCCTTGCCCAGCTGGTTGTAGGACGTAACGTGCCGCACTCCGGCTTTGGCCAGCAGGGTGTATCGTTCCTCCATTTTGTCGACGGCCCAGGCCAGGATCGCTTCTGCCTTGCGCATGTCGGTCACGACAGGGTGCATCAAGTGCGGCAGTTTTCCGTAACCGCTCAGTTCGACCATTTTGGGGTCGATCATCAGCATCCGAACTTCATCGGGTCGACGGGTCATCAAGATCGACGAGATAATTGCGTTGAGACAGACCGACTTACCGGTTCCGGTGCGCCCGGCGATCAGCAAGTGGGGCAGGGCAGCGAGGTCGGCGACCAAGGGTGCGCCAACCGCGTCGGCACCGAGGAACAACGGGATTTTCATCTTCTTGATTTGTTTTTCCGATTGCTCCATCACCGATCGCAAGCGGACAACTTGTCGAGTTTCGTTGGGAACCTCGACGCCAACCGAGTTTTTGCCGGGAATTGGCGCAACGATTCGAACGCTGGGGACTCGCATCGCGATTGCCAGGTCATCCGACAGGGCTGTGATTTTTTGCAGCCGCAAGCCAGGCGCCAGATCGATCTCGTACTGCGAGATCACCGGTCCGGTTTCGATTTCCACAACCTTGACGTCGTAGCCAAACTGTTTGCACGTTTTTTCGAGGATCTCGGCTTTCTTCAGTGCTTCGCGCTTTTGCTGTTCGAAGGGGACTGAATCGCCGTTTTCCAGGAGCTCCAGCGGCGGCAACTCGTAATCTTCGATCTGTTCGTTAGAAGCTGCTGCTGCATCAAGTGCGTGCATCACGACTTCACGAGCCGAGGGTTCCGGTTCGGCGCTCTTCGGCTTGCGAATTTTGAAGTGAGGTTTGGGAATCGGTGCTTTGGTTTCGGGTTCCGCTTCGGTCGGATCTGGCTCACGGGTTTCGGCTGCAATTTTGATCGCCGACTGTTCCTCTTCAATTTCTTCAAACTCGGAGTCATCCTGTTCAGCGGCTGGTTCGAGTTCGTCCTCGTACTCTTCCTCGTCCCAGTCTTCCTCTTCGTCGTCCGATTCGCCAACCGGTTCTTCTTCGACGACCTCGACATCACGACGGCGGAACCGGATGGTCCGGGCTTCGGAAGGTTCGTCCAGTTCTTCGTCGATTTCGTCGGTTTCGGATTCGATACTCAACGCTGACGCGGCTTCGTGACCATTGAACCAAGTGACAAAACGGTGGATCAATCCAAACGGCAGGACAGAGGTGGCGGCCACCATCGCAGGCGCGAAAACAACGCGGCCAGCCCGGAAGACAAGGTACTCGGTGCACATCATCATGCCGACCAGGAAAGCCGTCAGCGCAACAACGAACCCGCCGATAGGGCCGAGGTATTGCGATCCCATTCCAGACCCCAACGCTCCCAGATAGCCCCCCGGGCCGATGATCGGATTGACCCATTGTGTCGGTACGAGGATCGAGGCCAGCGCTGTGAAGGCCGTCAGGCTGATTGCCCAGCCTGCGGTTTTCAGCCAGGGGGATTCGATTGACTGCCGCTGGAACAGGGAAATTTCCATACCGACCAGCCCGATCAACAAAAACCAGGCGCCCAGCCCCAGCGTGTTGTTGAGCAGATCAGCCGTCCAGGCTCCCAGCCTACCTCCGGCGTTGGTGACTTTCTCGTGGGCCGGGAAATACAGCTGGTCTGGCTGGTAAATCTGGTTCAGCCATGTGGAAGCGTTATGGGCGGGATCGCGAACGTCGTAGGTGGCCAGCGACGCGGCCAGGAAAATGATCATTGCCAATAAGCCGACGGCAATGATGTCGTTACGGATTTTGCGTTCTTCTGACATAGATATCTCACCACGGTTCCAGCACGTGCCGGGTTGCTGGCGATCCTTGCCAAATGTGCACTCCGTTCGTTCAGGCGATCAGTGCATACCACCCCACGAATTGGATCGGCAGTTTTGGGGCGTCACTGCGGCACGGTTGATCAGCGGATCAGAAACTGCAGGGCTGGAAAAATCGGACTATCAGCTAAAACCGGAATCAACACGTATCGGGCTGGTCTGGAACCGAAAGAGGGAACGCAGGGAGGTCTGCGTGGCGGCACGTTCCTGCTGACGAGCAAATGGGTATAATTCAGACGTGGTTTCAGCCAGGCGAATCGAGCTGCCGGAAATCACCTGTCCCGGAGATACTTGAGCCGAATGAGCCAGTGTTCGGCAATGCGTTGTGAATGACCCTCACCGACAACCTGAGCCGCCAAATGTGCCCAAGGCCGTTGTAGCCCGGCTGAGCCTGTATTTGCGCGAGCTGCAGCAGGTGTATGATTCGGGAAAAGAAACGATCAGTTCGCGATTTCTGGGGAGCCGGCTGGGGATCACCGATGCTCAGGTCCGGAAGGACTTTACCTGTTTCGGCCAGTTTGGGCATCCCGGCGTCGGGTATCACTGTGAGGAATTGATCCACGAAATCCGCAAGATTTTAGGGACCGACCGAACCTGGCCAGTGGCGTTGGTGGGCTGTGGTAACCTGGGCCAGGCGTTGTTGGGGTACCGCGGTTTTCAAAAACAGGGCTTCGAAGTCGTGGCCGCTTTCGACAACGATCGTTCATTGGTTGGGAAGCGAATCGGAAATCTGACCATTCGCAGCGTTGATGACCTGCAAGCTTGGGTCCGGGACAATCAAATCTCACTGGTAATCCTGGCGGTTCCGGCAAAATTCGCGAACCAGGCCGCCCAGGAGATTGTCAAATCAGGCGTGACTGGTATTTTGAACTTCGCACCGGTAACTTTGAACGTTCCGTCGCACGTTCAAGTCGTGGGGGTGGACTTGGCGATTCAATTAGAGCAACTGGCATTCGGTGTTGCCAATCCAACCTTGAATCGGAGCAACGAGTCGGATTCGCGATAAAATTTGGACTTGGACGGCGTGACGGCCGATTGAAGGGTTGACGATTAGAAATCGTTGGAAATAATTGAAAAAAAGCCCAAAGCCCTATTTTTGGACGGCGGGCAATTTGATAAAAATCACGCCTTGAAACATTGCCCGATGGTGTAATGGTAACACATCTGATTTTGGTTCAGACATTCTAGGTTCGAGTCCTAGTCGGGTAATCTCAATGAAACCTCGGTTGTAACAACCGAGGTTTTTTTGTGCGCCTGCCGAAGTCGGCGGTTGGAGAGAGTCATTTCTTGTCCAGTTGAACTGGATGGCGCTGAGGCTGGATTTTCGATTGACTGGTTTTCTGCAAAACGCATCTTCTTGATCATGTGGATTTTATTCATCCTGTTCCCTTTTCTTGGGATCCTCCTCAGAATGGACGGCGTAAGCATGATTCACCTGGAAATTTGACAGGATATTCATGATCAACAAGATTGACGAGATGCTTCCTGGTGGTGGATCTCTGAGACTGTTGTTAGTCAACTTGTAAGTTGAGTGGTAGTTCACCAAGACGACTTGACCAGGCTGCCGCCGAATCTCATCAGCGGAAACAGCGAAGCGGCGAACCTGGAGACCTTGCCACCAACGGCA
>CAZJEK010000275.1:0-8084 GCA_964545005.1 uncultured Pirellulaceae bacterium
TCAAGTATACGTACTGCCCAAGATCCTGGACGAAAAGGTTGCTCGACTTCACCTGGACAAACTGGGCGTCAAGCTGACGACGTTGACCCAGGAGCAGGCTGACTACATCGGCGTGCCAGTCGATGGTCCTTACAAGCCTGATCATTACCGTTATTAATCGGACTTGCTGGTGGCCGTAGGCGTCACCTCGAGATACCAACGCGGCCCAGAAATGGGCCGCGTTTTTTTTTGAATTTTCTCCTGTTCGGACGCCTGGTTTAGACCCGGTTTTTGCCGCGTCAAAAAAGCGTTCATGGACAAGTCAAGATCAGTTCCACGTGGAACCGGTTTGATAGCAGTAGCCTGGGCCGACAGAACCACTCAAGTTGATTTTGAGACTGGAGACTGATATCTCCTTTGGCCGGGTGGTCCGCAAAAGCAGTAGCTTGGGCCATTGGCCCGAGTCCGCAACGTTGTCGCCCTCCATAGCGATCACGACCGCTTACGCCTGCGACATTCGACCCGGGCAAGCAAATCAAATAGGCCCGGAGGGCCGACAGAACCACTCAAATTGATTTGGTGTGGCCAATTCATATTCAGTTCCAATCAATCTGGTACTTCCGAATGGCCTCTTCTCTTTTTAGATCTGTCGGCCCTCCGGGCCTGAGGTTTTTCTGCGCGGCTTACCGGGGGTTATCACCCCCGGCAATGGTTGTGTCGGGCCTTCGGCCCTGGTCGAGTCAACTATCTCTCGCTAATCCATGCCAACCAATGTCCAATCACTCATGCGTAGGGCTGGTATTCGCGTCAAGCTTGCACGCGGGGTTGGTATTCTACTGTCACCAAATCTGCTATTTGTTGTTTCGACGTCCCTTGGTAGCTTTCTGCATTGAGGACCATGTTTCACGCCAATCGCGGGAACAAATTGCCAAGGATGGATCATTGAGCCGCACGTTTTGTATCGCCAATCAAAAGGGGGGCGTGGGAAAAACCACGACTTCCATTAACCTCGCTGCCGGGCTGGCTCGGGCTGGGCAATCGGCGCTGCTCGTCGACATGGATCCACAGTGCAACGCCACAACGGGATTGGGGCTCGAACCCGTTGCTCGCCATCCTCTAATCAACGAACAACCGATTCGACGTAGCGTTGTGGATACGGCGATTCCAGGCCTGCAACTTTTGCCCGGATCGAAGTCTTTTCGGGATGTCGATCAACTGGCCACGGCCGAAAGCCAGGCGACCGAGATTTTGGTGGAACACCTGAATTCGGGCACTGCTGTATTTGATTATGTGCTGATCGATTGCCCGCCGTCGTTGGGCCATCTGACTCAGACTGCGCTGTCTGCCTCGAATGAAGTCTTCATGCCGATCCAATGTGAATATTTCGCCATGGAGGGGTTGGCTCAGATGATTGAGCTGATTCGTGAAGTTATGAAAAACCGTCCCGGCCAGCTTTCTTTCGGAGGAATCGTGCTGACCATGTACGATCCCAGTTTGGAGTTGACTTCGGAGGTGGATGCCGAAGTCCGGGACTTTTTTGGAGAGATTGTGTTTGACACCGTGATTCCACGGGATGTCACTGTAACCGAAGCACCCAGTCATGGGAAAAGCGTGCTGGACTATGCACCCCGCTCCCGCGGCTCGCGCGCCTATATTGAACTTTGCATGGAGGTACTTGAACGTGACTAGAAAAAAACGACTCGGCCGTGGGCTGGAAGCATTACTGAATTCGACTGAACAGGAAGGCGCCGTTGGTGTTGGTGTCGCCGATCCTTTCGTGCCCGGTAATCAGCCACCATCATCCTCCAGTCAGCCTGTCCAGGAGGGCGAGATCGTCCACCTGAGCGTTTACGACATCGAAGACAATCCGTATCAGCCGCGACGCGTATTCACCGAATCCGAAATTGGATCGTTGGCCGAAAGCTTGAAAGAGCACGATATCCTGCAGCCCATCCTGGTTCGTGTCGTTGATGGCAGGTACCAGTTGATCAGCGGTGAACGTCGATTGCGGGCGGCCATCAAAGCCAATTGGGAAACGATTCCCGCTCGAGTTCGCAATGCCGACGACCGACTGGTTTCAGAGTTGGCCATCGTCGAAAACCTGCAACGCAAGGACCTCAATCCGATCGAAAAAGCATTATCGTTTCGACGCTACATCGATGAGCATCAGTGCACCCAGGAAGAGCTTGCCAACCGGTTGAAGATCGACCGCTCGACGGTGACCAACCTGATGCGATTGCTGGATCTTCCGGTCAGCATCAAGGATTCGCTTCAGGCCGGCTTGATCTCCATGGGGCATGCTCGAGCGTTACTACCATTGGGTGAGGAGCCTTTGCAGCGAGAGTTCTGCGAACGAATCATGAACGAAGGGATGAGCGTTCGGGCAACCGAACGGGCGGTCTCGGACTTGATGGCTCGGGACTCCAGTGTCGGGTCCAGCAAGACGAATCGAACGCGGACCAAACGTACCCCTCAAATCCAGGCATTGGAGCAACGGCTGAAACAGTTGTTGGGGACCAAAGTCGTCATCAAGCCCGGCACCAAGGAAAAAGGGCAAATCATCGTCCACTACGCCGATCACCGCGAATTCGAGCGGTTGACATCCATCATGGTGCAACCTGAACAACGCCGAGCCGCTTGAATCGGCAACGAAACGGCGAATGTCATCGTTTTGAAGTCGGACAACCGGCATTGTTGACAATTGTGTCGATGACAAGTGTCAACAATCTGGATTGAATGCGAACCTGAACTCAGGAAATGCGTCCTGTTTGGCAAATAAACCCCGTTGTATGGACGGCAACTGTGGGTAAAATTGGGCAAATCAGCGAAGAAAAGGATCGAAATCAGCATTGCAAGGTTTTGTTTTGCTCGGTAAATTCTCCAAGTCGCTGAACTTCAGTCATCGGGGTGTAGCGCAGTCTGGCTAGCGCACCTGGTTTGGGACCAGGGGGTCGAAGGTTCGAATCCTTTCACCCCGACTGAGAATGATCGCGGCGACCAGCTTTCAAGCTGGTCGCCGTTTTCGTTTCTGACTTCCGCGGTGAGGTTACACTTGGGAATCGCCCTGATGTCGCCGATCGCAGGTTGTCCGTGACACCCTTTGTCAGGAAGCACAATCAGGTACCCACTGTCGCAATGGATTCGCCCCTGTACTTTGAAGATCTGGAAGTGGGTCAAAGCTGGGTTTCACCTCGACGGACCGTCACTGAGACGGACGTCATCCAGTTTGCTTCGATGACCGGTGACTTCAATCCACTGCACGTCGATTACGATTTTGCCTCGCAAAGTCACTACCGCCAGCCGATTGCTCATGGGCTGCTGGGACTTTCCTGGGTCGCTGGCCTGGGCAGCTTTTTTCCCAACGTGCAAACACTGGCGTTTACAGCTGTACGCGATTGGGAGTTCTGCCGGCCCTTATTTTTTGGCGACACCGTCTATGTCGAAACGACTTGCCAGGAACTCTCTGAATCCGGACGTCGATCTGGAAAAGCGGTGTGGTCCAGGAAGTTGATTAATCAATCCGATCAAGTCGTCCAGCAAGGCACCTTCGAAACACTGGTCGCGATTCGTAGCGCGGTTCCACGGTCCCATATTTCTCGCCAGATTACGCAGCCGGGCCGCGTTCCACTGGGGGCAACGTCGGATCAACCACAACAGCGTCGTTGAACAATTCGTGTTCAGTCACATGTTTTTTTGATCGGGGCCTGGACTAGCGAAAATTGGCCTGCGAGTGATACCAGTTTCCTGCTATGGTCCGCGTTGACTCCGATCGTTCCGTCCGCCGTGATTTCTAATCAATGCTAGCGGCGTTTCAATCCGGATAATCGGCAAACCTGTCTCAAGCTGATTCGGGGATCGGGTCGAAGTTAGAAGACGAAGGTCCGTCATTGCATTGCCCAGGCTCCGGCCATTTCCATGACTAGTTACTCGCTGGAAAATCTGAAACACCCCAAAGCTCGACATGCTTTGCTCGGATACGCGGCTGCTTTTGCGACCACGGCCGTCGGCTTTTATCTGTTAGCGTCAATCATCTGGCCGCTTTCGGTTTCGCGTTTTCGCACTGTCACAACGATTACTTTGACAGCTGATGAAACCATTGTGGATCAGCAGCAACTGCTATCGTTGCTGGTCGAATGCGTCCGGCAGGAAACCACGACAGACCGCCTGGGGCAACTGATCGAGCAGACTCGAATGAGTGGTTCGATTCGTACCCGTGCTTTTGAGCTGAGTGACTACCAGGCGATTGCATCGTCGATTCAAGTGGGCATGAAGCGACAAATGGATACCAGTCGCTTTCAATTCCTGATCAGCTTCGATGGCAGCGGATTGGATGATGAACAACGCTTTCTCCATAACCTGTCACGCAAAGTAGCAAACCGATGCAATGAAATTGGTTTGACGGTTGACAACCAGGGCAACACGATTGCCGCTTTGCCGCGCAACACAAATCTTGACCGACTTGAACGAGCAATCTGGCTGGCCGATCAGATCGAGTCGGACATTCAAACTGCCGCCAACGCGACTTCAATCAGCAACTCACAATTCAAGTTTGCATCCAGCCGAACGGGTCCCAAGACCGCCTCGTCTGGAGGCGATACTCTCAAACAGCAATTGGCATCGATCGACACCCGTTCACTACGCAACGTGTTGCGAGATGTTCATCAATCCATCCAGAATTCGAACGGACCTGGTCCGGTCCATATCGCTGATGTTGCCACACCACAAACACGAGCCATCAATGCAACACCTGGACGTACCGGTCTGATCATCTTGTTCATACTGTCCATCGCCGTCGGGATCACCGTCACCTGGCACTACCAACCGTTTGCGGATCGAGGTTTCGGCAATGTTGAATCCGTGGCACGCACGCTCAACTTGCCGATTGTTGCAACTGTGGGCGAAGAGCACGCTGACTCGATGGGAACGGAATCCACACAGGTTCGCAGCTGGGCCAACTTGCTGGTCGAAACTGTCGGGCTGGTTTTACTTGGCTTGGGGATCGTGATCGTCGGCTTTTTACTAACGAACTCGCTGGTCCGCGAATCATTTTTACACAATCCATATGACGGGATCGCTCGCATGATCCGGGTATTCGTCGGGTATTGATTTTCGTCGCTTGGCAAGACGCCAACCACTTATTGAACGAACGCAGGATGCGTAATGTACGAACAAGTGTTCCAATTTAGCTCTCGGCCATTCACTACGACTCCGTTTGTGAAACACTACTTTGCCGGCTCGGCAATTCACCAGGCCCTCGGACAAGCACGTTTGTGTATCGACCGCGCTTCCGGCCCGGTGGTCATGATTGGCGATATTGGCACCGGTAAGTCGCTGGCACTGGCCATGCTCGAGGACCAGTACAAACTCCAGTTCACCGTGGTGAACCTGGGTTGTGCCCGTTTGGAAAGTCGTAAAGATCTACTGCAAAGTGTTCTGTTTGCCATTGATCGACCGGTCGTCGGAATGACGGAAGCGGAACTGAGGTTCGACTTGATGGCTCAAGTAAAACCTAACCCTAACTGCCCCAACGGTATGTTATTGCTGGTCGATGATGCCGAAAACCTGGCCGTCGATTTAATCGATGAACTTCGCTTGATCACCAACTATATTGTCGATGGTCAGCCACGTGTCCGGTTGGTGATGGCCGGCCGGAATCAACTGGATGAAACGCTCAATGACCCTCAACTTGCTTCCTTCGCGCAACGAATCGCGTCGCGATGCTATCTAAAGCCATTGACTCGAGAAGAAACCGCGGCCTATGTCCAGGAACACATCCAACGGGTTGGCGGCAATGGTGATCAACTCTTCCCACCAGCAACGATCGCAAAACTGCAGGAACACACCGACGGCGTCCCACGGCTGATCAACCAGGTCTGTGATTTCGCCTTGATCTGCACCGGAACGCAAGGAAAACAGGTCGTAACGCCAGAGTGCATCACGGATGCCTGGGCGGACGTCCAAAGTCTTCCTGGAATTGTTCCCGACCAATTGGTCCCGTCACAACCGCCATCAGACGATTGGACGGTGATCGAGTTCGGGCAGTTGGATGATGAACACGAGTCCGGCGACCTGATTGAACTGACAGCTGAGCCAGCCGAACCAGTACCAGCGGCGCCAACCACTGCTGAACAATCGCCTGCTCGCGAAATCGAATCCGAACTTGACGTCGACACCACGGCACTGAGCATGACTGATGAATCGCCTACCGCGGCACAATCAGAATCGATCGCTGCCCAGTACGACGATACCGAACTACCGGCCAATGAGGACGGCGAGCGCTCGGTTGATCAACCGATTCCCGCTTTTAGCGCTAAGGAACTGGCAGCGGCCTTTGGCGAATCGTTTCCGATGTACGGGCAGGAACACTCAACCGCCGGAGCATCAGCAGACGCGGATTCTGATAGCCCCGACCAAAAGTCATCCCCTGCCGAAACGCCGGTCGAATTTATCTCCGATAAGCTCTGGAACCTGGAATCGAATGAAGCCGGGGATTCGGAAGAAAACATAGCCGGAAGCCAACAGAATGCGGAAACCGTTCCCGGCAGCCAGTCGAACGAAGAAAAAATCTGGTCCCCCTTGCTTCGATCTACTGGAGCCGAAGGCCCGGAGGCCGATCCCGACGAGGACGCAATCGAGTCGGCAACTTGGCCAGCATCTTCCTCTCTCGCATCTACCAGCGACACTTCGGAGGAGTCATTGCCGACCGTCGGTTTCAAAGACACCCCGACTCAAGATCAAGAACAAACAGCTCCTCCAGCTCCGCCAATCTCTAATACGCCAGCCGCTGAAGAACACTTCCAACCTGAGTTCAAGTTGCCTGAGTCCATCGCGAACAACACAACTTCGCCCGAACCAGAACCACTTGCCTCCGCGGAAATTCCAGAGATTGGTGGGCTTTCTGAATCGCAGGAGCCAATCGTTGAACCGTCGTTTGTTGGTTTCTCCGAAGGGCCAGAATTCAGCTTACCCAACAACGAAGAGTTGGAGGCATCCGATGAAACAACAGATGAGATGGAAGTTTCAGGGATCGACCCCTTGGAATCTCCAGCTTCGGCAGCACCTCCAGAAGAATCGTGGGTGGATTCGGCTCCTCCAATCGGTGACCCCGCAGCTCATGTCGCCGAGCAACCGGGCTCGCATGGATTCATCGATCCGTTTGCCGAAACGTTTGAACAGGAAGAGACACTACGCGATCGATTTACACCTATTATCGCAGCCCAAAACCAGAGCTCGCTTCAGATCACCTCGGAAGATTTGTCGTTTGTGAAACCACTTGACGAACAGCCCTCGGCCCCTGAGTTTGCCGAAGCCACCGTTCCCGAACAGCCGACGGATCAATCGGAAGGTCATGACGACAGCTCACAACCAGGTGACCAGGCCGCCGAACACGATGCGCCGTCAGCTTGGATTGATTCCAACGAGGACGACTCCGATTCGCCGGAAGCTGCCGAACTGCAACCACAAGCCGTTGAAAACGATCACGAAGAAATCTTCAGCCAATTCGATTCCGAGACCTCCGAACTGGAAACGGAATGGTCTCCAACCTTGGAAACTGCGGTTGTGGAAACATCGGATTCTACCGACGGCCCGGACACGGTCGAAATGCAGTTGGACGAGTCATTGATTTGCGAACTCGAAGGTCACAATTCGGATCAGCCGGAAGCTGAACAAGCCGACGAGGTTGCGGCCACCGAAACGGTCGAAAATGAGCCAGACGCTGAGCCCCAGGAATCGCCCGCAGCGGCGGTTCAACGAACGCCTACCGAAACCGATTCACAAGACAGCCCAGCTTCCGCACCACCGACCCATGCAGCCGTAATTCGCCCCATGGGTTTCGATAGCTCGTCATTTGGGTCATCCGATGTTGTCTTTTCAGCGCGGGGCGTTGACTCGTTCGAATCAGCGTTAACGTTTCTACCAACTCCATCAATCGACAAACCAACCATCGAAAAGTTGGCAGAGCCGAGTCTCACTCCAACCGGAATAACTCCAACCCAGGAATCATCCTCGACGGCCGATCGCTGGGATGACGACCACAACGAACCCAAAACAGCAACGCCGGCCGTTCAAAACGAGTCGATTTCACCGACATTGGAAGCAACTCG
>CAZJEK010000276.1:0-8060 GCA_964545005.1 uncultured Pirellulaceae bacterium
AGCTCTCCAATTCCCAATCCGGTGGTATGAAATATTGTTTGCAAAGGGGCCCAATAAACCACCAGCATTTGCAGGACAAACGTGAGGGCAATCGCCCATCCCAGCCAGCGGTTCCTGGTGGGACCGCGGCGGTTGAAGATCGAATTGGCTGAACGGCAGGCAATCGCGTTGGCCAACTGTGACGTGGTCAGGATCGTAAACACCAATGTCCGCCAATGGACTTCACCCAGTTGTGGATTCCACAAAAACCAGCTGACCGACAATGAGACGACGCAGATCCAACCTCCTATCCACAACAGATCCCAACGCATCGGAATGCCTAATATCGGTTCGTTCAGTGGAAACGGTTTTCGCTTCATCGTCCCGGCTTCGGTAGGTTCAAACGCCAACGCCAGTCCAGGTAAGCCGTCGGTCATCAGGTTGATCCATAAGATTTGCAGGGGCAGCAATGGCAAGGGCAGGCCTAGTAAAACTCCGACCGCCATCACCAGCACTTCCCCGACGTTGCTGGACATCGTGTATTTGATGTATTTACGAATGTTGTCGAAAACATTTCGACCCTGTTCGACCGCTGCCACGATCGTGGCAAAATTGTCATCCAACAACACCACGTTGGCGGCCTGTTTGGAGACGTCGGTACCGTTGATCCCCATCGCCACGCCAACACTGGCCTGCTTCAGCGCCGGAGCGTCGTTGACTCCATCCCCAGTCATGGCTACCACCTGGTCGTGGCGTTGCAGCGCTTCAACGATCCTCAGTTTGTCCCGCGGGGCAACTCGGGCAAACACGCTCGTTTTCTCAACCACAGAAAACAACTGCTCATCGGTCAGTTGACTCAACTCGCTTCCTGTCACTGCACCATGCGTCACGTCGATCCCCAGATCCCCGGCAACACTCCTGGCCGTGAGCGGATGGTCGCCGGTGATCATGATCGGACGGATGCCAGCTTCCTGGCAACGACTGACGGCGGACTTGGCTTCCGGTCGAGGGGGATCGGACAGTCCCAGCAGTCCCATAAAACAAAGCTGTTGTTCGACTTCGTCGCCGGGACCCTGTTTCAACTCTGCGGCAGTAAGGACACGGCAAGCTAAGGCCAGCACTCGGGTCCCCGAACTGGCCATTGAATTCTGGGCTTCGTGGATGCGGGCAATTACGGATTGATCCAATCGCTGGGGACCATCGACTGACCAGAACTGGTTGCACCGGTCGACCAGCACTTCCACCGCGCCTTTGGTAAACAGGATTCGGCAATCGTTTGCGTCGCTCACGAAACGCTCAACCAGAGAACGGACAACCGCCAGCTGATCCCCTTCAGAGGTTTCGGCTTCAAGTCGATGGATTGTCGACATGCGTTTGCGTTTTGAATCAAACGGGATAGCTGCAAGTCGCGGCAAGGCTTCCAACAACCGGGCTTGCTGCCATCCATAACGCTGAGCCAACTCCAGTAGCGCGGTTTCAGTTGGTTCGCCAACGGCAGGCTCGCCCGGTTGAGAAACAGAAGCATCGTTGCACAGTGCACTGCCGATCAGCAACAGCTGAAACGCTTCAGGTTGAGATTCGACCTTCAGCACTTGATTGTCGCCGGTCGCCAGGCAGCGGTCGGCGATGTCAACCTGAGTGACGGTCATTTTGTTTTGTGTCAATGTCCCGGTCTTGTCACTGCAGATGACCGAAACCGATCCCAGGGTCTCCACTGCCGGAAGCTGTCGGATCAAGGCATGCCGACGGAACATCTGGTTGGCCCCGATCGCCAACGTCACGGTGGCGACGGCCGGTAGCCCTTCGGGAACCAGTGCTACCGCCATGCTGAGCGCTGTCATCAGCATTACTTTTGGCGGCTGGCCAGCAATCAAGCCAACAACGAACACCAACGCCACGACTGCGATCGCCAACAAGGCCAAGGAACGTCCTAACCGGCTGAGCTTCTGTTGCAGCGGCGTGGGTTCAGCTTCGACCTGTTGCATGCTGTCTGCAATTTGCCCTAATTCAGTCGACATGCCGGTTGCGGTCACGATCCCAGTTCCGCGACCGCGTACTACGACCGTTCCGCTATAGGCACAGTTGACACGATCCCCCAGCGGCAAGGTATTCTCTTGCAACGCGTCAACGGACTTGGGAATCGAAATCGATTCGCCCGTTAGCGCCGACTCATCAATTTCAAGTTCTTCTGCTTCCAGTAACCGGCAATCAGCCAACACCAGGTAGCCAGCTTGCAACAGCACAATATCACCGGGTACCAGCTGTGAACTGGAAATCGACCTGACCTTGCCATCGCGTCGAACCAGCACGTCGGCGACCGACAATTTCTTCAATTCCGCTAACGCCTTTTCGGCTTTGGCGTCTTGCCAGTATCCCAGGATCGTGTTCAGCACAATGATGGCCACGATTGCCAACGCGTCCGTCGTTTCTCCAAGCAGCAAAGAAACGATGACGGCGACAGCCAATAATGCGATCAACGAACTTTTCAATTGCGCCAGCAAGATTGCCCAGTGACTTCGCGATCCCGTTTCCCGAATCTCGTTGGCCCCGTACTTCGCCAGTCGCTCAGACACAGCGTGATCGCCGAGCCCGATGGTTGGGTCAACGAATAATCTGGCCGCTACCTGATCAACCGTTAGCTGGTAGGCGTCTTCCAGTTCCCCTTGGGGTGAAGGCAAATCGGTTTGATGATCCATGAACGACCCGAAAAAGTTGTGTTTCCGGCAGTTGGTGGCAATCTGCGGGCCACTACTAAAAAACTTTGATCGTGGCTGATGGTGAGCCTATTGGTCAAGGCACTCGTGCTCTGACCGTGCGAAACCGCTCGCCGCCTCGACGAATGCTGCAGCGGTATCAGTGGCCTGCATTCAAATCGTTGCGAATGTGATCCCTGGTGTTTATGTAATCGATGTTTAGCTGTTTCTTTTGGAGATCGGCAGTTCCCTGCCAATTTTCGATGTCATACGAAAAAAAGTAATCATCAACTGACTTTGGCACCCGGTATGCACGTCAGCTTCAATAGCTGAAATGTGGATTTCAACAGGAGCAGGTGATGACCGCCGAAATTGTGTTAGTGCCGTGGGATTTTTCCAATTACTCCCGCACAGCGTTGAGTTACGCGCGGGAGCATTATTCAGCGGCAAACATTCGTGTCGTTTGCGTGCTTGAATACCCTAACCCATACGCTTACGGCGGACCGTGGACTTCTGAACAGGCTGACCAGTCTCGCGAAAAAAGTGAAGCCGATTTCTTTGACGAGGTCGATCCCAAGCGTGAACTTGGCTTGAAATTCTTGAGCTTGTTTGGTGAACCCAGTGAGAAAATTCTCGACGTTGCAGAGGAGGAAGCCGTCGATTTAATTGTGATGCCCACGCACGGTCGTTCGGGTTTGCAAAAACTCCTGATGGGTTCGGTGGCACAAAAAGTCGTGACTCACGCAAAATGCCCGGTGCTGTTACTGCCTCGCCACTGGGTCGATTGTCATGTGCTGGCCGATCACGATGCTCAGGCGACTTGACTGCGAGTGAAATTCCTAACTTAAGTTTTGGCTGCATTTGAAGCAACAAGGCCGTCCGGGGAAAACCCAATCGGCTGGGCAAACAATGTCCCTGGGGGAGACGAGGAGAAAATCATGTCCACGAACACTGATCTGTTGTTGCGATTACGAGAGTTGCACGAAGAGCTGGCGTCGATCAATCAGCGAATCGACTCGGTACAAGAGGTCGATGACGCAACCATCGATGCGTTAGGGCAGTTGGTTACCGATGTCAGCACTTTGGTCGATCGGACCCGAGAGGTTCAACAGCCTGAGCCGCTGCCGGAAAAAAACGAACTGGTCAAACGGATCAGCGAATTCGAATCCGAGCACCCCAGTGTGACTCGATTTCTCTCTCAGATGACCGACCTGTTGGCCATGATGGGGATTTAACCATCGACGGTGGTATCGCCCAAAATCTCGTTCGAATACGTTGAGATTCGTTCGTAAACCTTGACCGCATCTTTACGGTTGACGCCGATGCCTTCCAGCGTTTCCAGCAGGTGTTGCGTGAACAGACTCAGGTGTTCGCGCTTGATGCCGCGACCCTGATGCGATTCGTAAAGTGAAACATTGAGGCCTTCTGGCTCCGGTCCACCAAGCGCGATCGAAAAAAAGGTGACCTGCATCCGTTTTAGCTTGTCGATCGATGTCTCAGCGAAAAAAGGAGCCAGCTGGGGATCGGCCAGGACTCGTTGATAAAACGCTGTGATCAGTTTATCAATCGTCTCCGTGCCACCGATTTTTTCGAATAACGTCAAGTTCTGTTCGGACATCGTTTTTCTCTTTGAATTCTGCAAGCAGCGGGGCAGCCGTCACGCCGTGCATTTAAAAGTGGCACACTTTTGGAAACCCGACGCGTAAGCGAGGGAAAAACACGCATCGGTGTAGCCCTCGCTCACGCGTCGGGTTTCCAATTCCATGCAACATTTGCCAAGGTGCAGCTGCTAAGACAGCGCTACAATCTAAGTTAATGGGCGCTCAGGTTGCAATCCCCGTGCCAACGAACCACGCGGGCAGGGACGCAAGTTGTTTTGGCACCGAGTCTGTTTTTCGAGCACTCAACCGCAGCCCGGGCTCACCTTGGATTCGGCAAGTAAAAACCGCAGAGCCGCAGAGTTCAAACCACATGCCTGACGAGGTTCGGGGTCTCTGCGCCTCTGCGGTGACCAACTCCTTCGTGCCGGTTCAAACTTGCCCTTCATTGGCAACCGCTCGGCGATGAATTTGGCTACGAAAGACCTTCATGCTTGCCCTGACGTGTTACAGCAGTTCAACTAGTGGAGTACGTTTCCCAACCGAACTGACCCTGGTTAACTGCGATGCTTCAAGAAAGTCCCCTGAAAATTTCCGTGTTCCTGTCGCTGTTACTGGCAATCGGACTTGTCCGGTCCGCGGACGCCCAGCAACCCACGGCTGCTGAACTGGTTCTGACCAACGGCAAAGTCTACACCGTCGACGCGGCTCAGCCGTGGGCTGAGTCGATTGACATTTCATGGGGGCGACTCCTGGCTGTCGGTTCCGATCAACAGGTGGCACCATTCATTGGCGACGAGACTCGTGTGGTTGATCTGAAAGGGCGGTTCACGATGCCGGGATTCATCGAAGGCCACGGACACTTCGTTGGACTGGGTGAGTCCCAGATGATGCTCAAACTGAATACCGCCAAGTCCTGGGGCGACGTGGTGCAACAGGTCGCTCGAGCTGCCGAACAAGCCGAACCCGGCGAATGGATTGTTGGGCGGGGCTGGCACCAATCCAAATGGAATCAAGCTCCGCAACCCAACGTCGAAGGTTATCCGACGCGAGCTGCCATCGATAAGGTATCCCCCGACAACCCGGTTTTGCTGCCCCATGCCAGCGGCCATATGAGTTTTGCGAACGGCTACGCAATGCGACTTGCCGGAGTTGACTCCAGCACTCAACCACCTGCCGGCGGTGAAATCCTGAAGGACGAACAGGGTGAAGTGATCGGTGTGTTTCGAGAAACGGCGCAGGGATTGATTTCACAGGCCCAGCAACGCTCGATTGCTAAACAAACTTTCCAACAACGTCAGGACCATTTGTTGAAAGCCATCGAATTGGCTGGCGAGGAATGTCTAAAACACGGGATCACCAGTTTCCAGGATGCGGGATCAAGTTTGCAGTTGATCCGCAACTTTCGAACGCTCGCAGATCAAGGCAACTTGCCGTTACGCTTGTATGTAATGGTTCGCGATTCCAACGAAGCGATGGAAGCTCGGTTGTCACGGTTCAAAATGATTGGTTACGGCAGAGAGTTTCTGACCTGTCGAGCCATAAAACGTTCGATTGATGGGGCGCTGGGACCGCACGGCGCTTGGCTGCTGAGCCCTTATTCGGATCTGCCGACGAGTTCGGGTTTGAACACGGCATCCGTCGAGTCGGTTCGAAAGACGGCAGAAATTGCCGTCAACCATGGTTTTCAGTTGTGCGTTCACGCGATCGGAGATCGGGCCAATCGAGAAGTGCTGGACATCTTTGAGCAAGCGTTCCAACAGCAGCCGGAACATCTCCCACGGCGATGGCGGATCGAACACGCCCAACATTTGCACCCCGATGATATCGCCAGATTCGCGTCGCTGGATGTGATCGCGTCGATGCAGGCAGTGCACTGTACCTCCGACGCCGTGTTTGTCCCCCAGCGATTGGGAATGCGGCGTAGCCAGGAGGGCGCATACGTGTGGCGGTCGCTGATGGATGCTGGGGCAGTGGTAACCAATGGGACCGATGCACCGGTCGAGGCGGTCAACCCGATTCCCTCGTTTTACGCCGCAGTCACTCGGCGACTTTCGGATACTGTCACGTTCTTTCCCGAACAGTGTATGAGTCGCGAGGAAGCGATTCGGTCTTATACGATTAATTGTGCGTATGCTGCTTTTGAAGAATCGTCGAAGGGGTCACTGGTGCCAGGCAAGCTGGCTGACATCGTGGTGCTGTCCCAGGACTTGATCCATTGTCAGGACGAGGAGATCTTGTCGACCCAGGTTGAGATGACCATTCTGGGCGGGGACATCGTTTATCAGTCTGATGAAACACGGGAGTAGACGTGGATACCCATCAGATGTGTCCGCAGCCATCGTGTCGATTTCCAAGGGCTGACCTGTTTTTAATGCCCTGTTTATCGTGCTGGCTTGTGCTATCGATCGGTTGGGCATCTGCGCAGGACGACGTCGCACTGGACGACGCGGTCCAGCAGGCTGTGAAGGCGATTGCGCCTGCTGTCATTCGATTGGATCGAATCGGGGGTACCGGGCAAGCCGATGGCAACGCGGTCCAACGTGGACCAGGCACAGGACTGGTGGTCGATTCCGATGGCTATTTGCTGACCGCGTCCTGGTTCCTGGTCGATCGTCCGGCCAGCATTTTGGCAACCCTGCCAGACGGCGGTCGGTGTTCAGCGACGGTGGTCGCCCGTGATCGGTCACGGAATCTGGCGCTGTTGAAGCTCGAACTCGAACCCGGTCAGAAAGTCTCTGTGCCCAGTTTTGCCGAACTGGATCAAGTTCGAGTCGGTCAAACGGTGATCGCGGTCGGTCGAGGATTCGATGCGGCGACGGCTCAATTATCTTCCGGAATCGTCAGTGCGACTAATCGCATTTGGGGAAAAGCGATTCAAACCGATGCCAACGTTTCGCCTGCCAATTATGGGGGACCTCTGGTTGATCTTCAGGGTCGCGTACTGGGGATCCTGGTGCCGCTGGATCCAGACGATCACACTCCCCTGGCCGGCACCCAATGGTATGACTCGGGGATCGGGTTTGCCGCCACGTTGGATGTTGTGCTTGATCGCATCGACCAACTGAAACGTGGCGACGACCTGCTGCCCGGGAAGTTGGGCGCAACGCTTCGCGGGGGCAATCCACTTTCGGCACCCGTTGTCGTCGACTACTGCCAAGGCAGTTCGGAAGCCGCCAGGCAGGGTTTGCGACCAGGTGACCTGATTAAATTCGTCGATGGACAGCGAACCGATCAGTTGAACCAATTCAAACACGCCATTGGCCCGCGGTACGCCGGTGATGTCGTCAAGATTCAAGTTGACCGATCAGGCGAGTCGCTATCGTTCTCCATTCCGTTGGTTGACCAACTGCCTCAATTCCAACCCGTCGCCATCGGAGCCCGGGTTCAGATGCAGGAAGGCGTGGCGATTATCACCGACGTTCTGGCGGGATCGCCTGCTGCAGCGAGCGGCCTGTCTCCTGGAGATCAGCTGGAAACGGCGAATGGGCAACCGGTGATCGGTTTGGACAAATTAAGATTAGCGATCGCTGCCGTTCCTCCCGGACTAACGTTAAGCCTTGGCGTGAAACGTGACGAAACCAAACAGCAAATTGACGTCAAGGTTGAGGCGGCGACTGGGGACTTGCCGGAGCAGCCAGTGGGTGGCGATCGAGTTGACGGACTGGCGACAGCCGAACGATTCCAGATTGCCGATGCGGCCAAGCCAGCGTTTCTAATCCTGCCGCCGGAGACAGGTCAGCCGATTCCGTTGTTGGTCTGGTTGCCACCAGCGGGGAGAGCTGATTTT
>CAZJEK010000277.1:0-6490 GCA_964545005.1 uncultured Pirellulaceae bacterium
GTTGGAGTCGAGGGTATGGTCCGGGGGCAGCACGGGTCCTGAAGCGAATTAGGAGGGGGGAATGTTCGAGCTCATTCTAATTTTAACTTTACTGGATGGCGTTTGGTTACCAATCTGCATCAAGTAAGTCAGGGTAAGTTACGAGCGGGTCGTTTCCCATCAGCAGCTGTTGGACAACCGCTTCAATCCGTCGAGTCCAGCGGCGCAGCTTCGCGACATCATCGTCTGAGATCAAGCCGTTGCGCCGCAACATTCCGGTTTCGTCGATTCCCCAGCAGTGAGCCATTTGCGTGATGCCCATGATTCCAGCAACTAGTTCGGTTGGCCATTCTGCGCGGCCCGCAAGCGAATGATGTAAGGAAGCAAGCGCGTGCATCAGGTCAATGTAATTTTCGTGGCGAAGCCCCGTCCAGGGCCGAAGGCAGCCAATAAATCCTGTTTCGAAAACACCTTCACCCTGTGCAACATCGTGGCGTCCAACACCGTGCATCAGGATCGTATTCAGTGCGTCGTGGTATTCCATTTTTACGTTAGGAGCAGGGGCTAAGATGATTACATAGAACGCGCTAGAATTTAAAAGGAAGAGCGCAAGTCGACGCATATTAGTCTTTCAAGGTTTCGTCGTAGCTTCTAGCCACAATTGCAGGCTGGGCTGTACGTCACACTCGATGAATCGTTACTGATAGTTGGGGTTCCGGTAGGGTGCGAAGCCGTAATACTTCGGTGATGTATCGAGCCGGACATGTAACCAGGCCACGCCACCTCCGGCAGTACTGAGCCAGAGCGGCCGATCAGAAACCAGGCTGTCAACCAACTCGCCGATTTTCTGCCACAACGCATCGATTTGCAATTCGGGCGCTTGGCGCAGAAACGCGGCGAAGTGTCCGTAAGCATCGTGATGCGTTCGAGGCGAGGGCACGATGAGTGTCGCGTCACCGCTGAGATTGGGGAACGATACGATTCCGGTTTGATCCTGCCTGGCCGCAAAGTAGGGTTGGTATGTTTTGCTGTCCGTTTTCCGTTTCGAGAACGATGGGTTATCGAGCAAGACGAATTCAAATTCGCGCGAACGGGACGTTTCCTGAATGGACGGCGTTTCCCAACGGAACGCCGAGTAAGTCGATCGCCTCAATTGCTCAGTCAGGTAGGAACGAAATACAGGATCATTCCGAAGCAAGTGCATCGCATCACCATAGGATAGCGAGTCGCCATCGCAAAGCAGCTGGTAGCGAGTGGCACTTCCATTTCGCAGGATTTCAGTGGTGACGTCGTACATTGATTGCCGGGAGTGGCACCCCGGTTTCCAGCAAACTAGCTGATTTGGCCTGCAGGGCCGACAGAACTATTGGAATGAATGTTTGGCGGCCTTGGCCATGTTAGGCCAGTCGAGTTTAGCGGTTGATAAGACTTTCGTTGAGGGCAAGAAAGCTCTGCCGGCCCTCCGGGCCTGGTTGTTTTTAAGACGTGTTACCGGGGGTTACCACCCTCGGCAATGGTTGTGTCGGACCTCCGGCCCTGGGACTTGCTAAACCATTTTTGCTTCTGAGAACCGCGAAGCGGCAGGATGTAGCCACCGGCATCAGCCCGTGGAATATAGGAAGATCCGATTAATAGTTCCGAAGGGACGGCAGGAGCAGACCGAAACTTCCGCTTTAATCATCCTTAAACCGACGTTTGCATTATGCCTGGGAAACAACTTGCTCGATCACGATTCCCAGCGAACGGATTTTCGTGCGCAGACTGCCGCGAGTGATGCCCAGCATTTCGGCTGCTTTGGATTGATTCCCGCCAGTGTGGGCGAGGATTTCGGTAATCACGATGGATTCCAGCATCTCTACAGATTCAGCATAAATGTCGTTGGATTGATCTGCAATTCGCCGACGAACAAATTCCGAAATCTCAGAATGATCGTTGGGACTCGGGGTAGCGGCGGGTGATTCCTGGTCAGCACCCTCGATCGAAAGGTTCTCGGGCAAAATGACGGGGCCGGTTGCCATCAGGATGGCTCGCCGAATCACACTTTGCAACTCGCGAACATTGCCGGGCCAGCGATATGCCTTCAAGCGTTGCATCGCCAGTTCGGAAATCCCTTCGACGTCTTTGCCCAGTTTTTCAGCGTGCTGACGAATGAAGTGATCGACCAGCAGGTCAATATCGTTGCCGCGTTCGCGTAGTGGCGGCAGGTAGATTTCAAACGCGTTGATTCGGTGGTAAACGTCGAGCCGGAATTCGTTATCCTCGATCATTTGCTCGAGGTCGCGGTTGGTCGCCGAGATGATCCTCGCGTCCGTGGTAATGGTTTCATTGCCACCGACTCGCTCAAATTTCTGTTCCTGCAAAAGCCGCAAGACCTTGCTTTGCAGCAGCGGCGACATGTCGCCGATTTCATCAAGAAAAATCGTGCCATTATTGCATTGTTCGAACTTTCCAATGTGACGGCGATCGGCACCAGTAAAGGCGCCTTTTTCGTGCCCGAACAATTCGCTTTCCAACAGTGACTCCGAGAGTGCCGCACAGTTGACCGCCAGGTAACAATCGTCCGATCGGTGGGAGTGTTGATAAATTGCTCGCGCGATCAACTCTTTGCCCGTTCCGCTTTCCCCACGAATCAGGACGGGAACCTGTTGGGCCGCCACGCGACCGATCTGTTTATAGACCTCGACCATTTGAGGGCTTTTGCCCACCAAAGCATCGACACCGTTGGAGCCCTCCTCGATGGCGTCGAAGGTCACCTTGGAATTCATCAGCCGCCGTGCTTCCAGGGCGCGTTCGACAAGATCCTGAATTCGCTGGATTTCGAGTGGTTTGATGCAGAATTCGTAGGCACCCAGCTTCATCGCTTCGATGGCGGTGTCGCTGTCGTCCAGCGATGTAATGAAGATGACAGGAAGCTTGGCATCAATTGACCTGATCTTGCGAGCCAGCTCGATTCCATTCATTTCGGGCAACATGATGTCCAGCAAGCAAACGTCCACTTGCCCATCATCCAGCAGCGGCAACCCTTTCTCCGCATTGGAACAAGTCGTTAACTGGATATCGGTTCCGCTGAACGCTTTTTCGATCAACCGAAGCACGGTACGATCGTCATCAATCGCAAGAATATGTGGCATAAATTTTCCCCGCTGTCTCACACGTCAGCAATTAATCATAAGCTTGGTTTTGCTCCTCAACAGGTGGACGAAAAAGAAAAAGTAACAAAAAAACGCCACGGTAAGACCCGTGGCGTAAAAATCATTTCCGCTTAGCTACTAACCGGCCGCGTTCCGGCTACCGGTGGTCGGCTGGCGATCCATTTGGCTATTTGGCAACCAGGTCTGCGACTCCGACCGTCGCCCGCTTCTGCAAGCCGGCGAGTCTTTTCGGCGGACCTTGATCAGGCTGCCTGATAAGAGTCACGCATGTTTCGAATCAAGTCATGACCATGTTTGACTCGTTTATAGTGTTCCAGCAATTCATCGTTTACTGGGCAGCCAGCGACGTCTTTCAAAACGTCCTCGAATTTATGCACAATCGCGTCCTCGGCACGCTCGGCTTCGATCAGGACAACGGTCGTATCTCCGGCATTCAGTCCTGCCCGGAACGCGGTCCAGATTTTTCGCAGAGACCCAGACCAGGTTCCCTCCTCGGCTGGTTCTTCATTGTTCATCGCAACCAATTTACCGATGTTTTCACAGATTTCATTTCGCTCGACGGCAATCGAACGCATGTTTTCGGCCGGAAAGTGATCGGACTCAATCTTTTCTGCGGCTTCAATCAAGTACTCATGGCTGTCGTGCAGGCCGCGGACAAGCTCTTGCAGCTTTTCCACGGTTTCAGGCTTTAGTTCCTGGGCGGTTTCGGGAATACGAGACGACATGATTCATTCCTTATGTTTAGTTTGCTAAATCGTTTGAGCGTCTGACAACGTCGCAATCATCGTGCCACAGCGGTATTTGAGGCAATCGCTGGTGAATCGATCGTTTTTTGACTCCCGGGCGACCAGCCTGGTTAGGCGTGGACCATGTCACTGACAGCTACTTGGTTAGGGCGTCAGGGCAGCTTTCCACCGAGTTCTTTTCTTTCAATCGATTTGACCATCCGAAAAATGAAGTTGTCTTGATCCTGATTATTACCCCGCCAAACCGCCAAAAATGCGACTGAAATGAGCAAGGCCCATTTCTATTAAATGAGTCCCGATCAGCACCGAATCTGTGAGGTTGAGATTCTCTGGCACGAAACCTGCGAGGGTCGGAAGCAAGCTCAAACGAGTTTTATTCCGTTGGCGACAACGCAGAAATCCCCTCAACTTTGGAGAATGAAGATGTTAAATCTGGCAATTGGACTGTTAATTCTGGCTTTGGTTTTCGCCGTTTTCGGATTTGGTGGCATTGCAGCCAGCTTCGCCGGGATCGCAAAAATCCTGTTTTTCGTGTTCATCGTCTTGTTCGCAATCAGTGCGATCGCGTCGGTCATGCGTGGTGGAACGGTAGCCTAACCAGTTGCCAACCAGCCATGCTGCCGGGTTTACGGTAGACCCGCGCAGTCGTTACGATCTGGTAGGCGGATTTTAAAACTTGCATCCTGAATGAAATGCCTGGCCAACCGCGATCCAGCAATCGATCCGACGATCAGGGGCCTTTCGAGATTCTAAGAAACTCGTCGGTCCCCTTTTTTTTGCTTGCGCCCGATGGAGTCGTGCGCGAGTTCAATCTGGCGTTTAGAAGCATCGTCGGCGACGACGGAATGAGCGGAAGGCAAATCGAAGAAGCCGTCGAATTCGATTTGAGGGGGGATCCGTTGAAGACCATGCTGGACGCGGGCAAGCCGTTCAAGCTGGTCGCCAAAACATTTTGTGACCCGCCACAGTGGTTGCGAATTCAACTTGACCCAGTCGAACTTGAACCTGGCGGCGTCGGATGGATCGGTTGTTGTTTTGAGCTGGATCGTTATCAACAGCTGGTCCAGATGAAACAACTGGTCGACAGCTGTCCGGATGCCATCATCAGCAAGAATCTGGACGGAAAAATTCTCAGCTGGAATCGGGGCGCGCAACTGATCTATGGTTTTCGACCGGAAGATGCGATCGGCCGAAAACTGGAAGAACTGATGCCCAGGATTAACGTTCGTCAAGAACAGTACATGCTGGATGAGATTCGTCGCGGCCGTCTCGTAGAACAATTACAGACACGTCGGTTTCCCAACCATGGTGACGTCTGTGATGTTTCTGTCACCGCAGCTCCAATTCTGGATCGACGAGATGAGGTGATTGGCGTTGCCGTCATTGAACGCGACATCTCCGATCAGCGCCGAGCGACAAATGAGCTGATCAAGGCGAAATCGAAAGCCGAAGAAGCTGAAAGCCGCGCTCTGGCCGCCAATAAGTCCCGGGGTGAGTTTTTAGCAAATGTCAGTCACGAGTTGCGGACGCCAATGAACGCGATTCTCGGAATGATTGAATTGGCGATGGACGAAGAGATCTCGCCACTGATCGATGACTATCTGAAAACCGCTCGCAGTTCTGCCTACTCACTGTTGGAGCTTGTCGACGAGTTGTTGGATTTCTCGAAAATCGAGGCCGGCAAATTTGAAATTCAGCCGCATCCATTTTCAATCGCTGACACCATCGATTCTGTCGGCAAAGAGCTATCGCCGCGCGCAGCCGAAAAAGGGCTGGAGTTGTTCTGTGACCTCGACAGTCATATACCGCGCAGTCTGGTTGGGGATCAGCGACGAATCAAACAGGTGCTGGCCAACCTCGTGTCATATGCCATCAAGTTTTCCGTAATCGGTGATGTTGTCGTCAAAGCTCAATACATGGGCGATCAGGAGCATGGCGTTAGTCTGCGAATGTCTGTCGCCGATACCGGGATTGGAATCGCACCGGAGGATCAAGCCAGGATTTTTGCTCCTTTTGCCCAAGCTGATATGTCCGCGACTCGGAAACACCATGGGACGGGTTTGGGGTTGTCGATTTGCCAGGAGATCCTGGAGATGATGGGTAGCAACCTGGAGCTCGAAAGCAGACCCGACGAAGGAAGTTGTTTTTCTTTCCAGCTCTGTTTGCCGGTGGATACCGATTTTCAGGAGGGGTTTGATGCGCCCACGGAATTGGTTCAAAACATGCGAGTCTTGCTGGTCGACGATAATGAAACCCATCTGCGAATTCTGCATCGATTGTTCGAATCCTGGAGCATGGCCCCGATTGCGGCGCACGGATCAGACGCTGCGGTAGCGTTGCTGGATCAATTGGCGAGTGAACAGAAAACGGTTGATCTGGTCGTCGTCGATGGAATGATGCCGGGTAAAGATGGATTCGACCTGGTGACGGAAGTTGCCAGTACTGCCCGGTGGGGGCACCCCAAAACGATCATCATGCAATCCGACACCGACAAATCGCTGTTCAGCGATCGGCTGGAAGACTCGCCGGCAGAGGCCGTGGTAACGAAGCCAATTTCTCAATCGGAATTGCTCAACGCCGTCGTCGAATCGCTGGATCTGTACGTGCCACAAA
>CAZJEK010000277.1:6500-8014 GCA_964545005.1 uncultured Pirellulaceae bacterium
AAGAAACGCGACGAGAGCAATCGGGATGAAGAATCGATCCTGGTAAAAACGCTGAACGTGTTGCTGGTAGAGGATCTGCTTGCCAATCAGAAAGTTGCCAAAGCGATCCTGGAAAAACGAGGGCACCGCGTCACGGTTGTCAACAACGGTAAGGCAGCGATCTCGACGTTGTATGACGCCGAGGATAGATTTGACGTGGTCTTGATGGATGTGCAGATGCCGGTGATGGATGGACTGCAAGCGACTCGGGAAATCCGCGCAACCCAGGACCAGGCATTTTCGTCCATTCCAATTGTGGCGATGACGGCCAACGCCATGCGGAAAGATCGTGACGAATGTTTTGAAGCGGGCATGAACGCGTATTTGTCCAAACCGCTGGATGCGAAAAAGTTGATTCGCAAAACCGAACGAGCGGCTCGGCTACGATCGACGCGGCAAGATGGTGAGCCGGAGCCTACTTTGACAATCGAATCAACCGATCCCTTTGCCGATGGAAAGTGGATGACCAAGCAGCTTGACCATGATGCCGCCATGCAACGGCTGGGCGGGGACAAAGAACTGTTCCAGGAGTTTATCAGTATCTTCCAGGAAGACATTCCTGGGTTGTTTCGACACCTGGAAGAGGCCGTTGGGAAAGGGCAGCCCGAACAGATTCAGAAAACCGCCCACGCTTTGAAGGGGCTGGTTTCCAATTTCGGTGCCAAAGAGTGTGTCGACGCGGCGTTGAAGTTGGAGCGGGCCGGAAAATTGAACCAGTTAGCCGATACCGATGCTGACTTGATCATGCTCAAAGCTTATCTCGATCAGCTCACTCAGGAATTGCAAAACTTCGACGGATGAGTCGAACCTGCCAGTTTTGGTCTGTCGCCCGGGGATGCGTTTGTTGCCAGGGGCAGTAACCCCCAGCGGATTGGGCGCTAGCCACCGACCTTTCGAAATTCACGCTTTCCCGTCCTGCCTGGCTCGCTGGGCTTGTTGCAACCGTCCAATGAATCGATTGATCGTCGCGCGTTGACCGCCGTTAACCATTTGCTGCTGGACAAAGCTCAAAACTCGCAGCAGGCTCCGAGTCGCGTTTTCATCTTCGCTGACGTATTGCATCAAGCTGCCAAAGGCTTCGTCGCAGAAATCTTCAAACGTGATGGCTTGCGTGATGATGCGGGGGTGGCCGGTGTCGTCATACCGAATCGGACCCGGCAATTTCCGATCAGCCAGCTTGATGACGGCAGCACCAAGCCAATTCGCGCAGTTCTCGGCCGTGCGTGGATCGTTGACGCCAGGCGACAGCGCCCGCTGAGCGACTTCGACCAGTTGCTGGACTCCGAACATCACGTTTTGCGATAACGTTCGCTGCGAACCCAAGGCGAGTATTCCAGACAGGTGACGTTTCACGGTGTCGGAAACTCGTTCCGGGGGCCAAGCCTGTAGCGCTGGTGTGTGGGCGGTGTAGAAGTCGCCCGGTTGGGCGTCGAGTCGGATGATCAAATCATGCTCGTTGGCAAGTTGTTCCAGTC
>CAZJEK010000278.1:0-8001 GCA_964545005.1 uncultured Pirellulaceae bacterium
CCATTCGGCTATGGCCAAAGCACCGGGCGAGCGACGATGAAACGCTTTCCGGAAAGGGTACACGCCGTTGCCGACGCTGCGATTCAACAGTTTCCCAAACGCCGGTTGGCGGTTTACGGCAACAGCCTCGGTTCCATTTCAGCGCTCTACCTGGCCGCGAATTACGATGTGGCCGGTGTGTATTTGCGCAATCCCGTGCCAATCCATCAGATGATCAGCCGCCGGCCCAGATATGCCTGGCCCAGCCTGGGAGCCAGCCGATTGTTGGCTCGGCAGATTCCTCGCGAATTGGATGCCGTCGAAAATGCCAAACGCTGCAAACGTCCTTGCCTGGTGATTTCATCGCAGCGTGATCGCGTGGTGCCGGTCAGATTTCAAAACGAAGTGATTGCGGCTTACGCCGGTTCCAAACTGGTTGTTTCGGTACCTCGCGCGGGCCATCAGGATGGGGTCCCCAGTCACATGCAAGGAGACTACGCTCAGGCCGTTCAGTGGCTGGGGCACGCGATGGGAGCCAGTTGTGATCCCGATGCCAGTGTCAAGCAGCGGACGCCAGCCCGTCCAGCCGTCAATGGCCAGCACCGTCCCGAGCGATCCCGGTTAGCACGACGGGCTTAACAGGCGGTAACGGTTGCCAATTTGCCTGTCACGACGTTATCATTCGTGCTGCTCCAGTATTCCATTACTCCACCGCAACGCACTATGAAAATTCCATTGTCCAAAATTGCTTACGCCCGTTCCGGTGACAAAGGGGACGGCAGTAACGTCGGTGTTGTGGCCTACAATCAGGATTGCTACGAGATCATTTGCAACCAGCTGACGACGGATCGAGTGAAACAGCATTTCAGCGAAATCTGTTTCGGCGAAGTCGATCGGTACGAAGCTCCCAATCTGCTGGCTTTGAACTTCATCCTTCACGATTCGCTGGGCGGCGGCGGCAGCGAAAGCCTGAAGACCGACGCTCAAGGAAAAACCCACGGGCTGGGAATGCTGTTCATGGAAGTCGATGTGCCAGACGATTTCCAGTTGCCTCGATAGCGTTTGGCTTACTCGTCGATTTCGCGACGGATAAACTTGACCCCAATCTGTCCTGCCGAATCGCGAGCGATCAATGTCGGTTGGATATACCGCAACTCTTCCTTGTGACCTTTGACCTTGAAGCGATCGCCCTTTTGCAGAATCGGGCGAACTTCGATCATTTCGCCGAACTGATAGTTGCCGGCAACCTGGCAGGGAAACCAATGGCCCTGGCCTTCCGAGTCAACAAGATAAAACTCGGGGTAGGTGTGATCCGGAATCCAGACGGCTCGGGCAGGAATATCCTGAGCCCGGCAAATCGCGATGAATAGCGAAGACATCTCTTCGCAGTCTCCCTGGCTGTTGTCGAGTGCTTCCAGGCAGCTTCGGATCGTCCGATCGAATTTGTACTCGATGTTGTCTCGCACCCAGCGATAGTTTTTCTCAACCTGATCCCAAGCCGACAATGAGTCGTCTTTCAATTGATCCGCAATGGCTCGGATTCGTTTGTGTCGACTTTCGATATAGGGGCTCGGCTTGAGGAAGGCCCTGGTTTCCGAGGTCGCTTTACCAGGAAGTTGAAACACAGATGTGTCTTGGGGTGCCAGCTTGAAATGCTTGGTGATTTTTAAACGCACGTAAGTCGTTTCCGATTGCCCTGGCACCAACCTGCCGATTTGAAATTCGATTTGCCTGGTCAGTTCATCATCGTCATCGTCATCGATTTTAAAGCGGGAAATGTTTTTCGACTCGTGACGGTCAATGATCTCGACGGTTTGTTCCGGCCAGTTTTTGGGGATCGGAACGGTCGCATAAATCCCTGTGGCTTGCGCCTGAGCATTGACTTCCATTCCAAATTCCCAGACGGATGCAAGTTCGGCTTTGACTTCGTTGGAATCCGTCGGCGAATCCTGGGCTGAAAGACATGGCGTCAGCGTTGTTGCGACCAGTGTCACAACGAATTTGCACAAGAGCTTAGTTTGGCAGGAAGTCACTCGATCTCCTCCGATTCAACCACGCCACGAATGAAGGTGACTTTGGGTTTGGATCGCCCCTGGCATTTAAGGAACTCGGCGACGAACTTTTGCCGCTGTTCTTTCTCAGGCACTTCGATGTTATCACCTTTCTGCAGGATCACGCGAGGTTCAATGAATTCACCGAATTCGTAAACGCCGTTGACATTGGCCGGGAACCAGAAGAACTGTTCCTGATCCTGGTCGGCGAGCATGAATTCGGCGTACACCATTTCGCGAGCAAACACGATTCGGGCCGGAATTTTAGCGCTGCGGCACATGGCGACAAACAGGAACGCGCGGCCTTCGTAGCTACCGGAACGGTCTTCCCAGGTTTGCAATGCTGGCTTTAATTCCCCGTCAGTTTGCTCAACATTGTCGCGGACCCAATCGTAAATGGTATGGACCTGTTCCCAGGCAGTTTCCTGTTCTTCGATCAAGTCTTTGACAAATCGACGGAGCTTGCTGTTGCGATAGTTGACCTGGGGACTCATCCCGAGATGAAAGCGGGCTTCCCGGTTGCTGGATTTTGGTTTTTCAAAAACGGTCGTGTCGTCGGGCTTGTCGACGACGGCGGTTTCAACTTTCAACACCACGGCGACCAGTACTTCCTGGTTGGCCTGGACAACCGGGATTTTGACGACCATTTGTCGAACGTCACTTTCGAGTTCGCGGTATCCGATTTGTCCGAAGTTGTCGGGGATCTGTTCTTCGATCAACGACACTCGTTGCTCGGGCCATTGGTTGGGGATCGGCAGCGTTACCAGTACGTTGGTTGCTGGCCGGGAACCACCACGAATTCTTGCCCCGACTCGCCAGCGGACTTCGACTGGGTTGCTGTATTTGGGGCCAATCTCGGGTTTGTCCTGTTCGGTGTCATCCTGGGCCATGGCAGGTGCCAGGGATAACAATACCAGCAGGCAGAAAGCAGCCAGGGTGGGGACAGAGTATTTCCAAATGGGCGGGAAGGGCGACACGGTAGGCTCCATCGGCGTTGGAAGACAGTCGGCGCGAAACCGGCGATCATGCCGGTCTATAAATCTCATCGTAGCATCGATCCGGGGGAATCAAGCGATATTATCCGCTGGCAGCTGGAACAATGGCGAGGAATATTCGGGCTGCGGGATTAAAGGTAGCATGGCCGATTCGACCGTGGGCGAGTTGTTGCGAGCTTTGTTTTCTTTTGCAGTTCCATCACGGGCATCTGCGTCAGGCTTTATCCGGAGTATTGACCGAAGCTAACCTCCAAGTCGCCCGTTTGCCCGCAAAGTCAACGCAGTTTGACTAACCGGAACCGAACCGGTTGTAGGCATCGTATTGAGGGTAACAAGTTTGTTGATTTGCTCAATTCTGACCGTTGTACTGACGATGAATCAGACAACGCCCGGAGGCCCCGCCGGCCCCTGTGGCTGATCCCGTGAATAAACAACGTTCCGCGTCGCTGGAACAGACCCAGATTTCAGAAGGATTTGAAACAATGCGTTCTCTCATGCTTGCCGCGAGCGTCTGCCTGATGGCGCTCAACTTTGCAGGTTGCTCCTGCACGGTCAATCACTGTGATGGTGTGTCAGCCGGATCAGCTTTTTCAGGTGGTTGCAGCGACTGCACCACGTGCGATACCGGATGTGATTCGGGTTGCGACGCTGGGTGCGATACCTGTGGCGGACGACAATTGTTCAACGGTCGCCTGCGGGCTCGGCTATCCGACATGGGTGGTGCTTGCGATTGTGGCGGAACCATGACCGACTGCGGTTGTGACGATTGCGGTTGCGGTACCGCTCCGGCTCCTGCGATGACGGAATCCTGCGGTTGCGGTGCGACCGAATGCGACGGTGGCTGCGGTCGTTTGGGCCGCCTCCAATTGGGCCAGCGACTCATGGCTCGGTCAGCCGCTTGCGAAGCAACTGGTTGTGATGGCGGTTGCGGCGGAGCCTGCGACGAAGTGATGCAAGCTGGATTCAACCAGGGACTGCTGGGCCGCATGGGGCAAGGCGTTGGTTGCGGTGTCGCCGGCTGCGGTCTGGGTGGCAAACTGTGCGATCGCTGCGGCGGTGGTTTAATGCACGGCAAGAAAGCTGGTTGCGGTCGATTTGGTTGCGGTTTTGGCGGTCGGTTCTGCGGCAAATGCCGTGGTCTGGCTACCGGAGGCAGCATTCCTCATCGCCAGCCTCAACCCAGCGGTGCCGGTCAAGCTCCAAGCTACGCATACCCGTACTACACGACACGTGCTCCGCGCGACTTCCTGATGCCCAACCCGCCAACGATTGGCTATTAAGCAGGAACGCGAAACGAATGAGCATATCAGTTGGTTTGCTCTTGATGTCAACGCACGTTTCAACGTCCAGATTGATCGGGTTGCGTCACTGACGAACTTCGTCACGCGACCACCGACGTAACTCATCCAAAAACGGCTGGCACTCACGCGCCAGCCGTTTTTTTTGCGCATTGCGAGAGTCGCATGGCCGACTCGGCCGTGATCGCAATGGGAAACTCAAAGTTAAGTAAAAACCTTGCGGACTCGGGCCAATGGCCCAAGCGACTTCCAGCCAACGGTTCAGCACGTTGACGGCTGAGCCTGGCAGATCTAGACTGACGCACGGTTATTTACGTTTTTGAATCTGCAAAAAGCAACTCGCTGGAATTGATGGATCCGCTTCATTTCTGCATCGCCGTTGCGCCGTTGGCGGTTTACCTCCTGATGGTGGGGTTTCTCAATCTGCGGCGCAAGTCATTTGTCACCACGGGTGCCCGAGACGCCGCTGCGTTGGGAATCGGTGTGATGGGGTTCGTGGTTGCCGGTCCGATGGAGTTGTTTTTCCCCGAAGGCGCCGCCAGTCGATTCGGGGCCTGGGTCTGGTTGCTGTTGATCGTGTTTTATGGTCTGTGCGTTTCGCTGGTCGTGCTATTAATGCGGCCTCGACTCGTGATCTACAACATTTCGATGGAAGAGTTACGACCGATCCTGACCAAGGTTGCGTTGCGGCTGGACTCAAAAAGTCGCTGGATTGGCAATTCACTGCTTTGTCCTGGACTGAATGTGCATCTGCACGCCGAACCCATTCAATGGCTGCGAAATGTTCAGCTATCTGCCGGCGGCAGCCAGCAAAGTTTCGAAGGTTGGCGCGCCTTGGAACTCGAGCTGCAACAAGATTTGAAACTCGTGACCGTGCGACCCAATTTGATCGGGATTCCGATGTTGATCTTGTCCGCTTGTTTTGCGATCGGCGCTGCAGCCTGGATGCTGGGCGATAAACAGGCGGTTGCTGCGGCACTGGAAAACTTGCTGCGAAAGTAAACCACCATGTTCGATCATCAATACGATCTGCCGGCAGGCTTGTCGGAACGAATGCAAATCGCGGTGCGAAAGATTGAGTTTGCCCGCAACTATACGATGACGCTGTTGGACGGTTTAAACGCTGATGACTGGTTTTGGATGCCAGACAGTTATCCGACCCATATTGCGTGGCAGGTCGGCCATCTGGCGATGTCGGAGTATGGCCTGACGTTGTTCCAGCAGCGAGGACGCGACCGTGATGTGGATGCAAAATTGATGTCCAGCAAATTCCGCAAGTTGTTCATGCGTGGTACCACGCCATCCAGCGATCGGGAAAGTCATCCTCAACCCGATGAAATCTTGCAAGTGCTGGACAATGTGCATCAGCAAATGCGAATCGAAGTCGTCGGGTTTGCGGATGCGGATCTCGACCAGCCATTGGGGCCCCCCACTTCAGCTTATGCCAGTCGATACGGGGCTCTCCTGTTCGCCGCTGACCACGAGATGTTGCATGCCGGCCAAATCGGAATGTTAAGGCGGTTAATGGGTAAGCCTCCGGTCCGGTAACGTGACTTGTGGCGGCGAGAGACATGATGTCCTGACTGTATGACGCGAGTGAAATGAATATCCCTGATGACCGACACCCTGGTATCCACTGATCGTTTGAGCAAACGTTTCGGCGATTTCAAGGCACTCGACTCGGTCACCTTAAACGTCCAACGTGGCGAAGTGTTTGGGTTGTTAGGTCCTAACGGAGCTGGCAAATCTACCTTGATCCGAACGTTGCTGGGGTTTCTCAAACCAACTTCGGGGAACGCCACGATTGATGGCTGGGATTGCCAACGGCAACGAAACGAGGTGCACCGAATCGTTTCCTATCTCCCTGGTGACGCCAGATTGAATCGGATGATGCGGGGTCGGAAACTGTTGGAATTGTTCTGCGAGTTTCGGCCGAACGCCAATTTTGAAGCTGCCCTGAATCTGGCTGAACGCCTGGAATTGGATTTGTCACGCTGGGTTGCGACGATGTCGACCGGGATGCGACAAAAACTGGCTTTGTCAATCGTGTTGGCGGCCGATGTTCCCTTGTTGATCCTGGATGAACCGACTGCCAACCTCGATCCGACTGTTCGCGGGCAAGTCATCAAGTTAATCCTGGAAGCCAAGCAGCGCGGTACGGCCGTCGTATTTTCATCTCACGTGTTGTCGGAAATTGAGGACTCCTGTGATCGTGTGGCTATTTTGCGGCGAGGCCAACTGGTTCACGAGGAGTCGATCCGGTCGTTGAATCGAATGCATCGGATTCGGGCTCGAACCAAACAGCCGCTTCCGCCGGTACCAGCAAACTTGGAGGCTCAGGTAACTATCAAACAGGATCGCGACCAGGTGCAGATCGAAACGGATCGCGATTTGTCCGAAGTGTTCGGCTGGTTGGCCGGTGCTTCGCTGGACGACGTGCATGTCCAACCCATCGGCTTGCGTTCCATTTACGACCGGTATCATCATCCGGATACCATTCCATTGACGCCAAGCCGATAACCAGAAACAGGATCACCCGTGACCCAGCCGTTGTGGAAAAAGTATTTCGCCGAAAGCATCCTGCTATTGGTAGCGCTGGCAATCGCGGTGGTGGCGTTTGGCTGGTTTCGTGTCTGGATTGTTGGCGAACTGGATACGGCCCAGTTCCGCCAGATTATCGATTTGCTGCCCAAGGATTGGCGAAAGTTTGCGACGGTTGATTTTGACTGGCTGGTGTCTTACCTCGGGCGGACGGCAACGACGCTGGACGAACCGATGCTGATCAGTCTGATTTGCGGCTGGGCGATCATCCGGGGATCGGATGTCGTGAGCGGTGAACTGAGCCGGGGGACGTTGGAGATGCTGTTGTCGCAACCGATCAGTCGACGGGAACACTTTTTGCGTCACGCCAAATACACCGTGTCATTGTTGGCCGTGCTGTGCTTGCTGGTTTGGTTCGGGATGGCGATGGGCGTCTGGACGGCAAGCGTTGAAGAAACGACTTATCCTGAGTTTCGCATTCCGATCGTTGATTACCGAATCCCGTTGCGATTTCTCAAGCCGCAAACGGAAACGATTGCCATGGTGACGGAAGTCAATCCGTTGTATTTCCTGCCGGGAATTTTCAACCTGTTTTGTATCGGAGTTTTCTTTGCCGGGTTGTCAGCCTGGTGTTCGTCGCTGGACAGGTATCGTTGGCGGACGATCGGTGTGATGGTCGCATTCTATTTTGCCAATGCCGGGATGAAGCTGATCGGCATGGGATCGGATCGGTTTGGCTGGATGGAATTCATCAGCGTGTTTGGGTTGTATCATCCGGCCAATGCGATCAAGGCAACCCATGAGAACTGGTTGACATTGTTCGGGTTGTTCCACTATCGCGGTGGGGAAGCCGGCGAGGAGATTGCCACCTTGAGTCCGCTGTTGAATTGCGGGTTGTTGTTAGTGTTGGGCGTTGGGTTTTACTGGTGGGGCTGCCGGCATTTTGAGAAACGCGATTTGCCGGCACCGGTTTGAAATGGACGTAGGCAGGCTTCACGTGAAAATTTGGCAGGATGTTTAGGATCCACTATTGGGTATTCTTCAGCGATCACGACCGAATCGGCCATGCTACGTAACTTTCGCGGAGAGGCTGACATTTTTTGTCCAGCTGAACTGGTTGGCGTTGAGGTTGAATTA
>CAZJEK010000279.1:0-7976 GCA_964545005.1 uncultured Pirellulaceae bacterium
ATCAAGAAGTCGGGCTGAACCAGACGATTGAGGTGGATGCTGACCTGGCACCGCCAGATGATCAACTGGCGGGAGTCACGTACCAGTTGGTGCAAGCTCCGGTCGGTGCCACGATCGATTCTCAAACAGGGCTGATTTCCTGGACCGCCAGCGAAGCCAATATTGATGCCACTGTGGGCAGCCCGGTCACGGAAGTCGGTCCCCGTGAGTTGCTGTTCCAGGCCGGGTTCGAAGACGTGGATGTTGAGTCCGGTGGTTACGGATTCTTCCGTGAAGTCTCCGGGTTCACTTCGCTACGCGGCAGGGTCGAAGTCCAGGACAATCACCCGGCCGTAGGCGCAGCTTCGGAAGGCCAGCAGCACCTGGAACTGGATGTCATCAATGGCATCTATCGTGACGTCGCAACCGTCTCCGGCGATCGATACGAACTGGTTTTCGATTTTTCGCCGCGGGCGGGTGTTGACCCCGTATCAAATGCGATTGAGGTTTGGTGGGATGGCCAATTGATCGATACCGTGACGGCCGATGGTCGTGGCAACAGCGGGACCGCGTTTCGATCGTTCACGTTTGACCTGTCTCAGTTCTCTGGCGACCTGACACGACTGGAGTTTCGTTCCAACGATCCTAACGACAGTGTTGGACTGGGTGGCCTGATTGACAATGTTCGCGTCTATCGACGACAGGTCACGGTCACTGACCCAGATCGCGACAAGTTTCGGGTCGTCGTTCGAGCGACGGATGGGCAAGGGCGAACCGATACCGAATCATTTAACTTCTGCGTGATCGACGACCCTGTCGATCAGCCGCCGACCTTTCTCCCGACGGCCAACCGGACGATTAACGAGTTGCAACCGATCGAGGTCTTCCTGAGGGCGACGGACCCGGATACTCCTGTCGACGAATTGAGATTCGAAGCGGTCCGGATTCCCGTCAATGCAACGTTGGATGCCGTCACTGGCAAGTTTTCCTGGACGCCCAACGAATGGGCCGGTGGGCTGTTCTTCAATATTGATGTCAAAGTCACCGACACCTCGGGGTTGTCCGATACTCAACGATTCCGGATCACGGTCAACGAAGTCAATTCGGCGCCGACCATTGCCGCGATCGATGATATTGAATTGGACTTTGATGATTCCCTGCAACTCAATGTGGTCGCGACGGATTCGGATCGCCCCGTGGATACCCTGTCTTTTGCGTTGATCCAAGCCCCGGCTGGGGCCACCATTTCCGATAGCGGAGAAATCAACTGGGATCCGTTCCCGGCTCAAACCGGTTCGGTCCACACGTTTGAAGTCTGGGTCGGGGATGGCAATGGCGGCACAGACACCGAAGTGTTCCATGTTCGGTTTGTCGGAAACACTGATCCGGTACTGGCAGCGATCAGCGATCAGGAAATTGACGAAACGGATCCCTTTAGCCTGCAGGCAATCGCTACCGACGCTGAGTCACCGCCCCAAACGCTGACCTATTCACTGGTCGAGGGTCCGCCGGAAGCAACGATCGAACCGCTGACCGGAGTCATTCAATGGACCCCAACCGAAGCCGATGGGCCGGGAGAGTACACGTTCAAAGTTCGCGTCGATGATGGAGCTGGCGGCAGCGACGAACGGATGTTCAACCTGGTTGTCAACGAAGTCAATACCGCACCGGTGCTGGATCCGATTGCCGACCAGTCGGTAGAACAAGGTCAGACGCTGCAGTTCACCGCCACGGCGACGGACGCCGACATTCCCGCCAATCAGCTGGAATATGGATTTTCTGGCAATGTGCCAATGGGCGCCTCGATTGATCCCGATACAGGACAGTTTACCTGGACGCCAACGACAGCCAATCTGCCAGGAACGTATCAGATCAACGTTACGGTCAGCGACGGGCAAAATGCGTCCGACATGCAGACGGTCAATATCATGGTGACCGGTTCGGAATCGATTCTGTTGCGTGAGAATAGTGATTTCCAATCGACGTATCAGCAATCGATCATTGTCAGCGACGAAACGCCCACGTTCCAATTTCAGTATGCGCGCAATTTTGACCTGACCGACGACTTCGTCAACGATGCTTTCGAGGTCGCGCTGTTGGACGCCGAAGGCAATTCGCTGGTTCATACCATCGCACCTGGACGCGACGCATTTTTCAATTTCACCGAAAGTCAACAAGCCGAAGCTGGTGTCAACACGCTGGTCAACGGCGGCACGATCAAGCTGGATTTGTCGCACTTGGCCAACGGTACCGAAGCCAGGGTTGTCTTTCGACTGGTCAATAACGATGCCGACACCGAAACCGTGATTCGCGTATTCGGAATTGAGCAGACCGAAGAAGTTTTAGGAACGCCGGCGGGTGCTGTGACGCCCGAAGTCGATCAGCAATCGAGTTTGAGCGTTGACCTGGACAGCCTGACCGATGTCACCGGTTCGTTGAAAGTCAACTATCGCGCCACTTCCTTTGACGATGACTCCAAGACGCTGTTTACCGACGTTGAGTTGACCAATTTGGCCAGTCAGCCAATCGATGGTCCATTTGTGTTGGTGGTCAGTGACCTGTCGGACCCCGGGGTAGCGCCGATTGGTGCGGCGGGCAAGACTGCTGACGGAGACCGCTTTTACCTGATCGGACCCGACCAGGGCAGCAACACGTTGGCTCCGGGTGCCAGCACGGTTCTGCGTACCTTGCGATTTTTCAATCCCAACCAGGTCCGGTTTGACTTTACGCTCAACGTCCTGGCGCAACCTAACCGGGCGCCGGAGTTTACCTCCCAGCCGAATTCGGAAGGAACCGCGGATCGCCCCTATTTCTACGATGCTGTCGCGGAGGATCCTGATGGCGATGCGCTGACCTACGCCCTGTTGGCGGGCCCAACTGGAATGACGATTAATGCCAACAGCGGGCAAATCGAATGGGCTCCGACGTTGGATGACGTAGGAACGCACGATGTGATCGTTGAGGTGCAAGATGGCCGTGGGGGTCGTGATCGGCAAAACTATGATATCGAGGTGCTGGAGACTCGCCCCAATCGACCTCCCATCATTGTCTCTACCCCCGTCGTGGAAACGGTATTGGCTGGGCGCGTTTCTGAAACGGTATTGGAACAAGCCGACCGCCAGAACCTGATTTACAACGGAGACTTTGAAGCTGGCAATGCAGGCTTTCGAACGGACCTGTCCCATTCTCCGGCCAGCATTTTAAATCAAGGACAATATGCGATTGTGGACAACCCGGCTTCGGTGCATAACGGAGCGACCAGCTACGGCGACAATCGTGGCAGTGGACTGATGATGGCCGTCAATGGTTCCGGTGTGCTGGGGGAGGTTGTCTGGGAGCAGACTGTCTCCGTCGAGCGAGATACGGACTATGACTTTGCTGCCTGGATTTCGAGTTGGTACCCCGCCTCACCCGCAAACCTGGAATTCGCGGTTAATGGGGAAGTGATCGGCGAATTGCAGGCCCCAGAATTGGCAGGCAACTGGGTGCCTGTGTTTGCTTCCTGGAATTCCCAAAACGCGACCACCGCCACCATCCAGATTCGCAATTCCAACCAGGCATTTGAGGGCAATGATTTTGCGCTCGATGATCTTTATTTCGGAGCAACGCTCTATTCGGAACTGGCGTCAAAGTTTATCGAACTTACGCCCGACCAGGTCGGTTCGGAACAGAATGATGTGTTCAGTACATTGCCAACGGCTGATCCGACGATGTTTGGTTTCCCGCCGGGCAGCACGGTCGTCAACTTTGATGTTGATCCGTTCGGAGATGCGATTGCCAGCGGATCTTTCCTGACGACCGAATATGAATCCGTAGGCGTGGTGATGAACAATGTGCAAGTCACCAGCAGCCAATACGGCGGTCCCGCGTCGTCTCCCAACACGACGTTTACGGCGGCCATTCCGGGCGAGGGAATCGTGTTCGATTTCGCGGTGCCAATGCAGGCAGTCGGCTTCATCAATACTTCACCTGATCAGGATCTGGTCGAGTTCTTTGACTCCGACGGCCAGCTGATTTATTCGACAACTGATCAACAGGGCGAAATCAAAAACTTCAATATCGATCGATTTATCGGTTTTTCAGCCGATGCAGATCGCCCCATCGCGTCGGTGCGAGTATCGAATAACTCCGGAAACCTGGAGCTGGATGAGCTGATTTTTGCTCCGGTTGAGGCGTCTTACGAGTACCAGGTGAAAGCCACCGATCCGGACTTTGATCCGATAAAATTCCAGCTGGATGAGGCTCCGACGGGGATGATCATCAATCCTGTCACTGGATTGATTTCCTGGACTCCAACGGGGCAGCAGGTTGGTACGCACCATGTCATTGTGACCGCCAGTGACGGCCAGGGTGGAGTCGCCGTTCAGGAATACGATGTCCGCGTGCTGGCTGATCCGACGAATTCGTCTCCGCAGATTGTCAGTGATCCGGTCGACGATTTCTTCGTTCCCGGATTCTCCAATCCGGCTTCGGGCGATGTTTCGACTCAACGCATCAGCCTGGACCTGGGCAACGGCGAAACGTTTGAAGGCACGGTCTCAATTACCCTGCCCGCGGATACAGCTCGGTTTGCTGACATTGTGATTTCGGTCGATGAATCGTCGTCGATGGGTGGTGATCAAGCGTGGGTAGGGCAGATGATCCCGTTGTTGGACGAAGCTCTGGTCGCGCAAGGCATCGGTTCTGAAGCCGGTTCCCCGAACCGGTTTGCGATTGTCGGTTTTGGTGGTGGCGTCGATGGCGTGACGGTGGGGCACTTCCTGAATCCTGAGCAACCTACCGAGTACGTGCTGTACGGTCCCGACGGCGAAGTTGTTTCCCACGGCGCATTGAATTCTGTCGTGCTGGAAGAATTGTTGAACCTGACGCTGCCCGATGATGGTGAATACATTCTGGTCGTAAACGCTGCTAATCCGGACGACCTTGAGTCAGGCATCAACGTTAACGTGGGTGGGCTGACGGGAGACGCGGTCAGAATCGAAGAGCTGACTGTCGGCGAAACGGTCGATGATCGAATCGCCATTCCAGGGCAACCTGTGGAATACCAGTTTGAGCTGGTGACGGCTGGTTTGTTGTATTTTGATAGTCAAGCCAAAGATAGCCGCATTCAGTGGTCTTTGATCGGGCCGGAGGGCACCTATTTTAATCAGATTCCTTTTGATCGAGCATTGAACGGATTCAGTGATCCGGTCGTCAAAGCGGTACCTGGTAGTTATCGATTGGTGATCGATTCGTCGGTCGATGTTGCCGCAGACTACAGATTCCAATTGCTGAATCTGACCACCGCTCCGGATATCCAATCGGGCGTCCCAACATCGACGACATTTGAAACTAACCGGGAGACGTACGCTTTCCAATTTGAACTCGGCGAAAACCAGCAGGTCAGTATCGATCAGACCATCGACGTTCCCGTCCATACTCCCAGCGAATGGAAGCTGGTCGACGCCGCGGGCAATATCGTTGCCGAGGATTTTCTGCGGAATGATCAGTCGCCAATGCGGTTGCCAGCGGGTACGTACTATTTGCTGTTGGAATCCGAGTTAACGCCTTTTGAGGGCGTTTCTCAGCTCCGAGCTCCGGGAATGGTCACGACGACCATCGAGGTATTGGATACTCCTGCTCCGACACCGATTGAGCTTGGCGAAACCATGGTTGCCACGCTGGGTTTCGAGCAGGACTTTGAAGAGTTCTCGTTGTCTGTTGCGGAATTCGGTTTTTACTCGATCGATTCCCTGACTGATTCAGGATCAACCTGGGAATTGATTGATCGCAATGACCGGACGATCCAAACCCGTCGATTCGATCAAACGGATGCGTTTGGTGGAGAGAACTTCTTCGAACTTGCCCCTGGTGAATATCTGTTTCGAGTCGAAGCCAATGGCGTGGCTGGAGAAGTCCCGTTCCGCGTGCTGAGTCTGGCGGCGGCGACACCGATCGTGGTCGGGATGGAGTTTTCCGGAGACTTGCCTTCAGGCCTCGAAACTGAATTTTATCGGTTTGATGCGGTGCAAGGTGAGGCATTATTCATCAATGCCGTTAGTAAAACCGCCGGTTCACTGGTTTATCGATTGTACGATCAATATGGAAGTGAGATCGTTGAGGTACGCAACTTTACCAACAACGAACTAACGATTCCCCGCGATGGAACTTACTTCTTGTCGGTCGAAGGTTATCGACTTAATACCGAGCCACTGACCTTCACGTTTAACGTCATCAAACCGGTCATCGAAACCAAGCCAATCAGTTTTGATAGTGTTGTAACGGAGACGATGAGTGGCAAGGGGGATCAGTTCGTTTACGAATTCTCATTGACTCAAGACAAGCTGCTGATTTTCGATGCGTTGACCAGCGATCTGAACCTCCGGTGGACGTTGCAAGGCCCCTCTGGATCGCTTGCTTCGAACCTGAGTTTTACGCAGGCTGCCACCGAAAACATTCTCGATGCACGAGCTGGCGATTATCGGTTGACGATCGATGGCGTCGGTCAGCGGACCGGAGAATTCTCGTTCGCGCTGCTGGATCTGGGGTCTGCCGAGGCTATCGTGCCCAATCCCGGGGCAGTCAACCCCAGCGTGGTGCTGGAAAATCCTGCCGTTGCGCCTAATCAGACGAAAATCTATCAGTTCAACGCGGACAGTGGCGATGATTTTTCGCTGATCACCACGATCACTGGTTCCAACCAGACCGTATACCGCGTGGTTGATCAGTTTGGTGTCGAAATCTTTGACCAGACTGGAATTGCAACCGACCGGTTGAATGTCAATTTTGTCAACGGCGGAACGTACTATTTGCTACTTGAGGGACGCTATAACGACACGACTCCTGAAGATTACGAGATCGAGATCGCGTGGATCCAGAATAACGGGCCGCGGGTGACCAATGGGACGCCAATCAACTTCGGCGACGTGATCTCGGGATCTCTGGACGCAGCGGGTCAAATCGATCCGTATACGTTTACGCTGAATGACCGATCGTTATTTTCGTTCGATTCGCTGGTGAACAACAGTAACATTCGCTGGCAACTGGAGGGGCCTCAAGGGGTCGTCGCCAACGACGTTCAGTTTTCCAGAAGCGACTCGTTTGGCAACTCCGACTCGGTCATCGATCTCGTCGCTGGCGACTATGAGCTGAGGGTTTACGGCAGCGGAACGCCTGGTACTTATCAATTCCGGGCACTTAACTTGTCCGACTCCTCACCGATCGTTTACGGCACTCCATTCGCTGGACAGTTGGACTTGCCGAATCAAACAAACATGTACCAGTTTGATGGGGCGGCGGGCGATCGCGTATTCATTGATGTGCTGTCGGCGAGCGATCCGGGCAACTCGCTGTATCGCGTTTACGATCAGTATGGTCAAGTCGTACTCCAGCAGTCATCCATCGTCGACAACGGCAATCTGGAGTTGCCAACCGATGGCACTTACTACCTGCTGGTCGAAGGCTGGATTGCCAACACAGGGCTGGATAGCTACGAAATCGTGCTCCAACCGATTGTCGACGAATTCCAGGCAATTGACTTGGGAGACCTTGTTTCAGGTCACATCGCAACTCTGGGCGGAACCAACTCCTACCAGTTCAGCCTGGCTGAACGAACAGCCGTCGTCTTCGATTCGCTGACGAATAGCTCGCAGTTGCGGTGGAGTTTGGACGGACCGGCCGGCACGTTTGTGACAGGACGACGATTTGACAGTTCCGATGCGTGGTCGGGTGTCGAGAATGTTTTCCAGCTGGGGGCGGGGGATTATACCGTCAAGGTTTCCGGCCCCACCGATGTCCGCTTTGATTTCCGTTTGCTGGACCTTGCTGCATCCGACGTCGTTGATAAAGACACCGTGGTCAGTGATCAGGTTGACGTGTTTGCCGATATTCCGCCGACGTGGACGACAGGCGTGTTCACTGGGGATGCCACCAACGGCGGGCTGGATCTGACCAGCGATCTGTCAGCAATTCAATTGCCGAACGAAGTCCTGGACGGGCATGCCGCCCATACAGTCGAG
>CAZJEK010000280.1:0-6593 GCA_964545005.1 uncultured Pirellulaceae bacterium
CATGAAATACAAACTCGAATCTCTTATCTACTACACCAAGCTGTTCGCAAACAAAGAGCACATTATCGAGGCTTCTTCCAACGATATTCAGGCCAAGCTAGACGAAATGGGAGCACAGGGCTGGAGGTTGGTTTCGACCGATGCAACGGATTTTGGCATGGCCGTTTACTTTTACCTCTATTTTGAAAAGTCGTCTTGATTCGCAGCTCCGCAGTTCAAACACGACCTTGTATTCACCATGCCCACGCCCATTGACATCCGAATCATTAAACTGGGCGGCAGTCTTTTTGAAGCAACACAAACGCCACAGTTGGTCCAGGCATGGTTGAAGAAGAATCCAGAACCTCGCAATGTCTGGCTCACTGGTGGCGGTCGCTGGGCGGATGAGGTCCGCAGGTTTGACCAAACCCAGACCGTCTCCGCAACGTCCATTCACTGGGCGGCGATATCGGCGATGAGCCTGACGGCGAACCTGTTGGCGGGCTGGTTCCCAAGCTGGCCGCAAGTCAGTTCTTGCGACCAGCTTGATCGCTGGCAACAGGCTGATGACGGCCCAACCAATGTAATCCTGTCAACTGAGTCGATTCTACGTCGGCTGAAATGCGACTTGCCTTGCAGCTGGGATGTGACCAGCGATTCGATTGCCGCCTGGTTGGCCGTTAAACTGTCGATTCCCCAGCTAGTTCTGCTGAAGGCCTGCGAGATCCCGGACAACGATCCGCAAGCCCTTGCGCAACTCGGTATCGTGGACCGATACCTTCCAACAATTGATCTTTCGTGTATCGAATTCAGGTGCGTCAATTTGGTCGACTGGTCAAACGATTCGACCGTCAGCGTGAATCGTCTACAATAAAAGCTCGGCCCGCATCCCACTTCCATCCCATCGATAGGCTCATGTGGCAGTCAATGATTCACCGATTCGTCTTCAGCCTGGTGTTCCTACCCCTGTTTACCGTCATCGGGATCGCCCAGCAGCCGGTCGACCAAGCTGTCTCGTTTACGCAGGACATTCGACCGATTCTCTCGGACCGGTGCTTTGCCTGCCATGGACCGGACGCCAATTCTCGCCAGGCCGACTTGCGACTCGACGAACAGGAAGCTGCTCACGACTATGCGATTGTGCCGGGGTCACTGAAGGACAGCGAAGTCTGGAATCGACTTACCACGCATGATGAATCGATGATCATGCCGCCACCTTCGTCTCACAAACAACCGCTGAACGATGACGAACTGGATTTGATCAAGCGTTGGATTGAGCAAGGCGCCGAGTACGAACAGTTTTGGGCTTTTGTCAAACCTGAAAAGCAGCCGCTCCCGGAAGTGGAAAACCAGCGTTGGGCTGGCAACTTTATCGATCGGCTGGTCTACAGCAAATTGCAGCAATGGGGATTGCAGCCAGCCTCATCGGCCGATGGCCGCACACTGGCGCGACGAGTTGCACTGGACTTGACCGGCTTGCCTCCATCGCCGGAGATGGTTGACAAATTCCTGGAACAGCGTCAACAGCTGGGCCACGATCGAGCGTACCAACAGTATGTCGATCAGTTGCTGGAATCACCCCGGTACGGTGAACACATGGCTCGATACTGGCTGGATGCCGTTCGATATGCCGACACCAACGGGATGCACAAAGATTTCTACCGCAATCATTTCGCGTATCGCGATTGGGTGATTCGCGCATTCAATGACAACCTGCCCTACGATCAATTTGCAAAAGATCAGTTGGCGGGAGACTTGTATGAGAACCCGACCAAAGACCAGCTGACAGCTACCGCTTTCCACCGGCTGCACTTGATCATTGATCGCGGCACCGCATTACCGGAGGAAAGTTTTCACAAAAACGTGATCGACCGCGTGACGTCTTTTGGGACAGCTTTCATGGGAATGACATTGCATTGTGCGCAGTGCCACGACCACAAGTACGATCCAATCTCGATGAAAGAGTTTTATTCGCTGTATGCATTCTTCGATAATATCGATGCCGCTCCTGAAACAGTTGCGTTTCCCAAAAACGGTCTGCAACCTCCCTTCATTTCTTTGGCCGACGAAGCGCAGCAAAACAAGCTGAACGCGTTTGATGAGCAACTTAAAACGGCCCAAAACGAAATCCAACGGCTGGAGCAACAGATCAAGGACAATGCCCAGGCACAAGCGGCTGATGATGTTACGTCAGAGCAGGCCCAATTGTTGATCGAGGCATTGAAAGCCCTGCAGGACGAGTTGAAACAAACGCAGGAAAACAAGAAGCGCGTTCAACGGGAACGAGATGCCTATGATCGTTCCGTTCCCTACGCGATGGTAATGCGGGAACGGGATGAGCTGCGGCCGACTCATGTATTGCAGCGCGGACAATATGACTCGCCCGGCGAACAAGTGCCCCGGGGAACGCCGTCATTCCTGCCGCCGCTGGCCCAGACAGCCGAAACGGCCTCACGATTGGATTTGGCTAACTGGCTGGTATCTCCCGAGCATCCGCTGACTGCGCGGGTGGCGGTGAATCGTTTTTGGCAGCAATTGTTTGGAGTGGGACTGGTCAAGACTTCAGAAGATTTTGGAGCTCAAGGCGAAGTCCCACGGCATCGCCAGTTATTGGACCACCTCGCTGTTGAGTTTGTCGAATCTGGCTGGGACGTCAAAGCGTTGATGAAACAAATCGTGATGTCGCAGACCTACCAGCAGGCATCGGAAGCGTCCCCCGAACAAATCAAAACCGACCCCGAAAATCGCATGCTGGCTCGAGGCAGTCGATTCCGGCTCGACGCCGAAGTCATTCGAGATCAAATTTTGAAGACCAGCGGATTGCTATCCGACAAAATGTACGGTCCCAGCGTCAAGCCGCCCCAACCGGACGGACTATGGAAAGCCGTTACGATGATCAACGAGCGATTCCGGCCGGATTCTGGAGACGCGATCTATCGTCGCAGCGTCTACACCTATTGGAAACGGGGTATGCCGCCGCCGCAAATGACGATCCTGAACGCGCCGACGCGAGATGCCTGCATCGCTCGACGAGAACGAACCAATACCCCTTCTCAGGCCCTGTTGCTGCTGAACGAACCAGAATACATGAAAGCGGCTCGCGCGTTGGCCAGGGAGGTAATCGCACTTCCCGAGGATCAGCGTATCGATTTTGCCTGGCAACAGGTGACCTGTCAGGTACCCGATCAAGAAGAAGTCGATACGCTGCAGCAGTTGTTGCAAGACGCGGGCCATCACTACCAACAGCAACCCGAGCTTGCTGAACAGGCTTGCGCAGGAGTCGAGGGGTTGGACGCCGACGCGAAACAGCAGTTGGCCGCCTGGACGGTCCTTATCAATACGCTCTACAACCTCGACATTACCAAATCGAGGAACTAAACCATGGATCAAGAACACCTGCAAAACCGCCGTCGCTTTTTGTTAAATACCGGCATGGGATTGGGCGCTGCTGCGTTCCATTCACTGATTCCCCGAGTTGGCTCCGCTGCCGCGATCGATCAGCCGATCGCCGCCAAGGCCAGGCGAGTTATCTTTTTGTTCATGGCCGGTGCGCCCAGTCAGATTGACTTATTCGACTATAAACCTGACCTGGCAAAGCTGTTCCGCGCTGAATTACCAGAGTCAATTCGGCAGGGCCAACGGGTCACCACGATGACGCGAGGGAAGGAGAAGCTGATTGCGCCGTCCAAGTTCAAATTCCAGCAGCAGGGCGACAGCGGCCTGTACATGAGTGAACTGTTACCCAATGTTGCCAAGCATGTCGATAAGTTGTGCCTTGTCAAATCGATGCACACCGAAGCGATCAATCATGACCCAGGCAAGACTTCGTTTTGTACTGGCTCGGAGATTCCTGGCAAACCCAGTATCGGTGCCTGGCTAAGTTACGGCTTGGGATCGATGAACAAGGATTTGCCGGATTACATTGTGCTGCCATCTGCCTATTGGGGCGGCCGCGTCAACGTCCAAGCGCTTTATTCTCGACTCTGGGGAAGCGGATTTTTACCCTCCAAGTTTCAGGGGACCAGTTTCCAGACAACCGGCGATCCAGTTTTGTTTTTGTCCAACCCACAGGGTGTCGACGGCCCCATTCGTCGTCGCATGCTCGATTCTCTGGCCAAGCTGAATCAGAAGCATTACGGCGAGATTGGCGATCCCGAAATCCAGACTACGATCGCTCAACAGGAAATGGCGTTTCGGATGCAAACCTCAGTACCGGAACTGGTTGATTTGAAACAAGAGACGCAAGCAACTCTCGATCTGTACGGCCCGGAGGTCAACAATCCGGGCTCGTTCGCGAGGAATTGCCTGTTGGCTCGCCGGATGGCCGAACGCAACGTGCGTTTCGTTCAGCTGTTCCATCGTGGCTGGGATCACCACAGCAACTTGCCCGTGCACTTGCAGGCACAGTGCAAAGACGTTGACCAACCGATTGCAGCGTTGCTTCAAGATCTCGATCAACGCGATCTGCTGGAGGGTACCCTGGTCGTGGTGGCCGGAGAGTTTGGGCGTACGGTTTATTGCCAGGGACAGTTGACTCACGACATTTACGGTCGCGATCATCACCCACGTTGCTTCAGTGCCCTATTGGCCGGGGGCGGGATTCGTGGCGGAATGGAATATGGAGCGACCGACGACTTCAGCTACAACGTCGTGGAAAACCCGGTCCATGTTCGCGACCTGCATGCAACCATGTTGCACTTGCTGGGCATCGACCACGAACGACTGACCTTCCCCTACCAGGGTCTGGACCAGCGATTGACGGGGGTCGAAAAAGCACACGTGATCCACGACATTATCGCGTGATGTATTTCATCCCTACCAACAACCGTTAAACTAATCGGTTCCATTCCAACCGCATTTTGAAGTTGCACTAATCGCAGTTTTTGCTTGGAAATGGAAACCCGATGCGTGAGCGAGGGCTACACCGATGCGTGTTTTTCCCTCGCTTACGCGTCGGGTTTCCAAAAGTGCGCAACTTCTAAACTTACGCGTCGGGTTTCCACAGCAATGCAACTTCTAAAAATGCGCATTGGCTGAACCTCCCTTACGTTTTCAACGAGTCGACCTATGAAACGTCATCCATTCACCAGCGCAATCCTGACCGGGGCGATCGTCCTGGCAAGTTGCATCCTTACACCATCCGTTCACGCTCAAACAACTGCGAAAGCCAAGATGCAGGAATCCCAATCGGTTTTACTGAAACCCTGGACTGGACCCTATGGTGGCGTGCCCCCCTGGAAAATGGTCGATGCGACTGAATTCCCTGCGGCGTTCGATGCAGCCATCAAGCAAGCTCAAGACGAGATCCAGAAAATTGCTGATGACAGTGCCGAACCGACTTTTGAGAACACCTTCGTGGCGCTGGAAAAAGCCGGTCAACCACTTGATCGGCTGCAGTCGATCTTCGGTGTCCACTCGTCAAATTTGAACCTCGGGCCAATGCCGGATATCGAGAAAGTCATCGCGCCCAAGCTTTCCAAGTTTTTTGATTCGATCACCCAAAACACCAAGCTGTTCAAGCGATTGGAAGCGGTCTACAACAGCGACCAAATGGAAACCTTGACGCCGGCCGAGAAACGATTGGCCAAAGATCGCTACGAGAATTTCGTCCGGCAAGGTGCAAAACTGAATGAACAGGAGAAGCAAAAGCTTTCCGAGATCAACCAACAGTTGGCAGGCCTGTTTACTCAGTTCAGCCAAAACGTCTTGCACGACGAAGAGAATTACGTCACCTGGATCCGTGACGAACAACAGTTGGCCGGACTTCCTCAAAGCACGATCGACGCCATGGCATCAGCCGCTGAGTCTATTGGTGGCGACGAGTATGAACAGGGCGCCAAGTGGTGTGTGACCAACACCAGGTCGTCCATGGAACCGTTTCTGACTTATGCCGATGATCGCGACCTGCGAGAAACGGTTTGGACCAAGTATTACAGTCGAGGGGATAACGGCGGCGAATACGATACGAATCAAATTATTACTCGAATCCTGCGGCTACGTGCCCAGCGCGCCAAATTGCTGGGTTACGAAACTCACGCCCACTGGCGGCTGGAGCCCCAGATGGCAAAGACGCCTGAAACGGCGATGGAATTAATGATGAAGGTTTGGCCGAAAGCCGTCGCGCGGGTCAAAGAAGAAGTCGCCGACATGCAGCAAGTCGCTGATTCCGAAGGGGCCAACATCACCATCAAGCCCTGGGACTATCGGTATTACGCCGAAAAAGTACGCAAAGCCAAATACGATCTCGACTTCAATGAGGTCAAGCCTTACCTCCAATTGGATAAACTCCGGGAAGGCATGATGTGGGCCGCCGGTGAACTTTATGGTTTCCAGTTCACGCCAGTCAACAATGTCGAAGTCTTTCATCCTGATGTTTCGGTATACGAAGTTACTCGTGATGGAAAACACGTCGGTCTGTGGTATTTCGATCCGTTTGCCCGACGAGGAAAACGCAGTGGCGCCTGGATGACGGCTTATCGAGTCCAGCGGAACATGGCCCAACCCGTGACGCCAATCGTCTCCAACAACTCCAACTTTAAAAAAGTTAAACATGGAGAGCCACTACTGATATCCAGGGATGACGCGGATACCTTGTTCCACGAGATCGGACACGC
>CAZJEK010000280.1:6603-7952 GCA_964545005.1 uncultured Pirellulaceae bacterium
GCCCTGCACGGGCTGTGCAGCGATGTCAAGTATCCGTCGCAGGCTGGGACATCGGTTCCACGTGACTATGTCGAGTTTCCTTCACAATTGAATGAGCACTGGTTGTCGACGCCGGAAGTATTGAAACGGTTTGCGGTGCACTATGAAACGGGTGAACCCATGCCCAAAGAGCTGCTGGAAAAAATTGAAAACGCAGCCACGTTCAATCAAGGTTTTTCCACCGTCGAGTACCTGGCGAGTGCGTTGGTCGACATGAAATTGCATCTGGCCGGGGATGTCGAGATCGATCCGGACCAATTCGAGCGCGATACGCTGAAAGAACTCGGCATGCCCAGTGAAATTGTGATGCGTCACCGGACACCGCAATTTTCACACATCTTTGCCGACGACGGTTACTCAGCAGGCTATTACAGTTACCTGTGGTCCGACGCTCTGACAGCCGATGCCGCAGAAGTATTTGAGGAAGCGGGTTCGTACTACAAACCGGAGCTGGCGAAAAGTCTGTACGACAACATCATGTCCGTGGGCGACACCATCGATCCGGCAGAAGGATTCAAGAAGTTTCGCGGTCGCCCCGTTGATACCGGTGCGTTATTGAGAAAACGTGGTTTCCCGGTCGATTAGCTATTCTTGGGGCTTCCGCCCCAAGCTATTGAAGACGGCCCCTTCGAGGCGATTTGAGTTCAATTTTCCTCGCAGGCAAACCTGGTTGCGGAGTGAAAAGCAATAAGGTGCAACTTTTAAGGTCCGGGACCAGAGCCCAATCGGCTGGAAACAAATTTAGTCTCTCCGTGGGCTCTGTGTCTCTGTGGTTGTTTCGCTAACGACGAATTCATTGCGAAAGGCGGCAATTTCCAGCGGCCTTGGCGCTAGTGCCGCGTCTAACTTGAGAATTGGGATCGGCGAGTCAATCTTGCTCGAAAAACCAATCGCTAAATGGAAGTGCCAACCCCAAAATCAATACTTGACGCGGCACTAGTGCAGCGTCTAGCTCAAGAATTGGGATCGGCGATTCATCCTGCCCGAAAAACCAATCGCTAAATTGAAGTGCCAACCCCAAAATCAATACTTGACGCGGCACTAGCTTGAGAGAAATTTGGGTGTAGGGCTGCACTGGAAAAAGTTCAGTCAAGCAAGGCTGACGCTTCTTTTGCCTGATCAACGTGCCGAACACGCCCGAATTCTTCGGCCCAACGGGCCAGCCGTTTGCCCAGCCCAGCCTGCAGGGCTGGGTTTAGATTCATCTATTCGCTAAAAAGGGCCGAAGGCCTGGCCTTTTACTTTTCCTGTTTATGAACAAGGCAAACGTATGCCTCAGTCTCTTTCTCGCGTCTGGCTCCATCTCGTTT
>CAZJEK010000281.1:0-7853 GCA_964545005.1 uncultured Pirellulaceae bacterium
CCAATGGCCCAAGCTACTTTTGGCGACCACAAAAAATGTCAGGCTCTCCGCGAAAGTTATGTAGCATGGCCGATTCGGCCGTGACCGCAGAAAAAACTCGGCATTGAGCGAAACCCCTGCGGACTCGGGCCAATGGCCCAAGCTACTTTTGGCGACCACAAAAAATGTCAGGCTCTCCGCGAAAGGCGACGAACGAAACGTTAGATTCCCAGACCAATCGCGCAAGCTACTTACGGCATTCGCCGAAAAAACTGGACAGGATGGTCGTCAGCTCCCGTGGGACTCTTGGAATACCTGTTTTAAACGGTTAATCATGTCGGTGACCTGGTCCAGGGTGAATTCGTCGGCAGTAACGACGCACCGGCCGCCGATCATTTCGAAACTGCCCAATCCATTACCAGAGTCTCGCCATACTTCCTGGTCGACGGAAGCGCGGACAACCTCGGCCAGTCGTTGACTGGCGGTTCTGCCGCTGGCCCGCGATACCAGGCTTGACGTGCCCCTCTCCGGCAGAGCGCGATTCAAATCGACCGTCGCCGTCGGATACGCTTCCTCGGCCGCCTGAATGCTGTCCAGCAATTGCCGACAATCGATGATCATGGTTCGGCGATATTGCGGATCTTCAATATCGTCCCGCGAGATGATCACCAACAAGCCTTGCTGGACCACGAAGGCGGCATTTTTTGTGGCCAGCAAACGATTGAGTGCGACCCGGTAGGAGACAGACTCGATAGCAAACGAAACGGCATCATCGGGGGCAAGGTCATCCTCGACACTGGGTGAGAGCTCAATCGAGATGCCTAAGGTCTTTTCCAGTTCACTTTCGATATCGATCCAGAGCTCATCGTCAAATCGAAACCCTGCATCGGCGACGACTTCTTCCAGTTTGCGATCAACGTCGTCGGCAGTCAGTGCCTGGCGTTGTTTGGCTGATTCAGAGTCGTCACCAGCGATTGAAGTCGACACCGAAATAGAACTCGATTGCAATTCCTGAGCATCAACCTGTTTGACACCAATCAGCAATGTGGCCAAGCAGCATGTTAGTGCCCAAGGTGAGTAGTTCAGCCGCGACATGGCATGTCCCCGATTTAGAAAAAACGACGGTTTCGAACGAGTAAAAGTGTGGCAGCAACAATATTAGCATACTGGGCGTTGCATCCCAAAACAAAACGGAACCGATCGCCACCTCAATTTCAAGAGTCGCTGGTTTGTGCGACGTTGGACTTCGTCCGACTTCGACGCAACATGACCACTACACTAGCCAGCCCGAACGCCATCAAAGAGCTGGGTTCCGGAACGGCACCAAAGTTAACGACTAAAAACGGGCGGAATGAGGCCGATGTCGATTCGCTGGAAAAGAACTCATTGCGTGCAGAAGTGGCCGTTAACCCCCAACCATAATTGTTTTGTCCCGATTGCCAATTTGAAACGCTATCGGTTACATCGAATACATACTCTGTGTTGGTGTAGGTATTCGAGGTTGGGCCGGCTACTGAATCGACAGGCCCTCCAATGGAATGATCCGCGACACGCCCATAATTAGCTGACGTGACCGTCATTTCTGACCAGTCCTGATCCAGTTGAAAAAGAGTATAGGTATTTGTTCCACCGCTCCACGAAACATCCAGCCAGATGTGCAAGCTTGCGGATTCAATCTCGGCATCGTTTGGAATCTGGGAAGATCCTGTTCCAAAAATTTGATTTGCGCGGACTAGCGTATCGCCCCATAAGTGAGCATTCCGATACGCGCTTAAAATACCGCTGCCACCAAAGTTGTCACTGTTGGTTCCGGAGATCAAACTTCCTGTAATGTATGAATCGTCAAGATCAGTGATCGTCACCATCTCGGCAGCACATGGCTGAACCATGCTACTGAACACCACAACCAACAAAGCGAGAAAACAATCCAACCTGATCATGCTGGTCTCCCATAATTCAAATCCAAGGGAGCTGATAAGCAGTGCCTGAGCTCTTCAGCCGAGAATCACCCCCCTTTCATTTAGAAAGCGCTGATCCTGTTGACCGCAAAACGTGTGCCATCACCTCAAAGCGAATGACCGGGTTGATCTTTCTCGAGGCAAGCAACAGTCATTTCAACGTCTTATTGCACCAAAGCGGCATTTAGGTGGACGAACTCCAATTCCACTCGAAGTTCAATGTGCCTTAACGTGGGCCAAAGCTGGGCAACGAGTGGGCTAAAAGGCACATATCCCGAGACGGAACAATGGTTTCGGCAGAGCAAAAATATCACTGACGCCAATCACTGGTTAACGCACGGCAGCCACAAACGTTTTCTCCAGCTGCCGCATGGTTTTCGATACCTTGTGCAACGTTTCCTCGTTTGCGGTCACGATGCACATCCCGCCGAGCATTTCCAGGCCAAGCTGGTAAGAAAACTCATTTCGCCGCAGATGACGATCCCATCAGTCGGTCGGTTCACTCCAGATTCGCGGTTGATCAGGATCTTGTAGGTCGACATGAATCAAATTCGGATGGCAACAAACCGGGCAGTCTTCGACATAGTCTTGTTGGTCACCCTGAGAAATATCGATCGGGACCACGATTTCTTCTCCGCAGTGATCGCACAAATAGCTGCCTTCATCCTGGATTGGGTCGGTGTCATCTGAGGGAATTCGCATCGTGTTATTTTTACTGGGAGGCTGCGATGAATCGATGGCCCTACGAAACGAATGCTGGCCATGACAACCTGCAATCTTATCGAAACTGATGAGAAAGAGGTTGACACCTGAGTCTCAGGTGACAAGTTTTCACTACCGGATTCAATTGCGTCCGTTTGCGCTTGAACACGCATGACAGCGAGCTAAACTCGTGAAGGAATCGCAGTTGGATCGACCAGCACCTGAAGAAATCCCCGACCAAATACAAAACTGACACCATGTTCCGCAAGATAACTTCTTTGTTTCTTTTTTTCGCCACCGCATGCTTGGTAGCTGAGTCTGCCGAAGCACAACAGCCGATCCGAAACGTTTTTTCCAACGGACCGGTGATCCAATCTAGCCGGTCACCTTTGCGAGGGATGTTAACGCCGATACGTGAACCGGGGGTATTTGCTGCCATTGTCAGGCCAGCGGGAGCTCCCACTGGTTGGTACCCCTACGTGATTGCTCGTGAGCAGGACCGAGATTGTCTGCGATCGACTCCGATTGAACTACGGCCCTATCGCCCCCTGCATTTCTACGGCAATGCCGTGCGGCGATCGATCCATCGGTAGGCGGTCAGGTTGGTTCGTCGGCTTGATAGGCCAGGCAGACATTTTTCGGTTCGGTAAAAAACCGCAACGATTCCAGCCCACCCTCGCGACCAACACCGGATGATTTCATCCCGCCAAACGGGGTTCGCAAGTCTCGCATCAACCAGGTGTTGACCCACACCACGCCCGCATCCAGCGCTTGAGAAACACGCATCGAGCGGTTCAAGTTACTGGTCCAGATCGTAGCCGATAATCCAAAGTCAACATCATTGGCCAATTCAATTGCTTCGGCTTCAGTGTCGAAGGGCATGATCGTGACCACCGGCCCAAAAATCTCTTCCTGATTCAGCGTACATTGATTCGACGTCACCTCAACGACGGTGGGCTGGACAAAAAAACCACCCTCCAACCCAGGCACCGTTGCCGAGTTTCCGCCGCAAAGAACACGTTCTCCCTGCTGCCCTTGATTGGCAATTTCCAGATATCGATTGACTTTTTCAAAATGATCGCGCGAAACCAGGGCACCCAGTTCCGTTTGTTCATCAGCCGGGTCGCCGATTCTCAACTTGGCAGCCAAATCGACAAAGTCCTGTTTGAATTGCTGATAAATTTCCCGCTGCACCAGCAATCGAGACCCACACAGGCAGATTTGCCCCTGGTTGGCAAACGCCGTCATCACCGAGGTCTGCAAGGCTTGATCGTAATTCGCATCGGCGAACACGATGTTCGGGTTTTTGCCTCCCAGTTCCAAGGAGAACTTTTTCAGTTGGGGCGCACAGGTGCTGGCGACGTGTCGGCCGGTACTGGTCCCTCCCGTGAACGAGATCGCTTTGATCTGCCGGTGTTCCAGCAAGGCCTGACCGGCAGTCGGTCCCGATCCTTGAACGATATTCAGTACACCTGGCGGCAGTCCAGCGTCGATCGCGATTTGCCCCAGTTCGAACGCAGTTCTTGGCGTCAATTCGCTGGGTTTGGCAATCACGCAGTTACCGGTCGCCAGGGCGGGAGCGACTTTCCAGGTCAAGAGATACAGCGGAAGATTCCAGGGCGAAATACAGCCGACCACACCCAGCGGCTGGCGAAAGGTCATGTTGACCGCCTGCTGGCCTCGGCTGTCGTGCAATTCCGAAGCAAATGAAATTGCCGAAGCGGCGTAAAACCGAAAGTTCGCCGCCGCCCGAGGAATCTCGATCAATCGTGCGCGCTTGATGGGCTTTCCCCCATCCTCCGACTCTACTTGCGCCAACGATTCGCAGCGTTGATCGATCAAATCGGCCATCCGATTCAATACCGCTGAACGCTGTTCGACTGGCAATTGGCCCCATTCTGTTGTCGCTGACGAAGCCGCGTCGACTGCCAGCCGCACATCATCGGCATCGGAGTTCGCCACCTGGCCGGCCACCGTACCGCGAGCCGGATCGATGTTGTCCAACCAACTGCCGTTGACCGGATTAACAAACCTGCCGCCAATAAAATTCTGCACCGGGTGATGTGTCATATCGGCTACTCCTGGGAACCAACCGGACAATAGGCAGTCGCTTTGATTTCGATCAACAGATCGGGATGTGGCAGTTGGTGAACGGCGACGGTGGTTCGCGCCGGTCCGGATTGGGGTTGAAAGAATTCCGCATACGTCTGGTTGTAACCGGCGAAGTCATTCATGTTGACCAGAAACACCGTGACATCGACCAGATCGGCCAAGGTCGCCCCCTCGGATTCCAGGTAGTCCCGGATGTTCTCCAGCACCGCTCGCGTCTGAGCGACGATATCCAAACGCCTGGTTCCCATCTCGTCGACCAGTTCCACGCCGGCGAAGGAGTTGTCGGCACGACGGGAACTGGTTCCCGAAAGGAACAGGAAATCGCCCGCTCGTTTCAAATGGGGGTACGCTCCCCGGGGAGTGGCCTTGTTTCCAAAAACCTTTCCTTCGCTCATGTCGTTCGCCTATCGTGAATTTAAGTTCAAAATCTCGGTTAGGAAGCGTTGCGAGTAGTTTGAAGTTGCAGGGTTCTGGATACCCGAAGCGTAAGCGAGGGAAAACACGCATCGGTGTAGCCCTCGCTCACGCGTCGAGTTTCCATTTCCAAGTGATCGCCGCATTAGTGCAACTTCATAACGTGTCGGTATCCGGCCGATTGTCGCTGATCACTTTATCATTTTCAGAATCCAAAGACACACCGTGCATCTGCTTATTTTTCCCCATCAGCTGTTTCAACCTCATCCTGGTTTGGAACTGAAGCCGTCTCGTTGTGTCCTGATCGAAGACAGCCTGTTTTTTGGTGATTCCCATTATCCGGCCAAGTTTCACAAGCAAAAACTGTGGCTGCACCGCGCTACCATGAAGCGTTACCAGCATTGGCTGGAATCAGAGGGATATCGAACGGAGTACCTCGACTACGATTCCAAACCTGGATCACTGAAGCGACAACTGGCCTCGATCGCCAAGTCGATCAAAGGGAAACCAGCCAAACTTTGCGTCTCCGAGCCGGTCGATTTCATGCTCGAGAAACGACTGGATCGAGATGCCCGGGAACTGGGTCTGGAAGTCAAATACTTGCCTACGCCGGGATTCCTGAACGAAACTGCCGACAATCAGGATTACCGCCAACAACGCAAACGCTGGTTCATGGCAGACTTTTACAAATGGCAACGGAAACGGTTGCAGATCCTGGTCGACGACGATGGCAATCCAGTCGGCGAAAAATGGAGCTTCGACGAAGAAAATCGCAAAAAGGTCCCCCGGAAAATGCTGGATCAAATTCCAGCCATCTCGCAACCGAAACGAGATTCGTTTGATCAGGACGCGGTCGAATATGTTGAACAGCATTTCGCTGACCATCCGGGATCAGTGGAACATTTGTACTTCGCCACCTCCCACCACGCCGCCGAGAATTGGCTGGATCACTTTCTGAAAAAACGATTTGATCTGTTTGGTGATTACGAAGACGCGATTGTCGAAGGCGAATCCTGGTTGTGGCACAGTGTGCTGACACCAGCCTTGAACATTGGCTTGCTAACGCCCCAGCAGATTGTCGACGCGACTCTGAAACATGCCGAACAATCGGATGTCCCGCTCAACTCATTGGAAGGATTTCTGCGACAGATCATCGGCTGGCGGGAATTTATCCGCGCCACCTACGAGGACCTGGGCGTCCAGATGCGAAACGCAAATCATTGGGATCATCGGCATGCCTTGCCCATTTGCTTTTACGATGGCTCGACAGGCATCGATCCGATCGATGATACGATTTCGCGAATTTTGAAAACGGGTTATTGTCACCACATCGAACGCTTGATGGTGCTGGGTGGGTTCATGTTTTTATGTGAAATCCAACCCCGAGATATCTATCGTTGGTTCATGGAATTGTTCATCGACAGCTATGACTGGGTGATGGTTCCGAATGTCTATGCCATGAGCCAACATGCCGACGGTGGGTTGATTACCACCAAACCTTATTTCTCCGGCTCATCCTACATCCGCAAAATGAGCCATTGGAAGAAAGGGCCGTGGTGTGACATTTGGGATGGATTGTATTGGCGTTGGATCTGGAATCATATCGATGACCTATCCGAGAATCCACGGTGGGCGATGATGTGCGCAACCGCTCGTCGCATGGATCAGGAGAAGCGACAAAAACATCTGGATTGCGCCAACGAGTTTCTCGATAATCTGTGGGACAAGGCTTGAAACTGACTGGTTTCCACGTCCCTCCGGGTTCCGATTCATGGATCAACAACGCGAACGACTCCGACTACTGGCACTGATTTGCCTCATCGCTGGGGCGTGTGTGTTGGGGAACGTGTTGATCACCGGTTTCGGATTGTCTCCCAACGCATCATTCGGCTGGGCGCAGAACTTTATCGGATTTGCGATCGGCTTTCATTTTGCACAGGTCGTTTTGATTTCGACCTTGACGGTGATGTCTCCGCTGCGACTGCTGACGCGTATCGCTGGTGGTGCGTTTGCGATGCTGGTGGTGGGGTCATCCATCGCGGCGTTTTTCCGGTTTGCCCGGCCAGGTATTCCAGCGATCTTCTTTGGTATCGTTTGCCTTCAATGGGTCATCTATCAGATACCTTTGTGGCCAATTCGCCGCAAAGGTTGGCGACTGGAACGCCGCCACACGACACAACGTCGGCAACCAGCAGATACAATTCAAATCGAGGAAACTCAGTTTGGTTTGAAGCAGATTTTTTTCTGGACCACCGTTTCTGCCGTTGTCGTGGCAATCGCAAGATTTGTCTTGCCGATGATCCAATTTCAATTCGATTTTGATGTTCAGGACTGGTCCATTTTCTTGATTCTGGCGATCGGCAATGCGCTCAGTGTGTTGCCACTGATGTGGGGAACATTCGTCACTCAACGGTGGCGCAAGTGGCTGGTCGGATCCTTGGCCTGGGCCGCAGCCTGCGGTGGGCTGGAAATGGTTTTGCTGGCGTTCATCATGCCGAATGCAAGCAATGAGTTGCCAACCTTTATAGCGATCAATGTTTACCAGCTTTTGTTTTCAGTCTGCCTGTTGAATGCGGTTCGTTGGCTGGGATTGCGTTGGTATCGAGAAACGAGTGTCTAAGTCGCCTTTCGCACTGCGAAAGTTTGGTCATTCGCCCGATTCGTAGTCTTAGGGATCCAGCACCAGGA
>CAZJEK010000282.1:0-7812 GCA_964545005.1 uncultured Pirellulaceae bacterium
CGAAAACACCAAGTTTCGATGCAGAGAAGGTGACAAAGCGAAGGAGGTTCTGGTGGAGAAGATCAACGCCGATTCAGTGGTCGTTTCGCTTCAAGGTCAAACTCGAACACTGAGCCTGGCGCAAAGGTAATTTTGCGGTGAAACTGGACGCCTTTCTTCTGCTCAATCGCAATCAAGCGACTATCGTCTCTGGCGAGCGAGTGAAGTCCAGGTCGGCGGACATTGACATCTTTGAAGACTCCTCGTCCGCTGCGGATTTGATTGATGGTTTATTCTCTGAGCTAGGCGCTTCACAGCGTTCTCGAATTGGGCTCGGGTTGCCATCGGAGTTTTTCTTTCCCGTCTCCATCGATCACGCGGTCGGAAGTGAAGGACGCCTTGATGAGTTGAAGTTTTCGCTTGAGCAAGAACTGCCGCTTGATGCTGAAGCGATGTCAGTGATCGTACTGCCGAACAATCAGCAAGTCGTAGTTGCAAACACACCGATGATTGCGCCGCTGCTTCGATGTCTTGAGTCGAATCACCAAATTCGTTTTGGGTTGGTGTCTTCGACGAATTTGCTGATCGCCGTTGCCCGTCTTGGGCTGTTTGCCCCGCGGAATTGCAATGCGGTTATCGTCGGCTCTCGTGCAACCGAGTATCTTCAAGAATCGGAAAATTGGCTTGATTGGATTTACCAAGTCGGACTGCCTGAATCGCAAGCAGAGCTGGATTTTGTGAATTCTGCCAACGAGTTAATTGTTGAAAACGGCGTCAACTTTGAGTGTGCCGGAACCGCAGAACGGCTTGGCTACGAAGAACTGATGGGCGACGTTTTTGGAGCTGGGGCGGCGCCTAAAGTAGCTGAGCAGCTTAATTTTGCGGAGCAATTCTACGAGCATGCCGGCCTCGGACGTCAAGCGCATTCGATCTGGGACTACGCGGGTTTGGCTGCCGCCGTCGGATTGATCTTGTTGGCAATTGCCTTTGCTTTCCGTGCTTCATCGCTCCGCCATCAAGCGGCTACGTTAAACGCCAAGACCAGGGCCGAGTTTAGAAGACTGTTTCCAGAGGAACGTCTCAACGCACCAGTCGAGAGTCTCTTAGCGGCAAAGCTGGAATTGGCTGAACGAGTAGGAGAACTGTCCGAGTTTGGCCAAACAAACCGGAATCAGGTCGCTCTATTGGCTCGCGTGCTGCGTGGATTAAAGGGAGTACCCGATCTCAAGGTTTCAAGAATGGTACTGCAGGGCAACACAGTTGAACTGACTGGTAGCGTTTCAAACTTGGAGCAATTCGAGCAGCTTAAAATTTCGCTGAAGGATTCGGGGCTTGAGTCAGGCATCGACAGCGACTATTCAGCCGACTTTACCCTTCGGTTGACCGCTGCCGACGTTGATAGCTTGCCTTGAGATGTAATATCATTCATGACTAATCGAGCATTGATACCGATCGTCCTGCTAATGGCGTTTGCCGGTGCGCTTTGGACTTACTTCGACTGGGCCAATGCATGCGATGTGGCAGCAAATGCACAGGCGAAGTATGCGGATTCCGCCCAGTCGATGAATCAGCTCCAACAACTGATGGCCAAGAATCGTGCGTCGATTTCGCTTGTTTCGGAATCGACAGACCCTGCACCACTAATTGTCAGTACACTGCGGAATGCAGGTTTTGACGTAAACCCACGCATGCGTATTTCTTCGATTCCCCTGACGCGAGTCGAGGGGACAAGCATCCGGGCGTACCGACTAGCGATTCCAACGCTTGAAGGTACTCTCGCTGAGATCGATCAGCTCATTCGATCGATCGACCAAACCGATCAAGACTTCCAGGTTGAATCTTTGGCGTTATCGCAAGCGAAGCAACAGCCCAACCAACCTGAGCGTTGGAAATGTGAGTTTGAAATTCGGTATTTGCGGGAAGAAATGGTTGAATAATTATATTGCGGTTGACATGGTGCCAGATAAACTTAGCAACAACGGGTTTCGGAGCGCTACATTTTTCCGTAGAGCACGTTGTTAAAGCAGTGAATATACGTTGGAAATACGTGGAATCTACGATGTCAATCTAAAATTTTGTGTTGTAAAGGCGTTGGTTCAGCTGGACATTTTCGAACTTGGGTCGGCAAAAGCCATTGTTTGCGTTGCATCGGCGTTGCCTGAAGATTGGAAACAGATTGTACAACGTTGTGTCAGATTTGTGTCAGATTCAATTCAAGGGTTTCCGGGTACGTGGTGAGCTTTGACACCGGCGGCCTGGAGCAACCGGTAGAGCACGCGAAGTGTCTTCTCAACCCACGCCTTGATTCCATGCTTCGCCAATTCCGAAACCGCCAACGCGCTATTTCGGTCGTTCCACGCTCTGGTCAGTAAACAGAAATCCCGTGGACTCAACTCCGTTGATTTCAAGGTCTCGTTGTTGAGCTCCGCGATATGTTGTGCCCCGGTCGCGACGTTGTTATAGACGAAGATATCACATTCTCGCTTTCCTATCGCGTCCTTATGAAACGGCTGTGGTTCTGGTGCTTGAGGGTCTAACGCCGCAACAAGATGCCGCTGGACCACTTCGGGCACCACCTCAATCTATCCCAGTTAATAGTTGGTAAATGTCACCTTATCTGTTTTGAAAACCAATCCTTGATTTTCTCCAGCTGCGCTCGCCATCCGTCCAATTTGGGATTAGACGCGATCGCGAAGGAGTGGTCTGCTCCTTTAACAAGATCAAACTGCACGTCTTTCCCCTTTGATAATAGATGCAGGTGCAACATTCTAGCCGATGTTGGTGAAACTGCCTTGTCCTTTGTGCCCTGTGCAACATAGATCTTTGCAGTTGCATTCGTCAACTCATCTGCCGGCGAGGTCGACAGAAAGGAATGCCAGCGAAGGTAGCTAAATCCATAAAACCTTTTGGTCGTGTCTTGAGGAGAATCCAAAATCGCGTTCCATTGGGAGATGACAAAATTTACCCTTTCGTCTGGGGAATCTGAAACATCAGCAAGAAGATCACCCTTGCGCGTAAGCTCAACCAGGCTAAATAACTGACTTGGTCCTCCACCAGCAAGCAATGCAACATGCGATACCTTTTCTTTCAATTTTCCAGCGAGTCTTGAAACGACTACGCCACCTTCTGAATGGCCAATAATTAGAATTCTATCCGAATTAAACTTGTTGTTTTCGGCAAAGTGCGACAGGCAGGACTCAATTGCCCCGCACCATGAATCAAGCGAGAAGTGTTTGTGAAACGCCTCGGGCCCTAACCCATTTGCTCGTGTTCTTGCGTCAAATAGAAAGGGTACCCCCGGCTTTTCGACGATCATTACGTTTGCTGTTTTTCCAAACACGTCAACAACAGTCGCATGTCCATACTCGGGTACGATTCGTTCATCTCTCATCGTGAACAAGGAGCCATAGCCAGAACCCTGGACAAAAAGAACAAGCGGAAAACTGCCCTCTTGGTCAGGTTTTGAAACGAAATAAGATAGACCTTGCGAAATATTAGATTCGCAGCAATATCTTGTGAAAGGCTGGTTGGCAACATCGTGTGACGTCCAGACAGAATTTGTTACCGAACGGCTGTCTTCACTTTGGGAGCCAAATGGTTCCGAGTATGCCTCACTGAAAATAACAAATACGAGGACAAGCGATAAGGCACGACGGAACCAAGTTTGATCCGGCAATTTTTCAACTGGAACGCCGTGAATGTTCACACAATTTCTAGCGAAATAGAATACTTCATTTATTCGGTTTGCAGGCACACCAGCTGACTCGTATTGGGATCGGAGCAATTTCTAAACCTTCATAGACGGACCAGATTCAACGTTCCTCAGTTTCGGCAAGGAAACAACTGCATCAGTGTGGGCCCAGATTGAGCACGGCTATTTTGTTTGAGGAGTTTCGGTAAGTATCACTCGGTGAAGCGTCGATGGGGCGTCGTCTGCACTTCGTATCAAATCATAGTTGTTTTCCTTTCCATTGCCCTCTCGTTTTACAAATCTGATCTTCTCATGCCAAACCTGATGAAAAAACGAATGCTTGTCGATGGGCAATACAACAGAATCCGCAACCCATAGCACACCATCTCTAGCTTTCACGTTGATGGCCGCGCCGGGTCGGGTCGCATACTCGCCCTCAAATTTTTCCAGGTCACGATTTGACAATTCAAGATTGCCCCGTTTGGGTTGTTTGGGAATCGACCATTTCTTGCCCAATACCATGTTTGGGAGTTGGTTGCGGATTTGAGACGCCGCGCCATTCCACGAATTTCCAAGATAGATAATTCGAATGTCGAGTTCGTCATATTCATCAACAAAGGCGTAGAACCCTTTGGTTGCACCAGTCAAATGCAACCCGTCTTCACTGCCAATGCTTTGCCTAATTGCGGGGTGAAATAGTTTTGGGTTTTGGAGCCCCAACACGAATCTTCGAATGTCGGAAGTATTCGACCAGACAGACCCCGCTCCTGCCAAAAATGATGCATTGAACGTTGGCACGGGCACTTTAGATTCAACTCCGGGGACAAAGCTCTGGCAGGGGATCTGCTCACGGGATTCCCCAGCAGCATCAAATGTACGAGTCATTTTGCATGGTTCAAAGATCCGTTTCGCTAGCACGTTTTCGAACGTGTCCTGTTCCACGATTTCGACAATTCTTGCTAGAAGGGAATAGGTAGCGCTGCTGTAACTGGACTTAGAACCCGGGTCAAAGACGAGACCATGTTTTTCGACATGCTGGGCGGTGTGGGAGGCCATCGTGTTCAAATCAAAACTCTGAAGCTCATCAATTGAGTTAGTGACTCGATGAGGAATGCCTGCACGAAACCGTAATAGGTGTTCAACAGTAATCTCATCCCCATGGGGGAAGTCCGCTATCCAATCGGATATTGGTTGGTTGATTCTCAGTTTCCCTTCCATTAACAACTGGATGGCAATTGCCTTGGTAAGCGATTTAGTAATTGATGCAATGCAGAATTGAGAATTTACATGGTTTGGCTCATTTTGATTGTCTCGTGCGATTCCATATGCTCGATGGTGAACTACTGAATCCCCATGTTCTATAAAGAGCACGCCAGATAGCCTGTTGCTCACGGGAAAGGAATTGTTAAACCTGTCAATTTTCTCTTCAAGGCTCGTCGGCGAACGCCGTGTATCATCGTACCCAAATTGTGTCTCGGGATTTGACGTATCTTGGCCAACAAGGAATGTTCGTTGTTCTGCAAAAGCACTAACCAAAATCAGGATGGTTAGCGGTAGCTCAATCGTCCACGTTACTTTCATCAATTCATACCTTCGTAAATGTGTCAAAACCCACTCGAGACTGTGAGGGTTATTTGACGTCCAAATGCAAAACAAGAAGTCATTCGATGTAATGGCTGGTCAGATTGAATAGCTGTTCGTTACAGCATGGCGCAGGTGGTGTGCACTTGCAATTAATTGGGCCTTTTTCGAAGTTTGATCGCAAAAAAAGCAAAGATGGCCAAGACGCCTGATGAACATGGTTCGGGGACAGCGGCTGCGCGAAAAACAAAATTGTTGGTGTTTTCGCCTAACGCGTCCACATGCGTTGCCAAGAAATCGAACGTGCTAATGTCGTATCGGTTAATTGTTCCAGAATTGTAGCTCCCCGCGTAAAGGTCCCCGTCTAAACCAATCGCTAACCCTTGGGGGCCATCCAAGCCCGTGATAGCATCTCCGAGGTAATTGCCATTTTGGTCGAAATGCTTGATCGAGTCGGTAAAAAAACTTGCCGCCAAAAATGTCCCGTCAGGCAAGACCAAATTGTCCAGTGGCCCGTCAAGCCCGCCCGTTCCACTAGATACAAAATTGCCTAGAAATTGACCAGTAGTTCCGTCAAAACGCTTGATTGAATCGTCCAGGAAGCTGCTGACCAATAGGTCGCCATCGTTAGACAAGCTTTGTCCATCGGCATTGAAAATGCCTTGTGCAAAGTGGTCTACAAAAGCCCCGTTTAGATCGAAACGACTCACCCGACCAGTGCTTCCAAAACTAAAGTCGCTTACGTAGAGCAAATCGTTAAAAAAATTAATCTCTGCTGGCCAAACCATGTCGGGAAGTGTAGCAAACACATCGATGAACGCTCCAGTCTGTCCGTGATAACGCAACACGGCGTTTAACCCTCCGGAGCCTCCGTGGCTGGATACATATAGATGCCCATCTGGTCCAAAGGAAATCCCTTGTGGGTCGGCGAGGCCTCCCAATCCAGACGAAACGAAATCTCCGAGGTAGTTGCCAGATCCGTCAAATTGCATGACGGCATTGCGGCTTGCTGCACTGACAAAGACATCCGCAATCGCAACGTTGCTTATGCAAGATACGGATACTAGAAGCAGAGCCGTGATTGCGCATCGGATTGCTGGAGTGATGAAACTCATAGTGACTCCCAATTTAGTACTGAAAACGTTGGTCGAAGCTGAGTCTAGGCAGACGCCGAAAGTTGGCAATCAAAAAGGAACCAAAACAGGGATTCTTGGAACAAAATGCATCACAAGGGAATCGGCAGCTTGCAGCAAGGCATTTAAGGCTTCTGGAACAATCGGGCAATCAAAGGCACGAGTTGCGCCTGATTGGTCGATGCTGCGAGCTTCGACAGGAATTGGTTCCAATGTTTGCAGCCACACTCGATTCTCATGGTAAAATAAACGCCATGAGACGAACCGAGCTCCAACCTGACATGAATGCCCTGCCGCTTGCAGGCAAAGCCAGAGAGACACAACAAGGTCGCAGATCGACGTACATCGCACTGTTTGCGTTTATAGTCTTAACTCTTTTCGGACTTGCGTTCGCGGTGCGTGCGAAGATCTATTCGACCAATGCCCACACCCATGAAGAATTATCTTGGGCAACCTGCATCATTATGATGCTGGTAAATTTCTACTCGTGGGGAGTCCTTGCGATTCCAATTGCGCGCCATCAAATGCTTGTTTCGTTTTCGAGTATTAGTAGGCCCAGATTTGCATGTTTGTTTGTCTGCTACGCGTTACCAATGGCAGTATCGCACCACATTATTTCGGCATTTGTCCTCTGGCAAACAAGTAGTTCAGAGCCGCCCGCTGGATTACTGGGCTGGATAATTTTGATGATCCAGTACGATTTTGCGTGGCATCTATTGGTCGCCGTTGGAATCACGGGGTGTCTTATTGCCTATAGATCTAGTGTTGAGCTTCACGAAGTTTCTGTTGCCGAAGCTAATGCCCGAGCAGAATTGAATTTTACCCAGATGGAATTGCTCGTGGGCCAATTGCAACCTCATTGTGTACTGAATGCCCTGAATGGAATTGCTAGTTTAACTCAATCAGACCCTGAACGTGCGGAATCGATGATCCTGAAATTAGGAGGCTTGCTAAAGGTGATTCTTGGCGCGGACCACAAAGTGAGGATTCAAGACGAAGTCGCGTTCATCCAATCGTATTTGGAGTTGCAGCAGATGCGATTCGGAACACGGCTTCAATTCCAGCTTCACGTCGAGAAAGGTATCGAAGAATTTTGTTTGCCCAGCTTTCTGCTGCTTCCGTTGGTAGAGAATTCGATTAAGCATGGTCTTCGGGCATATCAATTGCTGTTGCTAGTCGTGTCTATTCAATCCATACCGGGCAAGGTGCAATTTACGATTGTGGACAAGCCTCAGCATGAGGCCCCGGTTACTCAGCTTGATGTATCAACCGGTGTTGGACTCCAAAATACACGTGCGCGTCTAGAACACTTTTACGGGACGGAGTTCGCTTTTGAATATCGGTTTAATTCTTGTGGTGGAAATCGCGTAGTGATTGTCACGGGGCGCCGAAAGTGAGCCACTAATGGGCGCTTGAAAGTGCGCCACC
>CAZJEK010000283.1:0-7787 GCA_964545005.1 uncultured Pirellulaceae bacterium
TGGCCGATTCGGCCGTGACAGTAGCATGGCCGATTCGGCCGTGACAGTAGCATGGCCGATTCGGCCGTGACAGTAGCATGGCCGATTCGGCCGTGACAGTAGCATGGCCGATTCGGCCGTGATCATAATCGAAAGCTCGCAGTTGTGCAAAATCCTTGACGACTCGGGCCAGTGGCCCAAGCTACTTGTAACCGCCCGATCGTCGCGTCATTTCAATGCAAACCTAAATCCAAGTTTAATCCTTGACGACTCGGGCCAGTGGCCCAAGCTACCTCGTCCGACTGAATCGATGGAAAACGCATGTCGTATTATCTGAAGACAGTCCTCTGGTTGACCATCGCGGGATGTTCGTCCGCGCCAGTGATCGCTTCGCCTTGGCAAAACGATCAAGCCGACGCCAACCGGCTGCCGAATATCGTCATCGTTTACGCCGATGACCTCGGCCAGGGTGACCTGTCCTGCTACAACGACGAGTGTGCGTATCAAACGCCCCGACTGGATCAAATGGCACGTGAGGGGATTCGGTTTACCGATGCTCACAGCCCTTCCACCATTTGCTCGCCTTCCAGGTATGGTTTGTATTCTGGCCAGCAGATTTATCGTTCGACCGGCCGCGGTGGCGGAGCATTTGAAGGTCCGGGCGGACCCAGCTATCTCAAACCTGGCACGCTAACGCTTGGTCAGATGCTGAAAGCCAAGGGTTATAAAACGGGCGTCTTCGGCAAATGGCATGTTGGGTTGACCTGGCTCGACAAAGACGGCAAACGGCTGGGCGGCGGATTCGAAAATTCAACATTGATCGACTACGAAAAGAGCACACCGCTGGTGGATGGTCCCAACCGGCGGGGATTCGATGAGTCCTTCGTTACGCCCAATTGTCCCAACACCGATCCGCTGTACGTCTACATCGAAAATGGAATGGTGCCAGAGCCGGCATCCCAACGGCATCACCGAGAAAACCTGCCTAACCCAGGCGGCAAGTGGCGTTGGGACAACGACGAGGGCTGGATGGCGCCGGGATATGACTTCATCAACGCCGACCTGCTGTTTTTTGAAAAGACGAAAAACTTCATCACTCAGCAGGTCAAACAATCACCCGACCAACCGTTTCTCGCAGTCCTCTCAACACAGATCGCACATGCCCCAGTGCTGCCGGCGGACGAATTTAACGATGCGACTGAAGGAGGCCCGCGTGGCGATTTCGTTTTCGAGCTGGACGCCATTGTTGGCCGCTTGCTGGATCTATTGAAGGAACTGAAAATTGACGACAACACGATCGTCATTTTCAATTCTGACAACGGCGCCGAGACGCTGCATGTCAACTGGATGCGTGAAGATCACAATCATGATCCAGCCGCCGGTCGCCGGGGGATGAAACGAGATGGCTGGGAAGGCGGACATCGCGTTCCGTTGATCGTTCGCTGGCCCAGTCGAATTCCGGCCGGACAGGACACCAGCCAGATGACCAAAACAACGGACATCATGGCGACCTTGGCCTCGATCGTCGGCTACTCGTTAAAGCCGACCGACGCCGTGGATAGTTTCGACATGCTGCCAGTTTTGTTGGGACGTCAAGATGAATCCGAACCGATCCGCCCCCATCTGTTGACCCAGAGTTTTCGGGGCGAGTTTCAATTGCGTGTTGGCAATTGGAAATACCTTGATCATCAGGGTTCGGGTGGAAATCGGTACGATCGGCAGCCAATGCTAAAGTGGCGTTTGCCGGAATCAGAACCCGAAGCACCGGGGCAACTTTACGATCTCTCGGTCGATCCTGGTGAAACGAGTAACCTGTATTTCAAAAACGAAGCTCGGCGAATTGAGCTTCAACAACTGCTGGAACAACTCAAGACCAGTGGTCGCAGTGCACCGTTGGAAAGAAAACCGATTGGGATCGAAAATATTCCAGTCGTGAAGCAGAATGCCGCGCGAGCATCCGGAATCAACGACCGCCCCAACATCGTTCTGATCATGGCCGATGACATGGGGTACACCGACATCGGCTGCTACGGCAGCGAGATTAAAACGCCGACCCTGGATGGGCTGGCTGAAAACGGGATCCGGCTGACGCAGTTCTACAATACTTCGCGTTGTTGCCCGACGCGAGCGTCCTTGCTGACCGGACTGTATTCTCACCAGGCGGGTATCGGATTGATGACGGGCGATCGCGGATTCGATGCTTATCGTGGCGACCTCAACCGCCGCTGCGTCACGATCGCTGAAGCCCTGAAACCCGGTGGCTATCGAAACTACATGTCCGGCAAATGGCACGTGACCAAACATACTCGTCCCAACAGCGACCAGAGCAACTGGCCGTTACAACGTGGCTTCGATCGTTTTTACGGCACCATTATCGGTGCCGGTAGTTTTTTCGATCCAGCCACGTTGTGCCGTGGCAATCAGCTGATCACGCCCGCCAACGACCCCGAGTACCAACCGAACGAGTTTTACTACACCGATGCGATCCCGAGTATCAACCGGAAGCTTTCTATTACACCGATGCGATCAGCGACAATGCGGTCGCGATGATTCGCGAACACTGTCAACAACCACAGAATCAGCCGTTCTTTTTATACGTCGCCTACACAACCGCGCATTGGCCAATGCACGCACTCGAATCCGATATTCGCCGCTACCAAGGCGTCTACGATCAGGGTTTCGAACCGATCAGAAAGCAACGCTACCAACGGGCGGTAGAACAGGGAGTGCTCAACCCCAATTGGAATCTCAGTCCTGGTGCGGTCAATTGGGATGACGTCCCACACCAGGAGTGGGACACTCGCAACATGCAAGTCTACGCTGCAATGGTCGACAGGATGGACCAGGGAATAGGTCGTATCGTCGCCGAGTTGAAACAGCAGGATCGATTTGAAAATACGATTATCGTTTACTTACAGGATAATGGAGGCTGTGCCGAGGCGTACGGTCGCCGTCCCAATCCTCCTCAGTCTTTGGAAAAACCGGTCGCACCGATGGCGGCGGATGACTTGCAATTTCGAATTTGGCCGCCGATGCAAACTCGCGACGGGCGTTGGGTCAGAACGGGGCCGGAGGCCAACGCCGGCCCCGAAGACAGCTTCGTTTCTTACGGCCAGGGATGGGCCAATGTTTCTAACACGCCATTTCGTGGCTACAAACACGACGGACTGGAAGGTGGCATCAGCAGTCCGCTGATTATTCACTATCCCCAGGGCATCCAAGCAGCTCAACGAAATTCAATCCACGATTCGCCCAGCCATTTGATTGACATCATGCCGACGCTGTTGGAGCAAGCCGGAATTGAATACCCGGCGCAGTATCAAGGCCGCGACATTCATCCCCTGGAAGGCGTATCGTTGACGCCGCTGTTCACCGGCGGTCAACTAAAACGAACCCAGCCCTTGTGCTTCGAACATCACGGCAACCTGGCGCTGCGCGACGGACGCTGGAAAATTGTCTCCCAGTATCAGCGCGACCAGCCACGAAAATGGCAGTTGTTCGACATGGAAAACGATCGCACCGAGCTGCACGACCTGGCCACCGAACATCCTGACCAGCTCGCCAAAATGGTTGCGGACTGGCAACGTTGGGCCGACCGGGTCGGCGTTCAAGACTGGCCGTTTGAGTCGCGATCGCAATCGAACCAATAATCATTCTTTAGATTGGGACCTCGGCCGAGCAGGCTACTTGCTCGGCGATTCCAATTCGCTGAAGTTAACCCGATAGGTCAACTCGGGAATGTTGGTGTCAGCATCAAAACACCTGAAGACCACGTGCGGGACGTCGATTTCATTTTGCTCCCACTGAATATCAATCAAGGCGTATGAGTTTAGCGCATGTGCCACCGGAGATACACGGTGCGAATTGAAGACGTGTGGCTCTTCTTGATTGATCCCGGAAAACATCAACTCAATCGCGTCGTACCCAATTGCATTCTTAACGCGGCTGACCTCACCATAATGCTGGTCCCCGGCAAGAAAAATCACGCCGTTGGTTTTTGTGCTTTTAATCAAGTCAAACAACCGGCTTTTCGCTGACGGGAACTTGGACCAGGTTTCAAATTTCTGTTCGCGGTCAAGCAAAACCTGATAGCCCGATGCGATCATTCTGAGTTTGGCGGGTTTCTGCAACTCCTGTTCCAACCACCTCCATTGTTTCTCGCCCAGCGTATCGCTTTGATCACCCTCATCATCTCGGTTGTAGCGAGTGTCCAGCATGATTAACTGAAGCCGCTGTTCGCCGTCCCCAAAAAACCGCGAATGATAAATCCCATCGCGATTGGCCGGAATATGTTTCTCCAGGGACCAGAACTTGCGGAACAATTGGCGACTTTGGTCTTTCAGCTTGTAATTCTTGCCATCGTTGTTCATACCGTAATCGTGGTCGTCCCAGGTAACGACAAATGGAACCGACTCCCGCAACTTCTGGAATGCCGTTTGCGATGCCATTCGCTGGTAGCACTCTTCGATGTAGCTGATATCGTCAGCGGTATCCGCGTAGACATTGTCGCCCATCCAGACCATGATATCGGGCGAGGCTTGCAAATAACGGTTGAAGGCAGGTGCGGGTTTATCTTGGCGGTGACAGCCAATCATCCCAATCCGAAACACGGTTTCCAAATCCTGTTGAGGGGCGGGCTCTCGTGACTCGTCCGATTCCAGGAATTCTTTCAGGTCCGAAAGCTGATCAGTATTGATCATGTCCACGCCGGCATCGAGCAACTGTTTCCAGAGTGTCGGATTCTCAGGTGTCGCCCAAAATCGAATCTTTCGCCCAGCCTCGTGAGCCGATGAGACCAACTTGGCTAGTTTCTTTTGCTCGCTTCTGGGCATCGGTCCTTCGCCCATCCATTTGAAATGACTCGTCCAGCGGTCGCTGATCAACGGCAACAAAGTTGGTGAGAGATCGGAAGGCAAATCGGAGATTCGACCATCGATCGCCATTAAACGATCAGGATCGCTTTGGATCAGCGTTTTGGGTCGATCTCCGGACACCACAACTTGAACCGCACGCTGCCGCCAGACGCCACCTTCGCGGCAACACAGAATTTCTCGGTACGCACTCAATTCCTGTTTGAGTAACCTGAAGACTCGTTCTCCATCCTGCTTAATATCTACCAACAAAGTTATCGTCGGTGGCCCATGCTTGTAGACTCGCCCCCCATTCTGTCGAACCACTGTTTGCAACGGTTTGAGATAGAGGTCTTCGAAAGTTGCTTCTGCTGTGACCAGGTCAGCGACGTCATGTGCGACGACAAGTTGATCTCCAACAGCAAAAATGTCGACTTCGATTGAGCAAAATCCGTGATCATAAGCATCCCAAAACGGCCGCTCGTGTCGGTAGTCGTTATGCGCGTGGCCTTGCAGCAAAGCCTTCGGGGCTTGTTGTGCGACGAGAGTGGACGTGAACAACAGAACAAAAACGGGAACGCATAGATATTTCATCGTCAATTCTCCTGGCAACTGGTCGAACAAACGTCCCTAAGGTAGTCCTCCTCAGCGGCCCCGCAAGCAGTGGCAGTTTGCGCCCCAGGACTGGCAATTTGCGATTCCAAGACTCGAGGTTTTAAGCGTCAATCTGATCGAATCGGAGAGTCTTGTTCGAAACAGAAGACTCTCATGCGGATTGCCAGTTCATCAGATTCCAACCCGTTATCGACGTCGGTTCGTGTCTGGCAAGCATGTCAATTCGAACGTATGAATGTACTCGTCCCCGTTATCGTCCTTGATGGTGATGATCTCGGGAAACACGCTGACTGGCAAGCCTCGCGACGACTTCCAGGAAACTCAAACAAGGTTTCATCGTGATCCCTGTCGTCATCATTAAAGTAAACAACCCGACAACGATCAACTGACGCGAACGCTTATCGCAGTCCTCCAGTCAAAACTTTTTGAATGTGTTCGAGTAACCGACGCATCGACTGTGTCGACCGCGGGGGAGTAGGTTCAAACTTGATATCAGCGACCCAAAACGGCATGTTCGATTTGAACTCGTCCTGCGTTTTACCATGGTTAGGTTTTCGTCCCGTGAATTTGGCGAGCCGTTCGAAAAAACCGGTTGAAACTGCCGTCTTGGCCCTGGTCCGTCTGGGCTTCCGAGCAGGCTTGTATTCCAACGCTGCCGCAAACCGATTCCCGATATGGAGCCCCACCAAGCCAGAAACAATCATCGCAATGGCCATCGGCAGATAACCGCCAAAAAGCCAGCTCAGAGCCGCTGCTCCGAGTGAAGAAAGAATCATGGCGACGCCAACTGTAATGATAATCCTCATCATCAATCGTCAGCCTGATTGCAGGTGATGCCCGGAACTCCATGCAGCAACCTTTGCCGGATTTCTCAATAGGCTGCTGCAGTTCAGAAAAGTCCTCTCCATTGTAGTCGCGTAGGTCTGTTGGTGAAACCGATATCCTGAGCAGCTCTCCGGCTAGACACAATCACAACAACCTTGGCGAGGAGCCATCAAATTCATTAATCGAATTGCTGGCGATTCTTCTTGCGCTCACAGATTCGAAACATCCGCTCCACTTTATTCCAGGACTTCTCGGATGCGGCCTTCAGTTCGCGGGCGAGCTTTGGCTCGCACCTTGATTCATGGAACCCCGGCTTTGTCGTTTGTCATGACTACCAAAAGAATTTTCGAGGTTCAAATTTCCCATCCAGCATCTCCGAAGCGTCCTTGGCGGCACGTTTACATCGCCAATGATCATCAATCGGACAAGTCTGCTCAAGTGCTGCGCTGACGCTTTTTGCCGCGTCCCGATCGATCGCCAAGGCCGCCTGAAAAAGCAACATCAATGCCTCGCTGCGAGAGGCAGCCGGTTGAGCAGTTCGAGCTGTAGCGACAGCTGCTCGCAGTGCGTGTCTGGCGCCCTTGTGTCTTCCACGTTCGGCCAACGCGGCAATCTCCCAAGCGCGGACGGATGATCTCTGGTAGTCGTCATCACAGGCCGCCGCCGCTTTGGCCGCCTGGGCAGCGATTGGCTCTGGGTCACCATCGGTAAAACGTGCGACCCAGGAAAACGCCTGTGCTCGAAACCAAGGGTCACTCACCGATTTCGCGTGTTCCAATGCAGCACGAGTATCTGTCCTAGCCAGCTTGGCAACCCGATCCCGCTGTTGCGTTGGCGTCATTTTATTCTAGCTTTAATTGTCAACTCAAATTTTCCCTGTCGACACAATAGCCGGGTCTCGCGGATCAGTAGATAAGGAATTCAGATAAACCAATGATCGTCATCACCAGCAACAGACACCCAACCGCCGCACAGACGATGCAGCAAATGTAAAGCGGCAGACCGAACAAAAACAAGGCTTCCTTTGCCGGTGACGAAAGTGACGTGCTGAAAGAAAAGATACAAGTCGCCGACCAATAGGCACCGAATGCGATCCCCAAAAGTCGAAATGGTAGCGGAACCTCGACGAACCTTGCGAGCGTCAAACCAACTGCAATCGCGGCTGTGGTCACCAAGATACGGCGAACCGTAAGTTGGGTCGAACTGTCTGACTTGCCGATCACCATAAGTTGATTTTGCGTTTGCAAATCTCGAAAAATTGCACTCAAAGTCTGGAAGTCTGAAATTTCATTTAGCCGCTCCCCAATCGGGAATGCGGTTTCCTTCAGGATCAAAATAGACAGGGTTAGTGGCCTGCGGTAGGCTCCCCAGGATACCGTCCGAACAAATTGCAATTAGCCCTTCTCCATTAGGATGCATGCTTTCCTTACCGATTGCAATCTTTCTGACTCCGAAGATCGACCCGCACCTCAGGCATCTGGGAGGTGATGTTCGCCTTGTTAGCCAGTCGATCGCCAG
>CAZJEK010000284.1:0-7766 GCA_964545005.1 uncultured Pirellulaceae bacterium
CGCCCAAATTTGAGTATTCCACTGCGGTCACGGCCGAATCGTCCATGCTACAAAAATATCGCAGAGCGAAAGGCGACTCTCACCCGCTTGAAAATGTCTCTTCGCGAAAGTCACGTCAGCGATACCCATGCCACCTGAGACTTCAATCGGTATACAGAATCGGATCAGGAATATAGTGCGGTTTTCCTGTCCGGGCCCAACTGTAAATCAGAAACTCAATGTATTGATCTTCGTACTTGGTCGGGTGATAGGGAGTCCGCTGAGCCGGATTGAGCTTGGCTTCGAAATACATGTACTTCATGCCAGCCGTCGCCACGTCGGCAATTTTCTTGCCGGGAATCGCACCGCCAATGATGTTGGCCGCCGCCGCGTAGCCGAATTTACGGGCGATTTTTTCAGCGATCTTCTTGGCCACTTCTTCGCCGAACTTTTCTTCCAGGTATTTGACCAACGTTTTCATCATCCGACCATTGTCGGCAGCATTCTGCTGTTCATTCATGCGTCACCAAGTGATCTCAAGACTCGCCGTTCCCGCTATTCAACACTCTACGGGCCATCTATCAGATCAGGCGAGACAGATCGAAGCGGGGGCTCAAAATTAACCGCCAGCTGGAGTTTTATCCGTAGTAGGGACGCAACATCAAATAACAGATCGGCCCCGTCACCGCGACATACAGCCACATCGGATAGGTGAACCTCGCCATCCAGCGGTGCCTGTGAAATTGATTGGTCCAGGCGTAGACCCAGGTCTGCAGGATCAAGGGAAAACTGATGGCCGCCAAAGCAATGTGAGAGATCAACAACACCAGGTACAGCACCCGCCATGTCCCGGTTCCACCGTAGCGAGTTTCGACATGGGTGAAGTGATAGACGACATAACACAACAAAAAGACCGCCGAACAGGCCAACGCCAAATGAATCAGATTGCGGTGCATGGTCACCTTGCCCCGCTTGATCATCACCAGCGCGGCCACCAGACAAATCGCCACGATCGAATTCAGTATGGCATGGACCGCCGGCAGAAAGTCCAACGTCACGCCCTCGGGCAGCGGAATTTTTTCCGGACGCCGCATCAGACCGACCAATCCCCAGACAGCGATCGTCAGCACCAGGACAACGACCTTAAGTTTGGCCGCTAAAGCCAGATTGGGCTGCGAATGTTTGATCAATTGAGACGCTTCGTCACTCATCGGATTCCTGTGGATGATCAAAACCAAACTCGGGAGCAGCGGGTTGAGTCTCCTGCTGCAATTTGACGATCGTTTCTTTCAGCCGATCCAGTTCCTGTTCGTCGCCCAACCGAAACCGGTCTCGAACTTCTCCCCAGCGATCGACCACAAATAGGGGCAATTCTGTTCCGTCAACATGCAAACCTGCTTTCCAGTCGGTGTACTGCCCCCACCCGAAATATTCAACGCCAATTCGCTTGACCAGCTCAGGATCGCCACAACACCAACGCAGGTGTTCTTTCTTCGAATCATCAGATAACTGTTGGGTATCAGCCGGTTCTCGTTGAGGGTTGATCAGCACCATCGTTACCGGTTGATCCAGTGACGAATTAACTTCATTCCACAGGTTCAAGCTAACTCCCCAACCTCCGTCGCGAGGAAACTGAGCCAACCAGACCTGCCCCGTCAATTCTCGAGAGAAAAATGGCTGGCCAGTTGAATCGGTCAGATGGAAATCTCGCAACCAATTGATTGCCGCAAGATTGATGGGTGGCTTTCCGGCCAACACGTTGCGAGTCTCGACGGTTTGACCCAATGGGGGTTCGGTCTCGGCAGCGACCTCTCGGGCGACCCGCAGAAATCGCTTGGTATCCTGCGGGTCGTCCCACTTGAAACGGTCGCGAAATTTGCCCCATTTATCGACCAGCATGATGTTATCCGTGTGCGTGCCAGGATCAATCGGCACGTTGAAAACATGCTCTCCCACGTTGACCAAATTTTCCTGGGTGCCGGTCAAAAACGCCCAGCGATCAGGTTTTGCATCGTAACCGGCGGCATACTCGGACAACACTTCGGGAGTATCGTTTTTGGGGTCAACAGTGATTGTCACAAACTGGATATCTGTTCCCTTCAGTGCCTGGTTCAGCCGATGGATCTCCTTGTTCAAATTCCGGCAAATCCCTGGACAGGTCGCATAGAAAAAACTGATCACCATGGGTTTGCGACCGGCCAACTGCTGCGAATCAAAGTCCTGCCCCGATTGGTCGGTGAGCACAAATCGATCCACGTCGGACAAGTAATTCCAAGACACCGTTTCGGTCTTCAACTCGCTGCTGATCAAAGCAATCGACTCAGGTTGGTCGTCAGGCCGTGATACCGATTGTTGTCCTGACCGATAGAGATAAAAACCTGCGACGACCAATACGGCGCCCCACAAAACCAGCGGAATCAAATATCGTTGCATCGTTTTCATTCTCAATCATCAACCAGAAGATCGTGTTCAGATTACAAACACGACGGACATCGCAATCATGTACAGCGGTAGATACAGCAGCGACGCCAACAACAGTTTGCGTGCGGTCTGATCATTGCGATTTTTGGCGAACAGGATCGCGGCCTTCAGATAAACCACGCCCAACCACCCCGCGACCACCCCAAACCCGATCATCCGAACCGGCCCTTCCAGAATCAACAGCGGCAGCAAACTGACTGCCACCAGCATGACTCCAGCAACAACAGATTTGATTCCTGCCATTCGTCCGGTTGGTTCGGTAACGGTCAACATTTTCAGTCCGCCCAGTTTGTACTGATCGCGATACTTCCAGGCGATGGCGTAAAAATGTGGAAACTGCCACAGGAACAGGACGCCAAAAAACGACCATCCCAACAGGCTGACCGATTGAGTCGTCGCCAGGCTTCCCAGCAGCACCGGCATCGCACCAGCGATGGCCCCGACTTCGGTATTCAACGGGGTGACTCGTTTCAACGGCGTGTAAATCAAAACGTACAGGATCCAGTTCAGAATCCCCAGCACACCCGTTTGCCAATTGACACCAGCAAACAAGAATGCCAAACCAACTCCCAGCGATACGGCCCCAAACAGCGCGACTTCGGTCGAGGTAAGTTCTTTGGCTGGCAATGGGCGGCCGGCCGTCCGCGGCATCAGGTAATCGGTATACCGTTCGACGTACATGTTCATCGAATTTCCACTGCTGGCAATCGCCAACATGCCGATCAGACCGCACAGCAAAGTTGCCGGGCCCAGTGTCACGCCGACAACCAACGCTTCCAGCACCGCCGCACAGGCAAACGTCAACAGGACCATCACGGAAATCCGCAGCTTGGTCAATTCCACGTACGCCTGAATGCGACTCCGTTGAGCGTCGGATTCGGTCGAGTGTTCGGTGGTTTCACGGTTGGTTGTCACGAGGGACATGATAACGTCCTGGCGGTATTTTGGTCAGTCAAACAGGGCGATCCAGACACATAGTATCCATCAAGTCGCGGCCGCGGCGGATTGTAGACGAGGCGAATCGACCTGCGATACCGCCATTTTTGGGTCAGACTGAGTTTTTACCAGACGACGGCAACGCAGGGCATGAATGGTCCAGAATGCGAGGATCAACGAACCAGTCGCCACGTGCAAGGTAACGACGTTCATCTGAAACAAGGACTTTTCGTCAATGATATAAGTTTCAGCAAACGCCGAATCGGCAAACCAAATCGGCCAGCCATACTTAACTACCCAGGTGGCTAACCCGAACGTGAACTGGAGCATGACCAACAGCAGCAACACATTGATCGAGGCTCGGACCCCGGTCCCTGCCAATGCCGACCGACGGCTGGAAATCCATTGCCAAATCGTCCCCAGCACAATGATCACCGCCGTTAACACGTGCATTGCTACCAGGTGCGCAAATCCACCCGGAGTCGCGTCCACTTCGATATGCCGAATGAAGGCTCCGATGACCAACTGCAGATAACTGATTACCAGCATCAACAACGCCCAGGTGCCAAACCGACGAGAAAGACCCAATCCAACCGGTCCTTGCTGAGCCTGTTCCAGCCACCACCGCGAGGTCACGACACAGAATGCAATCACCGACGCAAAAAAAGCGGGGCCAACACAACCATGGAGCTTGGCAACCACTCTTGCATCCAACAGCACACGCACCCCGCCCAAGGCGCCTTGCAAGATAACCATCAACAACAATACCACCGAAAACACACGAACCCAACCGCGCGGTTCCGTCTTCAGTGTGGCGGCCACCAACACAATCGCGATTAGCCCCGCCAGCGATCCCAGTAACCGGTGCCCGTGTTCAACCAGCAAATCGAATGGGCCATACAACCAGGTTTCGATTGGGTACAGGAACATGTTGTAACCGTAGGTACCCGGCCAATCGGGAACCGCCATCCCGGCATCAAACGTGGTCACCAGGCCACCGACCCAAATCAGAGGAAACACCACAACGGCCAACAGGACCGCAATGCGATGCGGCCAACGATTGAGCAGTGGATTTTCTGCCGACGACTTTTTCAAATCCTTGCCGCTCATGGTTTCACCTGTTCTGCAGAATCCGCCGGCAGCTGTGGCAGATCGGCCAGCCAATAAACATAGGCGACCAGGGCCCAGATTTCGTCATCGGTCAACGCCGTTGCCGCCGGCATCGGCGAACCTTCAATCCCTTGATCAATCCTCAAAAATAAATCGGCAGGCCGCCCCCCTCCGCGGTAGACGCCCAAGGACAGATTACGCGGCTGGGCCTGGCGGGGACGCAATGCACCCGCCTGTTTGAACTCTTTCCACGTCGAGCGATCATCAGGGTCGACACCGGGTGACTTCAACCAGTCGTTGGTCCAATCGTCGTAATTAACCTGCTCGCCAAGTCCCGATCCATTTTCGCCATGACACTGATTGCAGGTCCCCTTGCCGTGGAACAGCTGCTTGCCCGCTGCCACCAGGTCAGCAAATCCGGGATCGGCAGGATCCAGGTTGCTGGGCACTGCCGGAACCTCAACCGCGACCTGCTCGGCGTTGCGCCAACGGTCCAACACCCGTTGCTGAAACTGCTCCCCCAACCGTTCGGTCAAATAGGATTCCAGCGGCTGAGTTTCAAAGTTTTTGATCGCTTGATGATCCTGGGCCGCCGGGTCAAACTTGACAACCGACTCCGGAACCACTTCCTCCGCCAAGCGATCGTCAAACAATGTCAGGTCGGGGCTGCCGGCAAGTTCGGCGATCAAGTAACGTTCGTACTGGCCACGAATGGATAAATATTTGACATAGTCAACCAAGGCCTCCAGCTCCTCGTCCGGCAACAAACGAAACGATGGCATGGCCGTACCGGGTATACCTTTGATCAGAACCTGCTTCAAATCCTGATCGGTAGGCGGATGTCCCATCGGTGTCGACTTGAACTTGAATTTCCCCATCCGAAAATCGCGGGGATAAGAACTGAGCCATTGGGCGGCCGGTCCGGCACCGGAACCGGTAATGGAATGGCACTGTGAGCAATGTTCGCGGAACAGACCTTGAGGCACGCCCTGTTGGTCGCTTTGCACCGCCCCGGCAGCAAGCGCTAACTGCGCTGGTTCGACGAGCGGTTCAGCAGACGCCTGGAATGGAAACCGGGCGACTTCCGGCGTTCCAAACAATGCCAGCATGAGCTCGTCGATTTCCTGTTTCTCGGCAGGTTCAAACGACTCGCCATCGAAATACATTTTCTCCTGCTTCAACCATTCCACTTCGTTGCGGGCGAACTGGGGAGGAGGAGCCTGGCCGCAACCGGTCAACACCACCAACCAGGCGATCGCGAGCCAAAGGCAGCGGTTTTTCAGTTTGATCGTGATGTCGACAAACACAACAACGCCGGTAATTGAAACCTGAATTGAGAACATTCCCGCAGATCGGAGAAAGCTGGCGGGTACAGTCGCCATCTTCCCACCGGCAATATTTTTGCCAAGCCCAATCGAAGTTGAACAGACAAATTGTCACACACGCCCCTAACACTGATGGCCGTTGGGGCTTAAAATTTCGCCCCATCAAACATCACCTGACTTAGGCAAATCATGAAAGTCCTTGTTGTCGGCAGCGGCGGACGCGAACACGCCATCGCCTGGAAAATTGGTCAGAGCCCCCGTTGCGATACGGTCTTTGTCGCTCCCGGCAACGCGGGGACGGCAATTGACGCGGAAAACGTAGACATCCCCTCCGATGATATTGGCCAACTGGTGCAGTTTGCCAAGCAAAACCAGATCGGGTTGACCGTCGTCGGCCCCGAAATTCCACTCTGCGATGGAATCGTCGATGCTTTTGAAGCCGAAGGGTTGAAGATCTTCGGTCCTCCCCAAAATGCAGCCAGGTTGGAAGCCAGCAAGGTTTTCTGCAAACAGGTGTTGCGCGCTGCCGATGTCCCCACGGCCGATTTTTCCGAATTTCGTTCAGCCGAAGAGGCGGATCGTTTTATCAACGAACGCTACGGGGAAACTCCCGACGATGTTCCGGTGGTGGTCAAAGCCGATGGGTTGGCGGCCGGCAAAGGCGCGATCGTTTGCTCGACCCGTGAACAGGCCCTGGAAGCCATCGACGTCATCGCCCGCCAGAAACAGTTTGGCACCGCCGGCGACAAACTGATCATCGAAGACCGTTTGCAGGGCGTCGAAGCCAGCATCCTGGCAATCACTGACGGTAAAACGATTCTCACCTTGCCACCAGCGGAGGATCACAAACGTGCACTCGATGGAGACCAGGGCCCGAACACCGGCGGAATGGGCGCTTACTGCCCGACGCCTTCGATCGATGACGATCTGCTCCGATCGGTGGAACGCAATGTTCTGGTTCCGACCATCCATCACATGAAACGACAACGTTGTCCGTTTCGCGGCATTCTCTATGCCGGCTTGATGCTGACACCACACGGCCCCAAAGTCCTGGAATACAACGTGCGCTTCGGTGACCCCGAATGCCAGCCATTGCTGATGCGTTTAAAAACCGACTTATTGGATCTACTCGAAGCCGCGGTTGACCGTCGCCTGTCGGAGATCGGCGAATTGAGTTGGGACGATCGTCCAGCGGTCTGTGTTGTCATGGCCTCCGAAGGATACCCCGGTAGCTACAGCAAAGGCCATCCCATCCGGGGCCTCGAGGAAGCTGCCAAGCTTGACGACGTCAAGATTTTTCACGCTGGCACGACCCTGAATGACCAGGGGCAAGCGGTCACCAACGGAGGTCGGGTGCTGGGCGTGACTGCCGTCGGTGATTCGGTCGCGACCGCCAAACTGCGAGCCTACCAGGCAGTCAAATGCATCCGCTGGGAAGGCGCCTGGTGCCGCAAAGACATTGCCGACAAAGCCATTCGATAGCATCAACGTCAAGGTATCAGCCAGCGTTTCAGTTTTCAGCTGACGGTTGGTCGTCCTGGTCGTCGCTTTCGAAAATCCGCGTCCAATGATCGACTGAGCCAAACGACAACTCGTCTACCGAACAATCATCAGGGTCCTGCGGTCGATCTACGATCGATTCAGGACTCTCCGGCGATCCATCGTCGGTAAACGCTTCGATCCAATCGACCTCCGCCAGTTCGGCGGGCACCTGTTTTTCCAGCGGCTGGGCCGTAGCGTCTGGTGTGGCTCGCGTTCCTGTTCCCGCCTCCAATTGATCCAACCAGCGATCGCTGTCGATGGCGATTGCCTTGCGCCGAGTCGCCGCGGTCTGAATTCGATGGTCACTGGACACGACGGTCAACTTTCGGGGCACACTGTGTTTGCCGATCAGCGATTCAATCAACGCGTCGGCGTCGGGAAAATCAACCGCGT
>CAZJEK010000285.1:0-7674 GCA_964545005.1 uncultured Pirellulaceae bacterium
CTTCCTATTTGATTTTGACCCGGGATGGTCGAATTTGGCTGACGGATTTCGGATTGGCCACGCAAATTGGGCAACCGCAATCCAATCGATCCCCCGGGGCGGTCTCCGGCACGTTGCGGTACGTCGCGCCAGAACGGCTGGAGGGAAAACCGGATCGACCTCAGGCCGATATCTACTCTTTGGGAGTTTCCCTGGCCGAGTTGTTGACCGGCAAGCCGGCGTTTACGGCAAACCGATCCAGCGAATTGATCCGCCAGGTGATCAACGGGCAGATGACTCCGTTGCAGTCAGCGAACCGCCCGATTCCAAGCGATTTGATTGAAATTCTTCGCCGGGCAACGGCTCGCAACCCTGATGATCGTTATCAAGATGCAGAAGCGTTTCACGAAGACCTGCTACGGTTTTCGCTGGGCGAGCAAGTCGCGGCCAATCCACTGGGGCCTGTGGCTCGCATGTGGCGGTGGTATCGTCAAAACCGAGCCATTGCCATGCTGACTGCTTTGGCGGCGCTGTTGTTGGTTTTGATTACCCTGGTTTCGACGATTTCATACGTTCGCTCGCAAGAGTTTCTGCGCCAGGCGGAACAGCAACGGTCCAACGCGAATCATTCGACTCAGGTTGCTCACAAGGCGATCGATCGAATTTTTGAGAAACTGAATCAGGACGTCGGGCTGGTGCAGTCGGGAACCGAAGCTCAGTTGACGGGCGTCGACAACCAACAGGTAACCGACTTGCTGCATCAGCTGACCAGTTTCTATGAAAAACTGGCTCATAACGATACCAGCGATTCCCCCTCGGCGGTGGATCCAGTGGAGACGCGACGCCGCGTCGGACAATTGCATTTGAAGTTGGGGAATTACTCGGATGCGATTCTCGCTTTTAAATCAGCGCAGCGATCGATTGGTCAACGGAATCGAACGTTGTCCGATGTCGCCGTCGTGGATGATACGGTCGAATGGACAGAAATCCAAAACGAAATCGGATTGGCTTACCGAGCTGCGGGTGAAAACAGAGCGGCACTTGCCGCTCATGTGCATGCCGAGCAGATGCTGACGCAGTGGTTGGAATTGCATCCTGGTTCGAACAACCCGACGGTCAAATTGGAGCTGGCTCGGACGCTGTATCTGCAAGATCCTGGGGCAGGCGAGAGTTATGGTCCCGAGACGTTTCCGCCCGTGCTGAACAAGGACTTAACTGCCGCAAAATCTACCGGAACTTTGGACGTCGATCGCTTGGACGGCCCATTGCGAGAGGCAATCGAGATACTGGAAACCGGGTTACCGACAGGAGTCGATCTGCAAACGATCGTGACTCAAGTCGACCCTGATTTGAATTTTCGCGCTCACGATCAGCTGGCTGAACAACTTTACTGGCTGGCGCTGTGTTATCGAAAATCGCTGCCGGCGCGATGGTCGGTTCGAACCCAGGCTCAGCACGAACGGCATCGCCGCAGCGTAATGTTGCTGCAAACGCTGGTGCATTACTATCCCTTTGACCAGACATTCCAATATGAGTTGGCGCGGACGCTGTCGCACCTGGATGAGTTTGCGCCGGAGATGCAATACGAAACGTTGACTGCCGTGATCGAAGACCTGAAGCAGGCAGTCCAACTGGCCGATTCATTGAACGAACGGTTTCCCAGTATCACCAGTTACCAGGTGGTAGCGCTGCGGGCAAATTTCAAGCTGGCGCACTTGAGTTCGCGGGACCTTGCTCAGCTACCGGCCACCGTGGCGCGCCAGCAGCAGGATCAGCTGAAAAATCAGGCCGAGCGATCGTATCGTCGGGCGCTCTGGTTGCAGCGGGATTTGGTGACGCAAAATCCCGAATCGGAAGCCTATCGAGTCTGGGCAGCACTGGTTGCCATTCGAAATGCAGATTTTCTCAACGATCGAGGGCAGCCTGATCAGCAGAGTCGACTGATCGCCGAAGCTCAGGCACGGTTGCAAAATCCCCCGATTGACCGGCAGGAACACCCCTCAGTGGAGCCGATTCTGGCTCACGCTCAACGGCTCAGTTTTCGATTCTTAACGACTACCCCAGGCGATCAGCAGTGATTGAACAGCGTTTGACAGCTCGTTCATGGCTGGCGTAAGTTAAGCTCTGTTTTGCATTAAACGTTGCTGCGGCAACTTGAAGTTCCCTCAAAGATTCAAACCATCATGTTTACGTGTCGGTGGGGCCAAGTCCTGTTTTCTTGTTTGAGTTGGGCGATGATCGTGACGCTGTTGACGGGTAATGGAATGTCCCAGGAAACGGTCGATGTTTGGATCGGCACTTCCGGCGAGCACGGGATTTACCATTGCCAACTGAACATGGAAGCCGGCCGATTATCACAGCCTCGACCTGTCACTTCGTTGGGAGGGGCGGGTTTTTTGGCCGTGTCCCAAATACGTGGCGTGTTGTACGCCACGGCCCAACAACAGCGGCAACCCGGCGTGGCTTCCTATCGGATTGTCGACAAAGCAGGAGAAAAAGATTTGCAGCTGACAGGATTCTGCGAGACAGGCGATGGTGGGGCTGCCTGCATCGCGATTGACAATTCCGAGCGGATTGTCCTGTCAGCGCAGTACGGGGGTGGTTCGACGTCGACCTATCTGCTGGACGCCGAAGGCAAGCTGGATAGTCGCGTGCAAGTTGTCGAACATGGCGAGGGTTCCGGCGTTGATCCCAACCGTCAACGAACGGCGCACCCGCACTGGGTTGGGACCAGCCCCAGCAATCGCTGGCTGATGGTGCCGGATTTGGGACGGGACCAGGTCGTCGTTTACCGATTGGACTCAGGGACCGGTGAAATACAACGCCACGGGAGCATTGATTGCCCTCCCGGCAGCGGGCCGCGTCATATGAAGTTTGATCCGCAGGGGAAATTTGCTTATGTACTGAACGAGTTGGACCTGACCGTCAGCGTGTTTCAGTATGACGATCAGGATAGTTCAACATCGCCGGTGCAGGTGGTCGAATCGCTACCCAAAGCGATGCAGGACAAGCATCTCAATTCGGCAGCGGAGATTCGATTTCATCCGTCTGGCAAATTCCTGTATACATCCAACCGTGGGCACGACTCGATCTCGGTATTTCGAGTCGACGTTCAGACGGGAAAACTGGAACTGGTTCAACGGGAAGCAATTCGCGGCAGCTGGCCGAGGAATTTTAACCTTGACCCGTCTGGGAAATGGTTGCTGGCAGCCGGCCGACGATCGAATACGTTAGCGTTGTTTGAGGTTGACCAGGTCAGCGGAAAACTTACATTCACTCGCACAATTCTGTCGGTTCCGGAACCAATTTGCGTCGAATTCGGCACCGTTTCTCCAGTTGATGCCCGATAGTTTGCCCGCATCACGTTACCTGTATTTGATTTTTACCGCGATCGATTTTTGCAATGGCTGTTTTGTTCCAAATCTGTAATGCGAGCAAGCGTTTTGGTGACCAGGTATTGCTGGACAATGCTGAAGCGACGATAACCGATGACGCGAAAATTGGATTTGTGGGGCGAAACGGAGCTGGCAAATCGACGCTGCTGAAAATTTTGCTGGGTGAGGAAGAGCTTGATTCCGGAGAAGTGATCCGGCATCCACGGCTGCGCGTCGGGTACCTGCGACAGCATGATCCGTTTCTGCCTGAAGAGACCGTCGCCGAGTTTTTGATGCGCGACAGTGGCCAGCCAGAATGGAAGTGCGGGCAAGTGGCGGGGCGGTTTGAATTGAAGGGGGATTACCTGTTCGGCAAGGTCAAGGCGTTGTCCGGAGGTTGGCAGACTCGAGTTAAGCTGGCAGCGCTGTTATTGCATGAGCCGAACTTGCTGTTGTTGGACGAACCGACCAACTTCCTCGATCTGCGCACGCAAATTCTGTTGGAACACTTTCTGCAAACATTTCGCGAAGCCTGCTTGATCGTTTCCCACGACCGGACATTCCTGTCCAAAACCTGTCAGCACACTCTTGATTTGTCTGGCGGCAAGCTGACGCTGTTTCCGGGAAAAATTGAGCCCTTTCTGGAGTTTCAGGAAGAACGGCGTGAACAGCTGATGCGCGAAAATGCGGCCGCGATGACCAAACAGAAACAGCTGGAGAAGTTTATCAACAAGAACCGGGCCAATGCGAACACTGCCAGTCAGGCACGTTCCAAACAGAAGCAGTTGGAACGACTGGAGTTCCACGACATCGAAACGGAGCAGCGAACCGCATACATTCAGGCGCCCATCGTTGATCCCCGCAAAGGTCCGGCGGTGCGTTGTGAAGATTTGACCATCGGCTATCCCGATCACGAAGTCGCCGATCAGATTGGCATCGAAATTGAACACCAGCAGCGGGCAGCGATCGTGGGTGACAACGGTCAGGGAAAAACCACACTGTTGCGGACGCTGGTTGGGTCTTTGGAACCTCTGGCGGGTGAAGTTCGCTGGGGCCATCATTGCAATATCGGAACTTACGCCCAGCACGTTTACACTTCGTTGGACCCCACCGAAACAGTGCTCGACTACCTTGAGAAAATGGCGCAGGCGGACACAACCGATCAGCAGATTCTGGCAGTTGCCGGATCATTGTTGTTCCGCGATGAGCACGTTCACAAGAAGGTTGAGGTGCTTTCTGGCGGTGAGCGAGCCAGATTGTGTATGGCCGGGTTGCTGCTGGGCGACTACAACATTCTGGTCCTTGACGAACCTGGCAACCACCTGGATGTCGAAACCGTCGAAGCCTTAGCGGTGGCGCTGGAGAAATATCAGGGCACGGTCATCTTCACCAGTCACGATCGGCACTTCATGGGACGAGTCGCTACCAACGTGATCGAAGTTCGAGACGGTAGCGTGCGAAACTACATTGGCGACTACGACAGTTATCTGTACTCGATCAACAAGGAAATCGAGGACGGTGAACGCGATCAGGCGGTCAGCCAGGCGACCAGCGAAGCACCAGTTTCCAGTAAGCCTTCCCAAAGTCAACGGCGGGAACGTCGCAAGCAGGTCAAGTCAATCGAACGAAAGATCGCTCGTCTGGATGATGAGAGGAACGCAGTGACCGAGCAGTTGTTGCACGCCACCGACCCGGAAGCAGCGCTGGAGCTGCATCAGCAAATCGAGTCACTGGGGCATGAGTTGTCGGCTGCCGAAGAAGAATGGCTGGAACTGAGCGAAACAGATTGGGCTTGATCGCTACGGCGACCGACTACAGTCACCGCGTAAATTAGAGTAAACTTAAAGTCCCCAAGATCAGGTATCGATTTGGTGCCAACCCTGAAATCTAGAAGTCGCAAAGTACCAGCATGGATTTTGAACGCGAATTAGAACAGGCCATTGAGCGCGGACAAAGCCGCGGACAGGCCAAGCAAAATGCGCAAAAACAAAAAGCGCAGACGAAAGAGGACTTGCGCAATCTCCACAATACCTTTCGGTTGAACCTGTCTGAGCATATTGAAAAATGCCTGACCAAGTTGGCTAACCATTTTCCTGGTTTTCAATACGAAACGTTGTACGGGCACCGCGGATGGGGCGGCGCCATCGCTCGGGATGATATTGATCGCGGACCGGACGGTAAGACCGGTAGTTTCTTCAGTCGGTTGGAGATCACCGTTCGTCCCCAAAACGAATTCAACGTGGTTAATATTTCGGGGAAGGGCGCGATCCGCGATAAGGAAATCTTCAGCTGGAATCACTTCGAAGATATCGCCGAAGCCAAGGAATCAGAATTCGAAGCCATGATTGATAAGTGGGTGTTGGAATTCGCCGAACAGTTTGCCTCGCGACGCTAAAGCCGCCGGCCTTTCAGGCCTGACTTTGCGTTAGACCTTTTTTGGAGCGCCCCTGACAGAGGCTGGACATTTTTGTGGCGGGCTGGACGTAGATACTCTCCCTTGGGAGAGTCGGCCTGTCAGGGCCGGTGAGGGGTTTCGTACACCCTCCCCTCGCTATGGCTCGACCCTCCCGCGAGCGGGAGAGTGTCGATCAACTTTTGCGCTGCGAAAGGCGACATTATCCAGATTGAAAACTTCAGTCTTCGCGTTCTTTGCCGATCAAGCTGACGCTCATGGTGATGGCAAAGCCGGCGATGATCAGTCCCAGCGAGCCGGCGATCTGAATCGCGGTCGGACGGAATATTCTCGTCGGCCAGTCTTCCTGATCGACATCGGCGATGGATTCGGTTGTCATCACGACCCCCTTGATCCAGTCACCGGGCTGCGGTTCGACGCCCTGTTGAAATGGATATAGTCCGACCACCGAACCGATCAGCAATCCCAATAGCACCCCCATGGTCTGGGTGTGAAATCGCTCCAGCAACCACTTCAACAAATTGCCAACAATCACAATCCCCGCGATGACTCCCAGGCCAACCGGTAACAAGGTCTCCAGCGCCGGCGACATTGCGGCGGCCAGATCGCGCGCCTTCAGCGCTTCCTTGAATTGATCCACGGCGCTCAAGATCGGTACGTACTGCCCCATCAGCAGCAACAGATATCCTCCCGACAAACCGGGCAGAATCATTGCACTGGCACCGGCCAAACCAGCCAGCAACAGGATCAGAAAATTGGAGCTTCCGCCACCAGCGACCTGATTGGCTTGCAGCCAGGCCAGCAATGCCATGAATGCAAACGCCAGTGCCGCTGGAATCCAAAGCCGCAGGCTGTGGTTGCGAGTCAGCCGCCAGACGACTGGCACGCCGCCGAGTGTCAAGCCGATGAACAGGCTGTACATGATCCAGCGTTGCGTCACGACGAGGGACTTTAATGTTCCGGCAAGCAGCAGGATGCCAATTCCGGCTGCCAGGGCGACCAGCCCCAGGACCAGCAATGGCCGGAGCGAAAACTTGAACTTGGTAACGCGGGCCAGCGAATCAATGAATGCCGGGTAAATTCCAGCCGCCAACAGCATCGTGCCACCGCTGATGCCGGGCACCAGGTTCGCCAGCCCCATCAGGAAGCCGCCGAAGATGCTCCGCCCGGCCAACAACCCCAGCTGATTGGACTCGATCGCAGGAAGTTCGGCTTCTGGGGACGTTGACGAAGGCTCAACTGGACTGGAGTAGGCTGAGTCGATCTGGGACCCGGAACCATCAACTTGTGTCATCAACTAACCGGCTCGTTGCGAGGATTTTGGGCTGGGGGTGTAATCGCAGAATCGGATTTGATGTCTGGATCCGAATCTGCCTGCTCGTTTTCTGCAGCACGGAACGTGGACTCTTCACCAGACTGCAGAATGCGATGCCATTGCTCGGCCAGAATCTTGACCGAGTTACGAATCTGCTGTTCGGTGTGAGCGGCGGTCATGAAGATCCGAATGCGAGTCTCTTTTTCAGGGACCGCCGGGTAGAGAATCGGTTGAGCGTTGATACCGCGTTCAAATAAGGCTTCGGCCAGTCGCAGGGCTTTCATCGAATGCCCGGTCATGATCGGGATGATGGCGGTCCCTTGCGCCATTCCGGTGTCGATTCCGGCGTCGCGGGACAACTGCAGGAAAAGTTCCGCATTCGCTCGGAGCTTGTGCACCAACTGAGGGTTGTCGCGCAGCACTCGCAGGGAACCGAGTGCCGCTCCCACATTGGCGGGAGGCATCCCGGCGGCAAACACATATCCGGGCGTGGTATAGCGGAGGTATTCAATGAGTGCTTTGCGTCCACCCACGAATCCTCCGCAGGAGCCAAACGATTTGGACAACGTCCCCATCCACAATTCTACATCGCC
>CAZJEK010000286.1:0-2380 GCA_964545005.1 uncultured Pirellulaceae bacterium
TGGGCAACAACCTCAGCAGGAAACTGACTTGTGGATCGACATGGCGCCCACGGGTGCGTTAGCGGAATTCCAAATGCCCGCCAAGCCGCGTTATGTCGAGCGTAAATTCACCCCCATTCGTGGTCGCGATCCAATCACGGTCAAGTTACATATCGCAGCGTCGGAAGACGGGAAAACGTCTTATATCTTCAGCTATTTTGATCTGGCGGAACCGCCTCGTGGTCAGGGCGACATTAAAAACGTCCTTGACGGAGCCGTGCGCGGCAGTCTGGCAACGGTGATGGGAAGCCTGCAGGAACTTGCCGAAGACAAGCAGGCACGCTATCCAGGCCGCTTATTCACCTACACGTTTCGCCAAGTCGACCGGGAAGAACGGGAACACGATTTTGTCGTCATCTCAAGAATCCTGCTGATTCGAGGCCGGCAATACCAGTTATCGGGTATCGCCGAACTGAGTGCGCGGGAAATCGTCGACGATAAAATCACGCTTTCACCCCGCCGCCAGGAAACCATCAGCAAATTCCTGAATTCTTTTAATCCCGTCAAACCGGAACCTGATTTGCCGCCAGAGCCCCGGCCGGGACGAGCCGACAGATGAAAACAATCGCCATGTTGGCAGGCTTCCAATCGATCAGCCCCTTGAACCAGATTGGGCTTGGTTTTAACCTTGGGAAATTTTGAATTTCACGGCAGCTGACCCGCTGCAAAGCGGTCGTGCCCATGTTCGTTCCCTGCTAACACCCCAGGCGAATCCGTGCCCAAACGCGACGATATTCATAAAATCATGCTGATCGGGTCTGGTCCCATTGTGATCGGCCAAGCGTGCGAGTTCGATTATTCCGGCACCCAAGCCTGCAAGGCGTTGCGGGAAGAAGGTTATGAGGTCGTTTTGGTGAATTCCAATCCGGCCACCATCATGACCGATCCAGCCACCGCGGAACGGACTTATATCGAACCGCTGGATTGGACAATCCTGGAAAAAATCATCGCTCGGGAGAAACCCGACGCGTTGCTGCCGACCCTCGGTGGCCAAACCGCACTCAACCTCGCGATGGACCTGTCCGCGCACGGAGTGCTGGAAAAGTACGGCGTTGAAATGATCGGCGCCAAAGCCGATGTGATCGACAAAGCGGAAAATCGCGATCGTTTTCAACGCGCGATGAACAATATCGGGCTCGACATCTGCCGCGGCGAAACGGTCAACACGGTAGAAAAGGCACGAGAAATCCTGGAACAGGTCGGACTCCCCTGTTTGATCCGCCCCAGCTTCACAATGGGCGGTAGTGGATCAGCCATTGCCTATAACAAGGATGAATTCGACCTGTTGGTCCGCCGTGGACTCGACCAATCTCCAACCACCGAAGTCTTGATCGAAGAATCGATTATCGGTTGGAAAGAATACGAGATGGAAGTCATGCGCGACATGGATGACAATGTCGTGATCATTTGCTCCATCGAAAACTTTGATCCAATGGGCGTCCATACGGGCGACTCGATTACCGTCGCCCCAGCACAGACGCTCTCGGATAAAGAGTATCAGCGAATGCGAGATGCCAGCTTGGCCGTGATCCGGGAAATCGGTGTCGAAACGGGCGGTTCCAACATTCAATTTGCGATCAACCCCGACACCGGACGAATGATCGTGATTGAAATGAACCCCCGCGTCAGCCGCAGTTCGGCGTTGGCCTCGAAAGCGACGGGTTTCCCGATTGCCAAGATTGCCGCGAAACTGGCCGTCGGCTATCGGTTATGGGAACTGGCCAACGATATTACTCGGGAAACCAAAGCCTGCTTCGAACCGACGATCGACTACGTCGTCACGAAAATCCCAAGGTTCACGTTCGAGAAATTCCCCGAAGCTGATTCCACGTTGATGACGCAGATGAAATCCGTTGGCGAAACCATGGCCATCGGGCGAACCTTCAAAGAGTCCTTCCAGAAAGCATTGCGCGGGCTGGAAGTTGGCAGTTTTGGATTTGGCTGTGATCACAAAGACCTGTGGGGCACCGACGAGCAACCGGATCGGGTGACGATTCGTTCCAAGCTTTCAATCCCCAACTCGGAACGGCCCTGGTTCTTGCGATACGCACTTAAAGACGGGATGACGGTCGACGAAATCCACCAATTGACCCGTATCGACGTCTGGTTCCTGGAACACTTGTCCGGGATCGTCCAGATGGAACACTTCCTCGGAACGTTGCAGCTGGATTCGATCACCGCCGAACAGATGAAACAGGCGAAACAGTTCGGATTCTCTGATCGCCAAATGGCCTTCATCTGGGACACCAATGAAATGGCCGTGCGTCAAAAGCGGAAGGAATTGGGCGTCCTGGCCACGTTCAAATCCGCCGGAGTGATGCCGGGCGCTCAGGTCACCGTG
>CAZJEK010000286.1:2390-4160 GCA_964545005.1 uncultured Pirellulaceae bacterium
CGCAGCTGAATTCGAAGACTATACCCCATACTATTATTCGACGTACGAACTGGAAGATGAAACTCCGCCCAAAGATGGCAAACAACGGATCATGATTCTTGGCGGAGGGCCAAACCGCATCGGTCAGGGTATCGAATTCGATTACTGCTGTTGCCATGCCAGCTTCGCACTCCGCGAGATGGGTATTGAATCCGTCATGGTCAACTCCAACCCGGAAACAGTATCCACCGACTATGACACCAGCGACTTGCTGTTCTTTGAACCACTGACAGTGGAAGATGTGCTGAACATCTGCGATCGCATCCAGCCCGACGGAGTGATCGTCCAGTTCGGAGGGCAAACTCCGTTGAATCTGGCTCGCGCGCTGTCGAACGCTGGAGTCAACATTATCGGAACCACTGTGGATACGATTGATGCTGCCGAAGACCGCGAACAATTCCAGCAACTGTTGAAGAAGCTGGAATTAAAACAACCCGCCAACGGTATTGCTCGGACGATGACCGAAGCTCGCCAGGAAGTTGCCAAAGTCGGGTATCCCGTTTTAGTCCGCCCCAGCTTTGTACTGGGAGGACGGGCAATGGAAATCTGCTACGACAAAGCTCAGTTTGAGCGATTCGTGCTTGAAGCCTTTGTGGTTTCGGCTGGCCAGCCCGTACTGATTGATCAGTTCCTGGAAGAAGCCGTCGAAGTCGACGTCGATTGCATCTGTGATGGCACCGATGTCGTTGTCGCCGGAATCATGGAACATATCGAAGAAGCAGGCGTCCATTCCGGTGACTCAGCCTGTTCGATCCCGCCTTACTCCCTTCAGCCGGAAGTGCTGGACGAAATCCGCCAGGCCACCGCCGCAATGGCCAAGCACTTGAAGGTCGTCGGACTGATGAACGTTCAGTTCGCTGTTAAACGCGAAGACGACCAGGCGACCGTTTACATTCTCGAAGTCAATCCGAGAGCCAGTCGAACGGTTCCATTTGTGGCCAAAGCCACCGGCATGCCAGTGGCCAACATCGCCGCCAAAGTCATGGCGGGACAGAAACTGGCTGACCTGGGGATTACCGATCAACCGATGCCCGAGGTGTATTCTGTCAAGGAAAGCGTGTTTCCGTTTCGAAAGTTCGCCGGCGTCGATATCGTGCTGGGACCGGAAATGCGCTCTACCGGAGAAGTGATGGGAACTGCAGATACGTTTCCGATCGCATTTGCCAAAAGCCAATTGGCCGCCGGCGTGACGTTGCCGGAATCAGGGACCGTGTTCATCAGCGTCAGTGCCCGTCACAAAGACCGAGCCGTCGAGATCGCTCGTGACCTGGTCGACCTGGGTTACACGATCCTGGCTACACCCGGCACCGCAACCAAAATCGAAGCAGCGAACATTCCAGTTCAGCGAGTCAAGAAGATTATCGAGGGACATCCCAACTTGATCGACTATATGAAGAACGAAAAAGTTGACTTGATTCTGAATACGCCCAGCGGCAAAGGAGCACGAACTGACGAAGGCACGATCCGCGCGACGGCCGTCCAACACGGGATTCCCTGCATCACGACCATCCAGGCCGCCGAAGCAGTCGTGCAGGCCTTGCAAGCGTTGAGAAACGAAGAGATGCAGGTCCAGTCGCTGCAGGAACGGTTCGGCGGTTAATCGTTAAGCGACATCGCCGTTTCGATCATCCAGTTCGCCTCCGTGTACTCTGTGTCTCTGTAGTTTTTTCCTCGGGCCCTCCGGCGAGCGATTTCCCAAACTGAATCAGGGCAGACGAAACTTAAATCAGT
>CAZJEK010000286.1:4170-7671 GCA_964545005.1 uncultured Pirellulaceae bacterium
CCATACTCGCCGTCGTGGTCGTTGTCGCCATACATTCCGTCGTTGTACCGTTGTTCGCAATTGGCTTGGCTGCCATCCAGCCCCAGGGCAGTACGTAATTCGAAAAACCGTTGAGCATATTCATCGGAGCTGGAATGAATGTGTTCGGCTTCGGTAATGAACTTGATCTTCTCGTTTTCGGTCACCCCATTGTTTTCCAACGTGAACTCGTAAGGTTCCAGCGGGCTACCATAAACGATTAGCAGCTTGTGTTCTTCGAACTGAATTTCCTGCGGCGTGTTGGGATTCAAAACAGCAATTCCGGTGCACCCGTCATTCAGCAGCAGGTCTTCGAAGTCCCACAGAATGCTGGTCAGCACGGGCATATCGATGTGTTCACGATAGAGATCCACGTGTTCAGCATCGCCAGCGGAATGGCTGGATTCCAGCACCACATCGACGACGGTTCCCAGTCGCTGGATCAACTGCATGAATAAGGGAAACAGACGCTCGCGAGAAGCCGCCGCCATGATCACGGGCACTTTGGCCTGCGACATCTCATCGACGTAAACGTCGTGGCGGTATCCCTGGCTGGGCTTGATCTTCAAGTCCATCGCGGGTCGAACTGCATCGGTCAACTGAAACGAATCGTACTTGTCGATTTTCAGGTGGGCAGCTATCTGATCGTCCGACGCTGTCTTGAAACTATTGCCAAGCGTCGAGTGATTGAACGAATCGAATGATTGATCGGAATGGGTCATGACAGGTCTCAGGTGGGGTGGATTCCGGCGTCAACTGGGTCAGCGGTTGCGGTCCCGGTCCGTTGATGAAACCTAGGTCATGAAACGGACGCGTCAGCCAAGCCCTTGACCTGTCCGAAATTTCCTCAAAGACTTGTCCCTGTTAATCGTTACAATCGGAATCGCGCTATCGAACGCGCCCAAGATTGCGTTCTTGATCACATTTCCGCCGAAAACGGGTGGCTCCGCCAGGATTGCATCGCACCGATGAACGACATGGAATCAAAACCGGCAACCAGCATTGATCAGCTTCGCACGGAGCGTTTACTGCTTAAACCGTTTGCAATGCAAGACGCCGAAGCGTTGGCATTTCGAGCCAACGACAAACGAATCGCTCGCCACACACGTTCCCTGCCCTACCCCTACACCGTCGACGACGCCCGGAATTGGATCCAGGAGCACCAGGGGCTGGAAGCCCAAGGCGACGCATTCGTGCGAGCCATCTGGTTGCCTGAGCCGGCTGAAAACCAGTCCGCTCAATTGATTGGCAGCGTCGGCCTGGCTTGCTGCCATAAACACGAACATGCCGAACTGGGTTATTGGATTGGCTGCGATTTCTGGGGCCGGGGATTTGCTACCGAAGCTGGGAAAGCGATCTTAGCGGCAGGTTTTGAACAGTTGGGATTGAGACGGATTCATGCCCATCACCTGGCTTCGAATCCGGCCTCCGGTCGCGTGTTACAAAAAATCGGTATGCAACGGGAAGGATTATTGCGGGAACACGTCAAAAAATGGGGGAAGGTGGAAGACGTCGTGCTGTACGGAATCTTGGCCAGTAGCATGTAAGTCGCCTTTTCGCATCGCGAAAGACCGTAGCATGGCCGATTCGGCCGTGATCGCATATGGAAAACTCAACGTTGGGCGAAAACCTGGCCGACTCGGGCCAATGGCCCAAGCTACTTTGGGGCGAATGCTACACCGACGTGGGTTGGGCAGGCTCTTCCATCGCGCGAAGCACTTCCTGGAATCGTTGCTGCATGTATTCATTCAACAACGACTGCTGATTGACGACTTCCCGGATTTCAGACTTGATCGCTTCGGTTCGTGCATTCGGCCCGCCCGGAAATTCTTCCGGCGATTTTCGAAACATGACATACGCCAAACCAGCATGACCGGTAGCTCGGAATTCCTCAGCGATTTCGTTGTATGAAGTGAATTCGCGATATAACGATTCGGCATCTTCCCAACGCTCCTGCCCGAGGTACAGTTCGGCCAAACGCGACTTGGCCCGTCGATGATATAGTTGAATTGTATTGCTGCCGGCAGTTCCGGGCTGGTAGGGAAAATAATCCATCACGGCCTTGTAAAATTGCTCCTGTTCATCGGGTGGACGCCACCGCGCTGCTTCGTACTGCTGAGCAACGGTTTCCTTGTGAGGAATCGTCTCGTTTTGAATGTTGTCGATTTTCAACAGCCCTTCCGGTGCCGTTTCCCAGGCAGCCAGATAGCCAGCCACTAAACCGCTTACCCCCGCCAGCAAAATCAACAGCCACAAGCCCCGCATGCGATACCAGGCCTTGCGGTGACCGCGCATCACCTGCTGCAATTGCCGTGTCGCGGCCAGTTGGGCTTCACTGTGAGACATCGTTTCGGATGCGGGAAGGACTTCCGTCAGGGACAGCTTTTCAACAATCAGCTCCCAATCTTCGTCCATGTCGATTTTGACCGCGCGCAACTCTTTCAGCAGTTGTCGTGCATCGGCTTGACGGTCGGCCGGTTGCTTGGCCAACATCCGTTCAATGATTTTGATCAAATCCGGAGGAACATCGGGTCTGGCCGAAGCCAAAGAAGGAACCGGATCGTTGACATGCTGCACCGCAATTGCCAGTGCATTGTCACCCCGAAAAGGAGGTTCCCCAACCAACATTTGATACGCGGTCACACCCAAAGAGTAAATATCCGAACGATGATCCAACACCAACCCGCCGACCTGTTCGGGACTCATATACAGCGGCGTTCCCATGGTGACGCCGATCTGCGTGAGCGTCTGTTCCGATTCCTGGCTGTTGATTCGCGCCAGCCCAAAGTCGGTAATCTTGATCTCACCGCTGGTCGACAGCATGATGTTCTCGGGTTTGATGTCCCGATGAATGACCCCCAGCTCGGTCGCCTTTTGCAGTGCCATCGCTGTTTGCCGCAGCACGTTCAACGCCATCACGGGCTCTACAGCGCCGTAACGATCCAGGTACTGTTTCAGGTTTCGGCCGCGGACATACTCTTGGGCGATGAAGTAATATCCTTCCGCGTGCCCGACTTCATAGATCTGTACGATATTGGATTGGACCAGGGCCGCAGCTGCCTGCGCCTCGCGTTCAAATCGCCGCACGTAGGAACTATCCTGAGCTAATTCAGGCTTGAGGATTTTCAAGGCTACGTTGCGCTTCAAAGAAACCTGCTTGGCCAGGTAAACATCAGCCATTCCACCGCGCCCCAACCGACGCAACAACTGGTAGTCACCTACCTGTTGGCCGGTCAAATCCGGAGGAGTCCTGGGAGTGGTTGATGTGGGGTCGGCCATAGCATTTTTCCGACACCAGTTTAACCCAAACTCGGTTTGACGTTACAGGTGTCCGTCCGTTTGACCTCAATATCATTTTCGGAAACTGGTTCCGATTCCGATGGAAGGTTCGCCAGCAGTTCGTAAACTTCAACGGGCTCCTGGTGTCCTTTAAGCGTTTTGGATGCCAAGTGTCGAATCGGGAAGACTCCCGCTAAACGTTCG
>CAZJEK010000287.1:0-7660 GCA_964545005.1 uncultured Pirellulaceae bacterium
ATTGATCTGGCCGTGCTGCCAATCGGTGACCTGTTCACGATGGGTCCCAAAGACAGTGTCAAAGCCACCAATTTGATCAATCCAAAACAGGTGCTACCGACGCACTATAACACCTGGCCTCCGATCGAACAGGATGCCCAAGCCTGGGCCGACATGGTCAAAGCAGGCTCAACGGCCAAGCCCATCGTACTGAAACCTGGAGAAAGCCACTCGCTGTAATCGACAGCCTTGGCGGCTAATGATCAGCAATGCCAATGAATTTATCACGGCTTAATCGGCCATGCGACAACGTTTCCATCATTCAATCACGGCCGTCTCGGCCTGGCGTAACTTTGATGTCACATTCCTCGACGATCCCGATGTTTCCACTTTGGCTCAGCGTCGCTCTTGCCTGCTGCTTGAGCTTGACCGCGTCGGCCCAGGACAAGCTTGATTCCAGTGCGCTAGAGTGGAAACTTGACGAGGGCCAACAATTTCTCGTCACGACCTCCTACACATCCGATATCAATACCGTCGCCGAAACGCGTAAGACGACCTATCGAAATCAGACGACCGCCGAGTACGCTTGGCAGGTGATCGCGGTGGACAGCTCTGGAAATGCGACCGTTGAACAAACACTGAATCGAATCAAACTTGATTTTCGCGATCCTGCTCGTCCGGATCAAGCGATCGTGGTCGACACCAACGCCGATCGGGAACCACCCGACCGGGCCTCAAAAGCAAGGCTGGAAAAGATAGTTCCGATGATCGGTGTCAAACTAAGATTCACGTTGTCGTCTCGGGGCGTGATCAGTAATCTAACCTGGCCAGATGAAATCGATAAAAAGCATCGTCTCATGTTTGGTCTGGCTGCCACCAACAGCGACCAATCAGCCGCTCAACCGTTTCAGTTGAACCCGATCCCAGCCGAACCGGCAACCCGCTGGGAGGTCACCTCCCAGGTAGGACGTGAAGAAAACTCTCGCCGAACTCATGTCTTTGAAATCGTGCCCGATCAATCAACCGCAGCAGAAACGGTCGTCAAAGTCTCAACGTCCGAGGATCAATTGAATCTGGATCCCCAGGAATTGGAGATCGGCCAGACAGCTGAAGTCCTGGAATACCGTGGCCAAGGGATGATTCGATTCAATACCGCCGCTGGCGTCATGTCCGAATCGACGATGTCGCGCACGGTAAAAACCAGCATGGAGTATCGGGAAAAAACGATCACGGTCGAAACCAGGACCGAGAGTAAAATCGACATCCGACCTGCCACTTAACCCGTCCAATCCATCATCGAATTTCTGTTTCCGATGCCCGATTTTAAAACCGTAGCCAAGGTCGGCGATATCCCGCCCGGCGAAGGTCGCGCTTACGAATATGATGACCGCCTGGTTGCGGTTTTCAACGACCACGGCACCTATCGCGCCATCGATGACATGTGCCCCCACATGGGTGCCTCATTGGCAACCGGTCACCTGCAAGACGGCGTTGTGGCTTGCCCCTGGCATGGCTGGAGTTTTGACACCCGCGATGGCACCTGGTGCGATAACCGCCGCTTGAAGATCGACACTTTTCTGGTCCGGGTCGTCGATGGTGAGATTCAAATTGCTGCGGTAGAACAGGATCCACCGGCTGACTCTGGTTCGCCATTAGGCAGCCTGCCTCCTCAGCAACAGGACTCAAAATCAGAACCGCAGCAGGATTCTGAATCATGAGTGATTCCCCAACCCCGGCGAGCTCAATTACACTATCCAGCTTTCAACAGTTGATTCGCGAAATGTATTTTGAGAAAGACCTGGCCCGAGGAATCCCGGCCACCTTTCTCTGGTTGACCGAAGAGATTGGAGAACTGGCGGCAGCACTTCGCGAAACGACCACGGCCGAACAAGCCCGCGTCAGCGAAGAAGAATTCGCCGCGCGACGAGCCAACCTGTCGGCAGAATTCGCCGATGTGCTGGCGTGGCTGGCGACGATTGCAAATGTAGCTGAAGTCGATTTGACCCAAGCCATCGCCGATAAATACGGCACCGGTTGCCCAGGCTGCGGGCAGCTGGTTTGCCTGTGCCCCGATGAAGAAAAACCGTAACTGAAAAGGTTGTTTTTGCGTGACAAAGGAAGTGCTCATTGAAATCGCTGACGGCCCCGGTTACGTCGGTTCCCAGACTCGCTGGCGTCGACGCTCGTTCGGCGGATGGTCGGTGCCACTGCTGCGCCGGTGGTACGGCTTGATGATCGCCTGGCTGACATTGCCAGGGTTAGCGTTGGTTCCCGTCCACGCTCAATCGGACGGATCAAGCGAGCCAATTGCGGTCGCTCGCCCCAATGTTGCCTCGACCGATGATTTCGAGATTCAACTGGGGGTCAGCGGACACCTGCGGCTGGGTCACTGGGTGCCCATCAAAGTCAGTTACAAGTCCGACCTGGTACCAACTCACTATCAGATCACAACGCTCGATGGGGACAACACCACGATCAACCACCAGGGGCCGCTGACCACCAACCCGCAGCTGCCGCAAACTGGCTACGGCTGGATTCGATTAGGACGTGCGGATTTAACGATCCAGGTCGATTTGTACGCTACCGCGATTCAACCGGACAGCCAACCGATCGATTCGATCACGATCAATCTGATTGCCGACACCGTAACGCCGTCGACTCGTTCTGAAATCTGCCTGGTCGGTGGAAACTCGGTATTGAACGATGCGATCCGAAATAGCGCCAAACTACAGGGCGATGACGCGCCGATCGTCAGTCAACTTGACTCGCTGGAGCAATTACCACCCCATTGGCTCGGACTGAATGCGATTCAGACAATCGTCCTGGCAGGCTCATTTGTCGATGACCTTGCACAGGCTCAGCCACAGATCCAGGCCATCGAGGATTGGGTTCAACGCGGTGGCGAGTTGTTGATTTCGGTTCCTGAAGATCACTCCAACCTGATTGCCGAAAATCCCGCGCTGGCTGAATTGATCCCTGGCACCTTGATCGGCCCGTCGGAATTTTCCAACAGTAGTCGCCTGGAATCGTTTGCTGGCAGCAAGGAACAATTGATTCCGATTCGAGGCGAGCCGCTGCCCATGCTCGAACTCCAAGCCACTGGGTCAACCGAACTGGTCAGCGACGGTGATCGCCCGTTGATCGTCTCCAGCGCCAACGGTTTTGGCAACCTGACGTTTTCCTGCATCGACTTGACCGACCAGCGATTTACCCGCTGGTCCGGTTATAACAGCCTGGTTGGCCAATTGCTGCTTGGCACATCGCGGTCCAACTCGGATTCGAATCCCGGTCGCTCTCGATCCACGGTCGGACACCTGGGTTACTCTGATCTGATTGGTCAATTGCGAGTGCCGCTGGAGCGATTTACTCAGGTTGGTTTTGTCGCCTTTACCTGGATTGCATTGTTGCTGGGGCTATACATTCTGTGCATCGGTCCGCTGGACTATTTCTTACTACGAAACCTGCTGGGCAGAATGGAATTGACGTGGATCACGTTCCCGCTGTTCAGCCTGTTGTTTTGCGGGCTGGCAGTGGCTATTTCTTACTGGTCTCGCCCTGCCGAAATTCAAGTCAACCAGCTGGAAATCATCGACATCGATGTGGACAGCGGACTATGCCGCGGAACCGTCTGGACGACGCTGTACAGCCCTCAGGCCGATACGATTGAAATCGACCTGCAACGCCAGCACGACTTGGGATTCGCCATCGACCAGTCGCTGGTTTCCTGGCAAGGGCTGCCCGGATCGGGATTAGGCGGCATGTCCACCCGGCCGTATTCGGTCGAAGGCACACGCGACTATCAGCAACCAACGCTGATCAACCAGGATCAGGTTGAAAGCCACCTGTCGGCAGTCCCACTACAGGTTTCTTCCTCCCGCGCCCTGTTTACTCAATGGTATGCGCCTGCTCCAGTGACGATTCGCAATCGGCCGCGTTTGAATCCACGCAGCGATCGGGTCACCGGGGCAATTCAGAATCCATTTGACTTCGAACTGCGCAATTGTCGCCTGCTCGTTGATGAATGGGCTTATCTGCTGGGGCAACCTCTGGAACCAGGGCAATCGTTCGATATTCAAACTGGCCCCAAGGAACGACGACTGAGAAACAGTCTTACCCGGCGAGAACGTTCGTTCGACGAAAAGGAAGTTAAAAGTCGCAGCGTTCCCTGGGATCCAACGAACACCCGAGTCAATCGAATTGCTGATATGATGATGTTTTACGGTGCCGCTGGAGGCCAGGGTTACACTGGCTTGACACACGATTACCAGAATTTTGTGGATCTCAGCGGCCTCCTTTCACGCAATCGAGCAATTCTGGTGGGAGAAGTCCCCACCGCAGGCGCGCGGTTGACGTTCGGCAATATCCCCAGCAACTACGACCAGGAAACGGTGATTATCCGAGTCATCCTTCCGATCCGAGTCGATCAATCGCAACGTTGACGACGCATTAACGGAACGCATCAACAGTCCCTTGGCGACAGAGTAGCTCACGTGATCAAAACTGAAAATCTGACCAAGAAATACGGCGACATGTTTGCCATCAAGGGGATCGAACTGGATCTGGATCAAGGCGACTTGTTCGGGTTCATCGGTCCCAACGGCGCGGGCAAGACGACCACGATGCGGATCATCGCGACACTGTCCGAACCTTCGTGGGGCGAAGCCTACGTGTGCAACCACTCGATCTACAACGAACCCAAGGAAATCCGTCGACTGGTCGGATACATGCCCGACTTTTTCGGCGTTTACGATGACATGAAGGTCATCGAGTACCTCGAGTTTTTTGCTGCGGCCTATCGGATCAAAGGGCCGGCCCGCAGAAAACGTTGCGACGAAATGCTGGAAATCGTCGACCTCGATTTCAAACGCGACGCCTTCGCCAACACATTGTCCCGTGGTCAAACGCAGCGACTGGGTCTGGCCCGCGTACTGCTGCACGATCCCCAGGTGTTGTTATTGGACGAGCCCCTGTCCGGCCTCGACCCGCGGGCTCGAATTGAGATGCGGAACCTGCTCCGGAGACTGGGACAAACCGGCAAGACGATTATCGTCTCCAGCCACATTCTGCCGGAACTGGCGGACATCTGTAATAAGATCGGCATCATCGACCGCGGGGTTATCCGTTATTCGGGCGAAGTCAGCGACGTCATTCGCCGCGTTCGAGACCAGACGATCCTGCAAATCGCTGTGGCCGAAAACCAGGATGCCGCCATGGAGTTTCTGCAAAACCAGGACTCGGTCGATGCGGTTGGAACCGGTGATGGCTTCCTGGCCGTGACCTTGCACAAGGGCATCGACGACTATTCCCAGCTCCCTTCAGACCTGGTCAACGCTGGTTTTCGGATCACCTTGTTCCGCGAAGAAGAGGTCAACCTGGAATCCGCCTTCATGGCCTTGACCCAGGGAACGGGCGCTAACTTCTAGTGGTTCTGCAAAAGCTTCTGCCGAATACTGACCAGGCATTAATGGCCATGTCCATGGTCGTCGGGAATGATGGCGACCTTTTGTTCCATCCCCAGCACGTGTCGAGACTTGAGCGCCAACAATTCTTTACCGTGGATGACGCCGTCTTCATGCAAAACTGACTCGGGATCCCGCTGCATCTGCATCAGCGATTTCCAATAGTACGCCAACAACGACGACAGCGAACGCCTGCCATCAAAATCGAGATACGCCACCAACTTGCCAGCTTCAAAAAACTGTTTCTCAATTCGCGAAACGTACAGCCTGACCAGATGCCGGAGCCCTTCGTGGGGCTGTCGCAATTTCATGCGTGACAAATCTACGTTGCATTCCTTGATGTCATCCTGCGCCAGGAACACGCGTCCGTGTTTCAAATCCGTCACAGAACCGGCCAGCAACTGAGTCAGCATCACCGCTTTGCCGCAGGCAATTGCAGTCAGTTCGTAGTCGTCCTTCAAAAAGCCAACTACGGGAACCAGGGCTGCCATGGTCGAACCGCCAACATAGCTGCAAAATGTCTCCAACTCATCAAAGTTGGCAAACTTGCGCGACCGAATCCACAAGTCGGCTCCACGTAGAGGGTCAAACACGAACTGCTTGGGAACGCTGAACTTGCGGCAAGCATCAACCAACGCCGCTAACTCGACACGGGCGTATTTTTCGAGAAATGCGTCGCTAAGGTCGTCACGAACTTCGTGCCAGACATCCAGCGACAACCCGTTGGAACTCTCCAGATCCAGCAGGTCCATCACCGACAGCAAATGCGCTAGCAAGGCATCCACACCCTGGCGTTGCTCGCCCGCAATATTGCCAACTGTCCACAAGTAGGGCTTCAGATGTTTTTTGATGGCCGTCCGACAACTGCGATAGCCACGGGCGACAGTTTGGTCATCAAAATCAATAGGTTGCCGAGTTTTGAGCATCTCATCCTCCGAGATCATGAATCGCCAATCATGATACGGTAAATCCAGGCAGAGGACACTGGGCGGATTTCGGATTCCTGTTTTGCCGTTACCTGTTGACTCTGGCAACGGTCGAATAGGATAGTAACATGGCATCAAGGATCGCGCTATCGTGCTGCGTGCCCGCCCCTGTTGTCTGCCAACAACAACCAACTCACCCCGTGGATTCGATTGTGAAAATTCTGCTAGCCAGTCCCCGCGGTTTCTGCGCCGGCGTCAACATGGCGATTGAAAGCCTCGATTTGACGCTTCGCGAGTTCGGACCTCCCGTTTACGTGTACCACGAAATCGTTCACAACAAATATGTCGTCGAATCGTTTCGCAAAAAAGGCGCGGTCTTCGTCGACGATTTGAGCGAGGTTCCTGAAAACAGTGTGCTGCTGTTTTCTGCGCATGGCGTTTCTCCTCAAATCCGCGAACTGGCGGCATCACGCAAGCTGAATGCGATCGACGCAACTTGTCCACTGGTCACCAAAGTTCATTTGGAAGCGATCAAATACGCGCGAGAAGGTTACACGATTTTCCTGATCGGACACGATGGACATGATGAAGTGATTGGCACGATGGGTGAGGCCCCCGAAGCGATGGTGTTAGTCGAAACGCCCGAGGACGTTGACCGGCTGGAAGTGCCGACCGACGCCAAGGTCGCGTACCTGACCCAGACGACACTGTCGGTTGACGATGCCAATCGGATCATTCAACGACTGCGGGACCGATTCCCTAATCTGGTCAACCCACCCAAAGAAGACATCTGCTATGCGACGCAGAACCGGCAGGAAGCCGTTCGCAAGATTGCCGCCCAAGCCGATGTCTGTTTCGTACTGGGAAGTCAAAACAGTTCCAACAGCCAGCGATTGCGCGAACTGGCTGAAGAATCCGGAATTCCTGCTTACCTGATCGATGGCGCCGCCGACATGCAGGAATCATGGCTGGAGGGCAAGGAAACGTTACTGATCACCGCCGGAGCCAGCGCACCCGAAACGGTGGTCGTCGAGTGTATCGACTGGATCACGCAGCGATACAACGCCGAAGTTGAACCGGTGATCGTGCGTGAGGAACACGTCAATTTTCCACTGCCCAAAAAGCTGCGTCAGTTGACCGCGAAGTAGGCCGAATTCGAATTCAGATTATCAGATTTGGAAATTTGAAATATCCTGACTCTTCCGGAATGTATGTATTTCGAAATCAACGATTAGGTTGCATGGATTAACGCAAAGTCGCAGAGATGCAAAGTCGCAAAGTGTCGTTCGATTCCTT
>CAZJEK010000288.1:0-7660 GCA_964545005.1 uncultured Pirellulaceae bacterium
TGAGTTTTTTGAGAATTGCGATTTCCGCCTCCAGCTCTTCAGGAGTCTGGGCAGCGGTGGCCTGATCGACCAGTTCTTCTTCGAGTCGCTCCTGTTCTTCGGCATTCAGGTCATCGTCATCTTCAGGGATGGCCTCAAGCGTTTCGGCCAGCAGCTGTTGCCCACGTCGATGGAGTTTTTCCTCTCGCAACCGTTTTTCGAGGCGTTCGCGTCTGCGTTTGAGGGACTGGAAGATCGCTTCGGGGCTGGATGCCAGGCGTCGTTGAAGTGCGGTCAATGCAAAACCGACGGACCCTTTCCGTTTGCCGCCCAACGCTTCGGCCTTGCCCATTTCCTCCTTCACGTAGCTGGTGACGGACTCGTACAGGGCCGCCTCAGCATCGGAAAGCGTGTAGTTGACCGTATAGGCGCGCCGTTCCGGGAATAGCGGGGTGCCATCGAATCGGACCAGTTCTTCTTTGACCATCCGCCGCATAACGTCAGAGGCGTCGACTTTATGAACGCCATCACGGAATTTGCCGTAAAAACGATCCGAATCGAGCAGGGACAGGAATAGCTGATAGTCCTCTTCCTTGCCGTTGTGGGGCGTGGCGGTCATCAGCAGCAGGTGCCGGGAAACTTCGCCAACCTTTTCCGCGAGGATGAAACGCTTGGTTCGTTCCAGCTTGTTGCCAAAATAATGGGCGGCACACTTATGGGCTTCGTCGAAGATTGCCAGATCCCACTGCGTTGCGACCAATTTGTCCCGGAGTTCCTCGTTCCGGGACATCTGATCAAGACGAAGGATCAGGCGATCGTGGTCCTCAAACGGGTTACCGCTGGGCGAATCGGCTTCCAGCTCACGGGAAAACAGGCGGAATTCGAGGCCGAACTTCTCCCACAATTCGTCCCGCCACTGCTCAACCAGGCTACCGGGGGACACGATAACAATCCTCTGCGCGTCTGCCCGCATAACCAGTTCACGGATATAAAGCCCCGCCATGATGGTCTTCCCGGCCCCTGGGTCGTCCGCCAGAACGTACCGCAGCGGCTGACGGGGAAGCATGGATTCGTAAACGGCGGTGATCTGGTGGGGCAGCGGCTCGACGTTCGATGTGTGAACCGCCATCATCGGGTCGAACAGGAACGCCAAGTCGATTCGCTTGGCTTCCACAGCCAGCTTGAATGACTCTCCGTTACCCTCAAAAGACCAAGGGCGTTCGGCTTCAGCGACGCTGAGGTTCTCTTCATCGGCCCGACCGATCAGTCGGTCCTTCAGCGAACCGTCACCCGTTTTGTAAATGACCTGAACGGAGTCATCCGAAATCGGTACGACGGCGGCAATGGTGGCGACACCCGCGGCCTCAAGGCCAACGAGGGACATTCCAGGTTGAAGTTCTTCAATTCGAACCATTGAGTTTGCCTGTCAGTCCTATTTTGGTTTTCGTTTCCGGGTCGGCTCGTCGAGCGATTGAAGGAACCCCTCCAGGTCTTCGCGGCGAAAGAGCCGGTAACCATTGATCGGATTTCGCTTCATCGGGATCTGCCCCGACTCAGCCCACTTGCGAAGTGTGGTCTGCGAAACCCCAAGTATCTCGGCAGCTTCAGCAGTCTTCACGTATTCCGACAGCTTCTTCATCACGCCATCGCCTTTTGCAAAGAGAAAGTGTTGCAGACCAGAGTCTATCAAAGTCTACACCCACTCGTAAGAAGCTAAATGGTTGGCGGGCTGCAATTAAGAAGGGTCGCTACTCAGATTCGAGCAGTGCCAACAGCCTATCAACACCCGGGAACGCTATTGCCCCGACAACGCAACTGAAAATCGTGTTGCGCTGGAAAGGAATATGCGTTACGGAGTCCCATCGCCCCCCACCCATCCGGTTCAATTTCCGGTCGACTCGACGATCCACATCACGATCGTTGTCGGCCGCATCGCATCGAAACACCGGTCAACCAAGGTCGGCAGCGTCTCCACACACCGAAAACACGCGGAAAGCCGCCCACAATTACCAACTCACAGGCCTAACACGTAACCATGGTCAATACTGCTGCTTTACCACACACACGCCACACACAACGTCTACAGCCTTGGGCCACCGCATCAGCCGGGATCAGGAATCGGATCTGAGCATCTCGGCCAGCAAGGCACTCACTTGATCGAATGCACGCTTCTCATGGCGTGCATGCTCCCTTTCATCCTCCAGCTGGGATGTGTCTTTGGCTGTGATATCGCGGTGCCTTAATGCTCGTCTCCAGCTATCCCAGGTGTGCGTAGGATGGCGCTGGAGACGGTGCTTGCGACAGATCGACGGTGACGCGGTCGGCAGACTCGGTGATGCATTGGAGTCGATTAGCCTGACACAACCGTATCTCTGTCGCGAGCCCCGCGTTCGGCGGCAACTCGGGCCAGCCGATGAACGTCGCTCGCCCAGCAAGTGGTAGAGCGATTCTGGCTCGGCCGGATCCGAGTGGTAGGCCCATTCGCCGCTGGCTTAACTGTCGAGCGTCGTTCCGCGGGTATCGTTAGTTTGTCCCAGCTTTGGCAACAGGCACTCAAGTACCATTAATAATGGCCAAACGATGTTGGCGGTGGTCGCTTCGGAGTGTGAGTTTCGTATTCGAGATTGATCATCGAGCAAAAGTCGTACATACGACATTTGCGCACCCTCGAATGAAAAAAATACTGACATTGCTTGCGTTTCAATGCGTCGGTTTGCATCGCATTAAATCACCTGCTATTCTACGTTTGACTTTGAAAAAACGGGTCGAAAATGCATGTGACTAATATTTTTAGGATCTAGTTCCTTTTTGGAGTGCAGGTTCGATTCCTGTCACCCCCACTTTTGGACTTTCATCCGACAAAAACTTGGTCGAAACAGCTTTTCGTTGACCCGTCGACATTCGGCCCGTAATCAGCGAGCAAACGTTTATTTCCGGATTTGCTCTGAGCGTGAGCAATCCATCTGTACCATGCCATTGAAAGCAGCGGCAACGCATACAGATGGTCCTTTTGACGATTGACATCTCTCGTCGCGACCGGGTGATCTTCTAATAACACGGCAACTGGCTGATGAAGTTTTCCATTTTCCACGTGCTTGCTTTGACTACAATCGCTGGGCTGGGGATCGCGTTGTACATTGAGCACAGCAAGAATGAGCAATCTGAATCGAAGTTGAGACAGCAGAACGCAGAGCTGAGGCAAGACTACGAACAGCAGCTGCAAGACCTCGAAGAAGGCCTGACCATTCGCCTAAACATTTCCAATCTGATACGTAGCTACGAATTCAGCCAAAACCCGAGTGTACGTCAAGATTTCGAGTATGGGGCATTGGTACATATTGTTAACGCGTTCAAGTATTCAGAATTCCTGAACGACGGTCAGCCTGACGATGGCAACTCAAATGACGAACCTGCATTGGTGTTGGCCGCCAAGTTGCTGAGCATCGCAGATTGCTCAAGTCCCGAGGCCTTTTTCGCCAAACTTCGCAAAATGATTGAGGAGTTGGGCATGGCTGAACGGCCAAAACGGCTCACGCAGGAACGTATGTATTTAGGACCTGATCAACTGGAACAGCGAAAAGAATTGACATTGTTTGTTCAGCGTGCTCTGAGCAAATAATGATCGGTTTCGTAGTCCCGCAGGACCACTCACCTCAGCGATCGATCTACCTCAAGCTCACCGCAGGGACACCGATCTTCGACTACGACAAACTTGCCCATCGCACCCAGCAGGCCTGATGATGCTAAAATCGACCAGCAGGCATTAGTTGACAGGCACTGATATCGTGAAGCGTCATATCTTGATCTCGGTAATACTGGCGGTTGCGTTTTCACTGTTGACATGGTTGGCATCCGTGACGACGGCCGGCTCGTCGTTTGGACACAAAGTGAATGCTGGTTGCTTTACGCTGGTGGCGGCAGGTTTGATCATTGGAGCTGCCATTGCCACCGCACAAACTTGGCATCGCAAGACGGCGACGCGTTACTATTCGGCATTACTGTTTGCCTTGGCTTGCATGCTGCTGATCGGAACGACATGGCATCGGGCGTATCAAAACTCCTTCGTGATTGGCCAACTGGAATCGGCCTACGATTCGATCGTCAACAACGGAACTCCTTTTCCGACCGAAGCCCAAGTACGACAAAAATATCTGGAAAGCGTGCCGGATTCATTCTCGACCGGTTACTGGGTTTCGCCTGATCGCCAGTCATTTGAAATTTACTATCACGATTCGTCTGATTCCTAGACCATGAAATTCCCCAACCGAGATTGGGATTGGCGGGGATACAATTACTCAGGGCCAAACGACCAGCAATAGGTTCGAGACGGCAACCAATACCGGTTCAAAGGAGATGCGATGAACTTGTTCAGTTTTCTCGGTCACGTTGACGGAGACTCCACTGCCAGTTCGGATTTCAGTCGAGTGTATCATCGCCGAATTCCTGCGTTTTCCAATCGACTCACCATTTTGGTCGCCCTCCTGGCTTTGTTGACATCGACCTGCCAGGGGCAGCAACCCGCGACAACAACTCACATCTTTGACGCGATCTCGGCACAACAAACCAATCAGAACCGCTGCGAACTTCTGGAGAAGCACGATCTGGAAAAACTGGTGAAACAGCAGTTTGAGCAAGGCCCCAAGTACATTGCCATCGCTGGAATTTCCGGCCTGGAATGTCCGGGGGCTGATCATCGTCGGGTACCCAAAGGTGAGATGATTGTGGCGCCTTTGACTGGGTGTACGCCGGCTGAGACGATGTCGATGGAACAACATCAGGAATGGACTGCCATTGCAGCCAGCTTTGCGTTGCGTTGGAACCTGCTGATGCAACATTTCGAAATGTCGAGCAGCAGCGAATCGAAACCTGAAATTTCGCTGGCCGATGTTCAAGCTGCCTATCGAATCCAAGACGACGTTTACAACAACCTGTCGCTGGAATCAAAGCTGTTGATGCGGTACTCGATACTGAGAATTCATGAACTGAGAAACCGGGCCAGCGAGTTGCAAGAGCTGCTTGATGCAAACGGGATTTTCGAGCCACTCAAATCGCCGATAGGAAAATAGCGGCTCATCAGTGTTTTTTGCCTGTTGGTCCGGTGCCAAGAAGGGTTGAATCATTTTTTGAGTGGTGGGCGGAAGCAGATACTCTCCCTTTGGGAGAGTCGGCCTTTCAGGGCCGGAGAGGGTTTTCGTAAACCCCGTAAACCCTCGCCTCGCTTTGGCTGGGGCGTAGGTAGCCGGCAAAAAACTCACCAATCTTGTTTCGGATGATTAAATTTCATCCCTTTGATTCCTCAATCTCGCATTCTAAAACGACGGCCCACTCCGGGGCGTGATTGAATTGGTACGCTATTCTTGGGGCTTCCGCCCCAAGCTATTGAAGACGGCCCCTCCGGGGCGATTTGAAACCATTTCTGGGGCGTTGCCCCAGGGCTACGATGTCGCAAGGCCTGCGGCCTAATCCGTATCGCTTTGGTTCAACTAACCCGCGAGCGGAATGGTTAACATTTTTTCAATCTATGAAAAGGGGAGGGCTAACTGAAACTCGGTGCGAGCTATTGTTCGATAATTTCTGAGTAACCCGACGACCGGTCGCCGCAAAGCCATTGCCACCGCTCTTTAAACATTAGCTTCCCGGCCGCGGTTATCTCCGGTGTCGACAAGCATTTGCCAATCATGATTTCTCCATCTCGATTGATGTGATGGTAACGCATATCCAGCTGACCACCCGGCAAGACGTTGGCGATGAGGTGCCCGGTGACGACATCGCCTCCACTGTATTCGGCTGACACGATGTTGCCAGATTGATGATAGTGAAAAACGGTGTCAGCCCCCACTTCCCCGTTATCCGAATTGCTTACCGAGCGAAAAATCTTGCCTTCCAAATTGTATTGCACGGCAATGCCTTTGAATTAATAAAGCGCCAACGACATCAGTCGACGCAATGCTAGGCGGCTTGTTCGTCGTTGGCTGGCCAGATAAACAAGGCGTTCGGCCGACGCCAACTTTGACGTTCGTAAAACCCTGATTTGGCACGTACATTGTACTGCACCGATTGGGTGTTTTTTATTGCTGCCTGAAGGTTGAAGGGCACGCCCCACCCGAATAGCATGGCAATTGCCCCGGTCCACTCTGACATTTAACAGAAACACAGCATCGTGAGCCAATCCAGCCCTAATCGCCGTACATTTATCGCTGCCTCGGCAGCAGCCACCGGGTCCCTGCTGATCAAAGGCACCAAGGCTTCCTACGCCAAAGAGAGTGCGGCCGATCGAGTCCGCATTGCCGTCGTCGGACTCAATGGTCGCGGTCGAAGCCATATGGACGCCTGGTCTCGCGCCAACAACGTCGATGTCGTTTATCTGGTCGATCCAGACCAGAAAGTGCTCGACGGCGCAATGGCTCAACTGGACGAGCGAACCAATGGACAGTCAAAAGCGAAAGCCGTTGCCGACTTTCGGCAGGTCCTGGATGACAAAACAGTCGACGCAGTATCGATCGCGACTCCCAACCATTGGCATTCGCTGATGACGATCTGGGCTGCCCAGGCGGGCAAACACGTCTACGTCGAAAAACCGATCAGCCACGATATTGTCGAAGGCCGAGTTGTCGTTGCCGCTCAGCAAAAGTATGGCGTCGTCATCCAGCACGGTACTCAGCGGCGCAGCGACGCCGGCATCGCAGGGCTGCATGAAGCCCTCAAATCGGGAAAACTGCCGCGCTTGAAAATCGCTTATGGTTACTGCTGCAAGCCGCGGGCCGGGATTGGCTTTAAGTCACCCGAAGCCCCACCGGCACACCTGAACTGGGATCTCTGGAAAGGCCCGGCAGTCATCGACCAGTACCATGCTAACCTGGTGCACTATAAGTGGCACTGGTTCTGGCCGACTGGAAACGGCGACATGAACAATCAGGGAACACACCAACTGGATGTCGCACGTTGGGCCATCGACGATGATCAGACTCATCCCGTACGCGTGATGGGCATGGGCGGTCGGTTCAAGTGGAACGATCAAGGCGAAACCCCCAACACGATGTTTGCCATGGCCGAATACCCCAACGGTCAAATGGTATTCTTCAATGTTCGTAACGTGAACTACAAAGACTACCGCCGGCAAGTCTACAACGAATACTACCTGGAAGACGGCAGCGTCATTACAGGCGAAAGCAAATACAAGATTCGTCGCCCTGGCAGCAAAGAAGCCGTTCCACTGGAGTTGGAGCCCGGCAAAGTGACGCCCGGTGGCAACTGGAACAGCTTTATCACTGCCGTCCGCGCCGGCGATCCCTCGATGGCTAACGGCAACGCCCAGGAAGCGCATTACGGCAGCGTGCTCGGTCACCTGATGAACAATTCGTATCGGCTGGGAAAACCGGTTCCATTCAACGAACAGGCGGTCGACTTCGGCGACAACTCAGATGCCGCCGAACACTTCGCCAAACTGCACGACATCATGAAAAACAAGGTCGGTGTCAGCGAAAACGAAGCAAAGTACAATCTGGGACCGATGCTGGAATTTGACCCGGCCAGCGAAACGCACACCGGCGAATTTGCCGACCAGGCAAACGCCTTGCTGAAGAACCCGAATAACAAGGGATTTGAAATTCCTGCAGTGGACAAGGTCTAGGTCGTACGGACATTCAGATCATGTCGGTGATCAGAGCGGCGAGCCAGATGA
>CAZJEK010000289.1:0-7625 GCA_964545005.1 uncultured Pirellulaceae bacterium
TAGCTTGGGCCATTGGCCCGAGTCCGCAGGGCTTTCGCCCAAATTTGAGTATTCCGCCGCGGTCACGGCCGAATCGGCCATGCTACGTGACTTTCGCGGAGCGAAAGACGACGATCGGTTCCAGCACGCCCCCAAGGATTTGAACCCTGACCAACTGGGTTGGAACCAGTCATGCTGCCGTTACACCAGGGACGTGAAGTCAGTTGTCTGATCAACCAGCACCGGAAAACTGGTTCCGAAAAAACGGGTTGACCCGACAACAAGCGGAAGCCGTGAGACTCGAACTCACAAGCGACGGGTCGCCACCTGTTTTCAAGACAGGGTCCTCATCCAGCCGGTTGACTTCCATTGTTGAAAGCATGACAGGCTGTAGCGAATGCAGGTTCGCGCCCATTACTGTGCCGTTAGTGGTCATGGTCATGGTTATGATCATGGTGATCGAAGTTGCCAGTGTAGGGCGTGTCCTCGATTTTGACGCGCAACTTTCCCGACGCGTTATCCTGGTCCAGCATGCTGATCAGCCCAGCATCCTGCAGTGAATATTCGGTCCCCGAATCCGATACTGGCAACTCAAACGTCTTCGTCTCCTCACCAGCGGTGACTACCAGGCTGACCGTTTCCGCCCCGATCGCCAACGGTTTCATTTCGCCGTCCATCAGATAAACGGTAACGGTCTCCGCTTGATGATCGTCGACCAATTCAGCGTGGTACTCGTGGTTGCGTCCCAATTCGATCAAATGTCCTCCGTGAGGAGTGCTATGCTCATCGTGCGCATGATCGTGGTCATGGTCATGATCGGCTGACTCGACAGGCCCGCTGGCTTCATCGGCAGGGTTGGAAGTTTGACCACATCCGGTCCATGCCATCAGACACGCGGCCAGCAAACAGACAGGGAAAAATGATTTCATCAGAGAATCCTTATCGAAAATTGTAGTAAAGGGGTTAGTCAGTGAGTTGGGTTCAATTTGAACTGCTACCGGCTTCGACCAGTTGCACGTCGGTGGCGTCCCGTTCCACGACTGCTCGAGCTCGCTTGATGCCAAACTGCCAGAACAACGCCGGTCGCACCAGGAATTCGAGCGCCGTGCTGGTGATCAACCCGCCGATGATGACCGTCGCAACCGGGTACAGGATTTCCTTTCCGGTTTCGCCGGCTGCCAGGGCCAGGGGCACCAGGCCGATGCCAGTCGTCAAACAAGTCATCAATACGGGAGCCAAACGTTCCTGGCCAGCCCTGACGATCATCTTGATCGACCAGTCTTCGCCTTCGTACTTGACCAGATGCAGATAGTGATTGATCAGCAGAATGCCGTTCCGCGTCGCGATCCCGCACAGCGAAATAAAACCCACCATGGCGGCAATGGTCAGCGTTTGATTCGTCAGCCGCAGTGCCGCAACACTGCCGATAAAAGCCATCGGCAGCGCAACCATGACCTGCAACGAGAGATTCCAGCTGCCAAACATGGTGTATAACACCAGCAGCATACCGACCACTGACGCGGCAAACAGCACGACAATGATACGAGATGCCGATTGCTGATTTTCAAATTGCCCGCCGTACTCCAGCCGGTATCCGGGTGGCAAGCTCGCTGCGATCGGCTTGACCGCGCGTTTGATGTCTTCCACGACATCGACCAGACCACGGCCACTGACATTGCATTGAATCACGATCCGCCGTTGGACCTGCTCGCGCTTGATTTGGTTCGGTCCCAGGCTTTCCCGAATGGTGGCAACGTCTTCCAGTTTTACCGCGCCGCCATCGTCCAGGTTAATTCTCAACCGCTCGATCGTTTTCAAATCCTCCCGGTAGGCCTCATCCAACCGGACCAGTAGATCGAATTTGCGTTGACCCTGGATGACTTCCGAAACGACGACGCCGTTCATGGCGGTTTGGACATATTCTGTGACATCTTCCCGGCGCAGGCCGTACTGTACCAGCTGTCGGCCATCGACGCGGATCTGCAACTGGGGAATTTCGGTCTGCTGTTCGACCTGAGCATTTTTGACGCCCGGAATGTTGGCGATCGCGGCTTCGATGGCTTTGGCATTCTGTCGCAGCGTAGCCAGGTCATCGCCAAACAGCTTGATCCCAACCTTGGCTTTGACTCCCGAAATCATGTGCGAGATCAAGTGGGCCAGCGGTTGTTCGACGCTGACCACGATCCCGGGTACATCTTTCAGCCGGTCTCGAATGTCATTCAAAATCTCTTCCCGGGATCGTTCGGATTCATCCATGGACGCGAAGAATTCGGTTACGTTGACTCCTTCGGCATGTTCGTCCAATTCCGCCCGTCCGGTCCGCCTGGCAAGCGTGCGAATCTCCGGCACCTCACGGATTCTGGCGCCGGCAACCTTGGCGATTCGCGTTGATTCTTTCAACGATGTGCCGGCTGGCATCAAGACGTTGATCTGAACGGATCCTTCGTTGAAGTCGGGCAAAAAATCACGTTCAATGTGCCACAACGCAAATCCGGCGATCCCGACCAGGCCAGCGGCGGCAATCAAAATCGGAATGGAGGACGCCACGCTGGTACGAATGACTCCTCCTACCATCCATTTCAAGAATCGCAGCAGGACCGCATCCTGTTCGGTGTGATCGGTGCGGTTCGGTTTACCACCCAACAGCCAGTAAGAGAGCACGGGGGTCAATGTCAGAGAAACCAGCAGCGACGACAGAATCGAAACGATGTAGGCAATTCCCAACGGGGCAAACAACCGACCCTCCATCCCGCTGAGGGCAAACAACGGCAGGAAGACCAGGATCACAATCATGGTCCCAAACACAATCGAGTTACGAATCTCCAGACTGGCCTGGAACACAACCAGTAGCGCCGGCTTGGGGCGATCCGAATTTCGGTTCTCTCGCAGCCGTCGAAAAATGTTTTCAACATCGACGATCGCATCGTCGACCAGTTCACCAATCGCGACGGCCAGTCCACCCAGGGTCATCGTGTTGATCGATAAACCAAATGTCCAAAACACCAGCGCGGTCATCACAATCGATAGTGGGATGGCGGTTAGCGTAATAAAAGTTGTGCGAAAATTCAGCAAAAACAAAAACAGGATGATCACCACTAGCACACCACCATCGCGCAACGCTTCAATCACATTGGCGATTGCGTGGTCGATAAACTCGCGCTGTTGATAGATGCTGCTGTCCAGCCGTAGATCTGCCGGCAATCCGGTCTGCAGTTTCTCGACCATCGATTCGATCGCCAGTGAAACCTGCCTCGTATCCGCCCCCGGTTGTTTATTGACGGTCAAGATGATCCCGGGGCCTCCTGCAAAGCCATGTTGTTCGGCATCGCGCAGATAAATTGCGCTATCGCCGCGCTTGATCTGCGCTCCTTCAACCACGCGCCCCAGCTGGCCCAGGGTGATCGATTTGCCGTCCCGATGTTCGACAACGATCTGGCGGATTTCATCGAGCGATTCGATTCGGCCCAGTGCCCGGACCAGGTATTCCTGTGGCCCCTGTTCATCCAGGTAACCGCCGGTCGCGTTCGAATTGCTGGCTGCCAGGGCCGATTCGACGTCGTGAATCGTCACGCCGAACCTGATCAGCAAGTTGGGATCGATCAGGACCTGGTACTGTTTCCGATCGCCTCCCATCACGAACACCTGGGAGACGCCTGGAACGGTCAATAGCTGTTGGCGAATGCTCCAGTCAGCAATCGTTCGCATTTCCAAGGGTGACGTGCGTTGGTGAACCTCCATCCCGGCTTCGCCTGGCAGTTTGACCAATGCAAACCACAGGTTTGATTCCCGGTCCCCAACCATCCACTGCTGACTGTTGACCTCCGTGCGAATGTCCAAGCGATCAGACAGGGGGCGATCGTGGGCGTCAAATGCTGATCGCAGCTCTTCCGGCAGGTCACCGGATGAAAGGCCTTCCCAACTGGCTTCTGGAAGTGGTTCGGTTCGAAACAGCAACGTGTCGGCGTTGGTTTCACTCAACATCCCCACCATCAGGATCTGGCCCATGATTGATGAGATCGGAGCCAGCTGCGGTTTGATTCCTGCTGGCAGCTGTTCGGCCACGACGGCCAGCCGTTCGGCCACAATTTGACGGTCATTGTAAATATCCGTTCCCCAATCGAACTCGACATAGATGACCGACAAGCCAACGCCGGAGGTCGAGCGAACGTCTTGCACGCCGGAGGCCCCATTGAGTGCGGTTTCGATCGGAAACGAAACCAGGGTTTCCACCTCTTCAGGTGCCAGCCCTGGTGCCTCGGTCATGATCACGACTCGAGGACGATTCAAATTCGGAAACACGTCGATCGGCAGCTGCATCATCTGCCAACCGCCATACAGCAGCAAAAATACCGATAGCGCTGCCACCAGCATGCGGTTTTGCAATGCGAATCGGATGATGCCGTTAAGAAGGGTCGAAAGCATGGTTGTTGTTCGAGAGTAAGTGCGTGTCGCGAAGACTTTGTTTAGCCACGAGTAGTCTGTCTCGGTTCAAATGGGACAACCACTAATGAGAATGGCCAGCGTGGGGGTCGATGGCACCTCCTGATTGGTTTTTCAGAGCCAGGTGCATTCGATAAGCGCCACTGAACGCCAGATAGCTGCCCACCAGTCGGCCATCGTTTTCCAGCACGACGTTGTCTTTGTCGCGATACAAAACCTGAACATCAATGCGGTCAAAGTGGTCGCCATTTTGTTCAAATACAAATGCGTTAGGGCCTTCAATCGCAACGGCATCGGCTGGCAACACAATTTTGTTCTTCAGTGTTTGGGACGTAGGGATGCGTGCCTCCATCCGCTGACCAGGCCGGTATTTCCAGATTGCAAACCGATTGCCGTCAGCAGCATCGTCCATTCGCCGGTTGTTGAGAAGCAGATAGAACTTGAGCGCTCGGGATTGGCGGTCGACTTGATCGGAAACACTCTGCAACGACAACTGCAAAACCTGGTCATCTCGTGAATTGGAAACCGGGGTCACCGGAATTTTTTGGCCCGCCCGGGAGGCATCCAGCAGTCGTTGAGCGTCCTGTTCGAATGCCTGACCTTCGACGTACAGCAGGCAGTGGTCAGCCAGTACGCCCAGTAAGTCACCAGCCAATACGCTCTGGCCGCGATTTACTTCGATCGATTGAACGTGATACTGGTGCTCGACGTCAGCGAGTTGGTGATTGTCCGCATAGGGTGGTGCGACGACGGTGATTTCCCGTAACAGATTCCGAGAGCTTTCGATTGCTGCGACTTGTTGTTCCGACATGCCGTGCAACAACAGGCTTTGTCGCAGCGCCGTTAATGCCGCCATTGCCTGGTCGCGTTTATACTCCTGCTCCACGATGCGCTTGCCCGGAATCACCGATTCCCCAATCTCCCGCAGGCGATCGAGTTCCTTGTTGATGACATCCAGGACCTGCAGCTGCGTCAGGAAATCGCTTTGTGCCGAAACCACATCTTCATGGGTTAATCGCAGGTCGAACAGCTTGTCACCGGGTTCAATGGCTTCCCGTTCCAACGGGTAAACTTGCGTGATGATGCCAGTCATGGGGGCGGAGATTTTGATTTGCGATCGACCTGGCCGTTCGACGACCATGGCCGGAACCGAAACCTGCTTGACGAAATCCGCCGGCTCGACAAGGCCCACTTTCAAGCCCAGGTTTTTCCAGCCCATCGGCGTCAACGCGAGGGAATCGGGGGCCGTGATGGGCGCTTCCGGTTCCGAATGATCCCGATCGACAGGTTGCTCGTTTTTCAGATACGAGAACCATTGCTGTGCCACCGGCATCCAGCGATGCTGAGTCACATAAGCAGCCACGCCGGCAGCTGATAGAACAACGATCCAGATCAGCGGCCGCCATGGAATTTGGGAAATGAATTTGGTGTTGGTCATGATCTTTTCCGTCAACAAATGTTGTCCGATCAGCAATTCGATTTCTGAGTTGAGTTTGTCCCTTGAGGCTGCCACGGTCGCCTTTCGCTTCGCGAAAGTTATGTAGCATGGCCGATTCGGCCTTGATCGCAGTGAAAGATTCGGCGTTCGCCGAAAGCCTTGCCGACTCGGGCCAATGGCCCAAGCTACTTCTTGCCGACCGCCGAAAAAATGTCAGCCACTCAGCGAAAGTTCTGGACAACCTGGGAAAAGCGAGGCAATTTGGTTGCTGTTAAATCAGCAATTTGCCCAACAGCAGATGCGCGCGCAGGGGCTCAGCGATCGCCCGGCGTAATTTTCCTTGATGAGAAAAACGCGCGGCAGGCTGGCAGCCTCGGCGCGTTAGAAAACCGTTTTCGGCACCACCCAGATAATGCCCCACGCAGGCGACCAACGGTAGCTGATACTCGGCAACCCGGGTCGCAAGGCAGCCGTCGTCCTGGCAATGGTCGTGGGAAACTGGATCGCCTGTTCCATCGCATCCAGCCAACCAATCGGTCGATCCACGATCAGGTTGGTGCGCAAGCTGTGGTTGTTGGCAGTGCGCGTGGTCATGACCTGAATGATCATCGTCCGCTTGATGCACCTCCGATCGGCAACCGTCGGTTCCGAATCCATGGTGCCACAAGCATCCAAACGTCATGTGGATCATGACGGCCAGGGTTGCAAGTTGGACCAGCATCGAATTCATATCAGGTTGGGTGATCGGTAAGTGGAGTTAGTCGGATAGCCAGAGCTGGAGCAATCCAGCATACCCCATCTTTCGGAAATTTACGGTTCGGTTCCAGCAATATTTTGTTTGAAATGTCTGGAAACGGGAGGTTTTTCTGGATGGACACCGCCGGCCAGATCCCCAGGATGCAAGCTGTGTACCACAGGTTGGAACCGTGGAAGAAGCGAAAAAAGGGCCGGCTGTTCAGCGGAAATGAAGTCAGTTTGACCGGCGGTTGTCGCGATTTGGATGCAGACGCGAACTTGGAATTTCGAACCGCGAGCGCCGGGAATTCCATTGACACCTTGCTCTTACCAGTTTACTTTGTGATGCAAAGTTAGTTTGTTGCGAGCTGTTATATGAATATCCACCGCGCATTGGCTGATCTGGCCGATATTCGCGCCCAACTGGAACGAACGGAAACCTATCGGGGTTTTCGTTCGACGACGGTTGGTGTTTCGGCATTGGTCGTTGGTGGTGGCGCGATCGTTCAGGCGATTGGTCATGTTTCCACTCAACGGCCCGTCGGTTCGTTTCTGGCAATCTGGATTTCAGTGGCCTTGATCAGCGGCTTGTTGGCAGGAGTCGAAATGATCGTCCGCGGCAAGCTGACCGGCGATCCAACAGTTTGGAGAATGCATCGGCAATTGACCGTCAACCTGTTGCCGGCGTTGCTGGTCGGGGCCGTGTTGACTGCGTTAGTCGGAGCGATTGCTGGCCAGCCGTCGAATTTGAACTGGGCCTTGCCGGGGATCTGGTCGCTGGTCTATGGTTTGGGATTGTTCCAGTGTGCCCCCAGGATGACTCGCCATGTTCGGATTGTGGCTGGCTATTTTCTGGTGACCGGAATCATCGTGTTGTGGTTTGGCTGGCTGGAACAGAATGCCGATGCTTGGCAAATGCTGGTCACTTTCGGTGTCGGGCAAGCGATGTTGGCCTGTGTCTTGGGCATGGATACGGAGTTGCAACGATGAGCCAACCTCAACCTGGACCACCGCATGATGCGCTGAATGAAAT
>CAZJEK010000290.1:0-7623 GCA_964545005.1 uncultured Pirellulaceae bacterium
TCTGGTTTCTCACTTCGCGGCTTTGCGACTTCGCGTGAGAATCAAGAATCGCTGCCCCCGTTTTGCGCAGACACCTTTCAAAAAACCGCCCTTCACCGCGTCCAAATAGAACAACATTTTGCAGACAGCTTTCAAAAAACTTCGGAACCTGATTTGATGAGGATTCGTGCCCAAGGGCGGTTAATTTCCCGGGAGTCTCACCGTGGCTGTGGTTCCCGAGCCTGATTTGGATTCGAACTCAACCGATCCGCCCAGCCGACCGATGACGTTCTTGGCCAGGAATACGCCTAATCCCATGCCCTTGCCGGGTGGTTTGGTCGTGAAAAATGGTTCGCTGATACGTTTCAAGTGCTCGGGGCTCATCCCGGGACCCCGATCTCGAATCGTCCACGTCCAGACCCCGGTTTGCCGTCGGACAATGACCTCCACGGGCTGGCCACTTTCATCCGCGTCGATGGCGTTCTGAACCAGCCCCCGCATGGCCTGAGCCAAAGCGTCCTGGGGGACGTTGATCAACTGACCGGCCAGTTCCGATGGCAGGTCCACCTGGACTCGCTTCTGGTCAATGATTCCTTCCAGCGTCAGATCGGTAATCTGTTGAATCGAGGTGGCTTCGATCGACTCACCAATCGTCTCACCGGCGTGGCTGGACATGCGATCGATGATCCGTCGGCAGCGATCCAGCTGACTGCGAATCAGATGCACATCTTCGACGACCTCTTCAGCGCCGGGAAAGTTGGGCGGATGCCGTTCAAACGCCTGCTCAACGTCGCGGGCCACGATCGCAATCGTGCTCAACGGCGTCGCCAGCTCGTGAGCGGTTCCGGCTGCCAACGTCCCCAAGGCCTCCACTTTTTCACTATTGGCCTGTAACTCCTGAGCTCGGCGAATCTGGATCTGCTGTGCTCGGAGTTCCTCCGTTAGACGATTCATGAAGTAAACGATCACGCTGGAACAGGTGGCAAACGCGACCAGATAACCCAGATGTTGCAGGGTAATGTCGTCCCACCCTTGAACACGCCCCAACCCCATATCGAGCGATTCAAGCTCAAAGTGCTGGATCAGCAGGATTCCAAAACAGACAATCGTCAACCCGTTAATCGCCCACGCCCACTGGCGGTTAAGTAAGAGCGCTGACAGGCTCAAATTGACAAAAAAGAACAGGCAAAACGGGTTGTTGGGGCCGCCGGAGGTGAACAACAGTGCGGTCAACGACAGCATATCCATGATCAGGATCAGGCCCAGCACCAGGTTCCAGGGCAACCGCGAGTCATCGATCCATTCGTCACGATGCTGCTGATCGATGATCCGCCAGCGCCCGAACCAATGCGTCAGGAACAAGTTGGACGCCATGGTCAAAGCAATCACCACCCCCATCGCCCAGGCCATCGGAATTTGGGTTTGGAATAACCACATCGACCCTAAAATTACGGCGATTTGGCCAATTACCGCGACCCAGCGCAGTTTTAAAAGCCAACGGGCGTTAGCATAATAATGATCAGCAGACGTTACGGCACGGTTGAGCATAATTCGCAATCGTAGCTGGCTTGTCTGCCCCTGCAAACCGGTTTCGTTTGATTCTGCTAATGAATATTGTTTCGAACCATCCTCTGCAAGATAACAAATTTGCCGACGGCGAACTTCGCTCCCAGTCGCCTGAGCAACAGGCTTCCCCCAGACTCAGCCATTGGCAGTTGTCGGCGATGCTGATCGCGATGTGCGCGGTGCCGATCATCACCATCTCCATTCTGTGGACCATGTTGCCTCCAGTGTATGAGGGCAAATTGAATGCCAGTGTTTACACCGAGGGACTCCCCAGCCAGGCCTTCTACGATGTTCCCTACCAACAACGACCGCCTTTCGAAGGTGGTTTCCTGGTCGTTCAGAACAACTCGGATGAACCATGGACTCAGCTGAATATTCAGATCAACAAGTATTACCAGATTTACGATACGGCGCCGATCGAACCTGGAGCGGAGGCACGGTTTCAAGTCGACAAGTTTTATCTGAAGTCTGGTGAGCTGTTCAATCCTCGCTACAACCAGCTTGAATCCGTCCGTGTTTATGCCAGGCTGCCGTCCTCGGAACGAGCGACGTTTTACCACGAATTTTGACGAATCGAAGGATGTTGTGACGGTTGGATGGGCGACAACGATTCGATACCAACCCGCCGGCTTGCTTGCCTTTGGAAGGCTTGCAGAGAACAATTTTAGTAGCCCTCGCTTATTGCTCCGGGCAGAACACAAGGCCTTTATCCGATCACGCGTAACTGGAGTTTGATTCGGTGACGACGATCCTGGTAGTTGAAGATTCTTCTGTGGACCGGATGTTGATCGGCGGCCTGCTGGCCAAGCAAGGCGTGGTGCACGGTACCGACTGGGAGATTGAATTTGCTTGCGACGGCCAGGAAGCCCTCGATCGAATTAACCATTCCGACCTCGCGAAAATCGATGTGGTGGTGACGGATCTGCAGATGCCCAACATCGACGGTCTGGAACTCGTGCGGCGACTGCGACAGACTCATCCCGAACTTCCGGTCATTCTGATCACATCGCAAGGCAGCGAAGAAATCGCCATCGAAGCACTTCGCGCCGGGGCAACCAGCTACTCTCCCAAATCAATGCTCCGCAACGACCTGGCGCGGACTATTGGACAGGTGATGGAAATGTCGGCGTACATGAAGTACACGCACGACACCAAAGTGATCCCCGCTCCCAAGCAAGTGGCGTTTGTACTGGAAAATGATGCCAGCCTGATTGGTCCGGCGATTGAACATCTGCAGGATAATTTGCCCAGTTGGTCGGACCGGGATCGCTGGCAGTTTGCGATGGCGATGGACGAGGCACTGGTCAATGCGATGCACCACGGCAATCTGGAAGTCGATTCCAAGCTCCGGGAAAGCGAAAATGAGAGTCGCTATTACGAATTGATTCGCGATCGCAAAAACAAGTCGCCGTTTTGTCATCGGCGGGTTCGCGTCGAAGCCGAATTCTCCGAGGACCATATCTGCGTGCAAATTTCGGACGACGGAAAAGGCTTTGACCCGGAACAGGTTAACGATCCAACGGACGAATCCAACCTGCACAAAATCAGCGGACGGGGGCTGTTCCTGATTCGCGCTTTCATGGATCAGGTGGCTCATAATCTGACTGGCAACCAGATTACGATGACCAAGATTCGCAAATGCTAGTGCAGCGTTTCAAGTAGAAAATGGGGTCGTCAGCATTGGGTCAATTGACTCTGCAGGCCGGGTATCCCGTGGCGGCCATTCAGCCAAGTTGCTCGCCCGCTAAATCAATTTGAAACGCGGCACTAGGAACTGTCCGTTAAATCGTTTTTCGGACAAGTGTGCCGTCCAGAATCCGGTAGAAATCTTCGATTCCGTTGCAAAATCGTCCATTTGCGTTAGAGCCAGTCGCCCACCACGGGTAGACTGGATAAATACTGTGCTGGTTTCCACGCTGAGAAGTTGCGGAACCAACGGCGTCCATGTTGCATGGGCAGGCACTGTAGAAAGATCGCTGTGTTTCGGGAGTATTCCGATGGCTTTGCCGAATGAGTCTTTGTCCCCCAGTCACCCTCGTTCCATTCTCGTCGTCGATGATGACGACGTGTTGCGGAACCGCCTGGAAAAGTCCTTCACGCGGCGCGGTTTTGAAGTCACCGTTGCTGATGGATACGAATCGGCACTGGAAAAAGCTCGCGCGTTGCAGCCCGATCGAGCGGTGCTGGATTTGAAGATGCCTAATCACTCCGGGCTGGAAGTCCTGGAAGCGATCATGCAGGTTTCGCCGAATACGAAATGCGTGATATTGACGGGCTACGGCAGCATCACCAATGCCGTCGAAGCGGTGAAGCTGGGCGCGATCGGATACGTTACCAAACCGGCTGACGCCGACCAGATTCTGGCAGCATTTGAGGATTTGCCGCGGCCGACTCCGACGCCTGAGTTCCCACCGCCGTCGCTGGCGGAAGCGCAATGGGAACACATCCAACGCGTGCTGGCCGATTCGGGTGGCAACATTTCTGAGGCAGCCCGCAGGCTCGATATTCCCCGCCGGACCTTGCAGCGGAAACTAAAAAAGAACGCGCCGTAAGCGCGTTCCTGATGGTGCAATGCGTTAAGCAAAAGTAGCTTGGGCCATTGGCCCGAGTCCGCAGAGTCTTTGCCGAGCTTTCAGTATTCCGCTGCGATCACGGCCGAATCGGCCATGCTACATAACCTTCGCGGAGCTAACTCAAGCCTATCGACCGCCATCCAATAGCTCGCCGGGTTGTGGTTCGGTAGGAGGAATCGGCGTAGGAGGAACCGGCGCGGCAGGTTCATTTGGCATCACAAAGAACGGATCCGCGTAAATATTACGCCACGAATTTCCGGCTGGCCAATCCATGCCATTGGCCTGGTACCAGAGCGCATTCAAACGATGCTGAACCATCTCGTCTCGCAGTTCACGTCGCTTCTCAAGTTGCTCCTTGAGTTTGGCCAGTCGCTCTTCCATCTTTTTGACGGGTCCTTCCAAGCCTTCCAGATAGGCGTCGTACTGTTTGCCCAGTTCGACTTCGATTTCCTGTTTCAGATCTTCTTTTTCACTCTCGTCTTTGCTTTGACGAATTTCGCCGGTCAGTTCACGGATTCGCAGATTTGACTCGGCCATTTTCTTGTTCGCTGCGCTAATGGGAAACCCAGCGACGGCGGCTCGTCCAAACGGATTGCCATTTTCGGCTGCGACACCAATTAAGCCAGGCCCTTGCACGGACCAGGTTGTTCGATTTGGGCGCAAGCCGGGCAGCGTTTGTGCACCCGCAGGAAAGGATGCTCTCGGAGCATTCGACTGTCGCTTGAGCGCTTGATAGGCGTTGTTCAGATCGCGTAGCTCGCGCTGCAAATCTTCCAGGCGTTGATCGTCCCGCGATTCTTCTTGCGGGGCAGCCAGCGCCAAATTGGCCCCGGTGAGCATTAACAGGACGGCGAGCCCGATGGAGGTCAGGCGGGGTAACTTGTTATTCATCGTGTTTACCTTTCGGTTTTTTCAGTTCATCTTCATTCACAGGCACAGATCGAATCGAGGGTTCGCGCGTATCACCTTCGTTCGGTTCGTGTTCGGTTGATGGTTGCCAACGCGGCCAATATTCGTTTGGCGGTCGCAGCTCTTCGATTTCAGCACCGGGCATCGTGTCAAACAGACGCTCGAGCTCAGCAAGTTCTCGCTCTGCTTGGTCGATGGCGTTGAGCAGTTCGTCGTTAGTCATCTCCAACTGCAGCATTGGGTTGGCTTGATCACCAAGGTTTGAACTCGGCACCACTGGGGTCGTCGTGTCGCCGGGAGCCACCGTTGTCGTTACCGATGACTGTCCCGCCTTCGAAAATGGCAACCAGCCTAATTGCCAACCGGCGATGGCGGTGGCTGTCACTACAACGGTCAACAGCGCACTGACTGCCACCGGCCACAGGCGTCGACGCGACAATCGGGGCGGCGGCTTGATGGCTGCCGGCTGCTGCAGGTGGGCCAGATAATCCCGCAGGTAACTGGCTAACTGTTCCGCTGATTCGAATCGGTCTTCCGGTTTTTTGGCCAGCAGTTTCGCAATCACATCGCTCAACCCAACAGGGACTTCGGCCGCAACCGCGTGGGCTGGACGTGGAGTATCGTGGATAATTTTCTGGATCACGCCGTATGGTTTGTCGGCGCGAAATGGTTCTCGGCCGGTCGCCAGAAAGTATATCAAGCTGCCGAGGCTGAACAAATCGCTGCGCGGATCCAGGTCATCGCCCCGCGATTGTTCGGGAGACATGTAATGCGGCGTGCCGGCCAGCCAACCGGTCTGTGTCATCCCGGCATCATCAACGGCCCGGGCCAGTCCGAAATCGGTGATCATGACTCGGCTGGCGTCTTTTTCGGTCAACACATTGGCCGGTTTGACATCACGGTGAATCAAGCCTTGCTGATGAGCCGCAGCCAAGCCATCGGCAATCTGGATCGCGATTCGAACGACGTCCCGGGGTTCCAACGGGCCGTTGGATTCCACCAGGCTTTGCAGCGATTTACCGGAAACCAGCTGCATCACCAGGTAAGGGCGTTCGACCGACTGGTTGACACTGTAGATCGGAACCACGTTCGGATGCACCACCGCGGCGGCAGCTTGAGCTTCACGTGCAAACCGTTTTCGAGCTGTCCCGTGGCTGGCCAGATGCGGAGACAATAGCTTGATCGCGACGGGCCGATTTAACTCTCGATCGAACCCTTTCAGGACGAATCAATCTCGAACTGATCGATCTGCCCCAACATCTCGGGGTGCTTGGGCGGATCCAGGAGACGTGTCCATTCCGGTGGACGACGAATCGAATGCGATGGGTCCTGCCCGAACTCCTGGCCTGGACGGAACTCGCTGGTCGGAACGACGAAGGATCGCGACTGGGACAATTTATTTTCCAGTTGTGGATCCAACCGAATGGACTTAAGCGTGGATAAATGCTGCGCCGCATTGGCCCACGTATCCTGATCCGCTGCCAGTGTCGCCAACCGTTGTTGGCATTGTTGACAATGGTCGAGATGAGACTGGACGCGCGATTCGGTATCCTGATCGCAATGCCCTTGCAACACCTCATCCAGGGGTAGTTGTTGGCAGTCAAGATTCATGACGCCCCCCGATCTCCAGAAACTGGGTGTGTTTGTTGACTTGTTGTTTCAGCCTGGACATGACTCGGCTGCGTGCGATGTAGATGGCACCGGGAGTCATCCGCAGTTTTTCGGCAACGTCATCGACGGTCAGGTTATCGACTGCGGTCAGCCAGAATGCTTCCCAGGTTGATGACTGAAATTGATCGCGGATGCGATCGGCGGCCCAGGCGAACACCTGGCGCTGCTGTTCGGCATCAAACAGGCTCGATTCCGGACCAGCCGGAGCGTTGTCGAGTAGTTGCTGAACATCCGAGTGATCGCCAGTAAGTGGCTGACGTTGCTTGCCGCGCAGAAAGTCAATCACCAGGTTGCGGGTGATTCGACTCAGCCAACCGCGAAAGGAACCCTGGTCCGGATCAAGCTCAAATCGATTGACCGCATTGGCGACGCGGGCCAAGACTTCTTGAGTCAAATCGAGGGCATCGGCTTCCTGCAGCCCCTTGTTGCGAGCCAACCGAAAGATCAGCGGCTGGTAGATTTCGACAAACTCAGTCCAGGCCGCTGCGTCGTCTGGACGCCGCAATCGCAAGATCAAGCTGGCTCGAGTTTTCGGTGATTGGCTCATGAATCGTTTGCTCCACCAGTTTACACGCAGGGAGCAAACAGATCTTTCAGAGATAATCGAAAAAAGTTTGAGTGACGTGGAGAAGCTGACATTTTTTGTCCAGCTGAACTGGCTGGCGCTCAGGCAGGATCGTCGATTGACTTGTTTTCTGCAAAACGCATCTTTTTGATCATGTTAATCTCGTCCATCCTGTCCTTTTTTTCGGACCCTTGCTCAGAATGGACAGCCTACGCAAGATTCACGTGAAAGTTTGACAGGATGTTCATGATCAACAAGATTGACGAGATGCTTCGCGGTGGTCGATCCCAGAGAATACAAATCGGGTGAACGAAAAACTATCGCAAAGAGGCTGACATTTTTTAACGATCGGGGGTAGAG
>CAZJEK010000291.1:0-7597 GCA_964545005.1 uncultured Pirellulaceae bacterium
CCAGTTGGGCAATGCCCACCGGCGAGTGCGGGTATCCAAGGTTGCAAACAGTTTATCTTCCGCCAACACTTCGGCATCGGTCAAAGCATTCATCAGCGTGCTTTTGCCAGCGTTGGTGTAGCCGACCAACGAGACGGTCATCGATCCCCGCCGCGACTTGACCTGCCGTTCCTTGCGTTCTTCGACTTTCGCGAGCTCGGCTTTGAGATCATGAATCCGTTTCAATGCCAGGCGCCGGTCAGTCTCCAACTGCTTTTCACCCGGCCCCCGCATCCCGACTCCCATTTTCAGTCGCGACAAGTGCGTCCACATCCGTTTCAGCCGGGGCATCGAGTATTCGAGTTGAGCCAACTCGACAGCCAGTCGAGCTTCATAGGTCTGCGCGTGAGTGGCGAAGATATCCAGAATCAACTCGGTCCGATCCAACACCTTGACGGACAACGCCTGCTCGAGATTTCGATTCTGAGCGGGACTTAGGTCGTTGTCGAAGATGACGACATCGGCAGCATGAAACTCAACCAGTTCCGCCAATTCCAGGACTTTACCTTTACCCAAGTAAGCGGCGTTGTCGGGTTTGTCACGTCGCTGGACTAACCCTTCCACGACGATCGCTCCCGCAGTTTCAGCTAAACCACGGACTTCGTCCAGCGGATCAAATTCAGGTGGATCGTCTGGCAATACGACGCGAACGACGATAGCAATTTCCTGTTCGACTTGCTGGGAACGTTTTCGATCTTGCACGTGTAGGTTGGACTCCCAAGGATAGAAAAAATGTAGCGGGCGATCAGCTAACAAGAACCATCGTCCGGCGGAAGGTTCACTGATCCGATCCGTTTTCCTTGTCAGAGGTGTCTTGATCAGTCTGGTCGCTGTCATCTGCACTGCCAGTGACCGGGGAATTCAGTTCGGGCTGAGGTTTTTCCGCTGCTTGCTCTGGTTGTTGTTCCGCGGACGAGTTCGGGTCTGGTTTGCCCAGGACTTCGCCAGCTTCAAACACCGCATAGACCTGAGTTCCGACTGGTGGAATATTTTCGGTAAACGCCTCGAACAGCAAGTTTTCGTTGTCCTGACTGCTGGCTACATTCAGATCAATTGTGGCGGTAGAGAAATTCGAAAGGCAAACCAGTTCGCCGGAATCTCCCTGGTAATATTGCTTGCCAGTTGTCTCATCCTGATCAAAAACACTGCCACCAAACACCCATTTGTCATCCATGGCCCGTTTGGTTTCGTAATGGCGAATCCACTGTTTCGCGTCGACTGATTTTTCCTGTTTGGTTTCGGGGTCAATCCACCGCATTTGAATTTTTATTTCGGGCCCCCACGCTGGCGAATAAGCCGGACTCCAGCTTGCCGACCGGCCGGGCTCGATCCCGACGGCCAGCAAAGCCGCGTGAACCTGGTGAGATGGCACATTGGCCGACATGATTGATTCATGTTCCTTGGTACCACGCGGGCATATAAACATTTCCAGTGCCCCGGCGGTCAAGCAGACCTTGCCGCCAATCAGGACTTGTTTCGTGTTCTGGTTAAGCCAAATTTCGTATTCCTGGGAAAGTGATTTCCAGTCATCCGAAAGTTCGATCTGCAACTCGGCCGGGCCCGATTCCTGCAACGGTTTAACCTCGCCTGGTGGATCCTGGCGGCTGGCTTGATCGGCCTGTGCTTGAGCCATCGCCTGGGCATCCTTCAGCGTTTTTGAGTCTGAGGTCTCATCGCCTGAATCCGCCGGGTCTTGTTCCAAGGTGTCACTGGCCGATGAACTCGACTTTTGCTCAGTGGCGTTTTCGGTTGCCGGATCTTGCTGGCAGCCCGCAATCACCAGTAACAACGCTGGCAACAGCAACGTCCATTTCGACCACATGTTCGACTTCATCACAAACTTTCTGGTTCAATTGACATCCTGAGTTCAATCTTCAGGCGTTCTACTATCTTACGTCTGGAACGGATTTCACTCAAACGGGGCAAAGACCAATTGCCAAATTGGGATCCTTGGACGAGACTGTCGGACTAACACGCTGACGTTCTTTGTCCGGCCGATTGGGCGGTAGTCCCGAAGAAAAACTAGTTGACGCGTGAATTCCGTGAAGTCGGTGGCTAGCGCCAAACTCGCTGGACAGTATCGCCTTTCGCTAACTTTCGCGGAGAGGTTAAAACTCTCTGAGTATTCCCCAGAAATTGCCTGCCAGGCGGCTCAACCATGTCGGTTAATTCACCTACGAATCACGCGGAGCAATCTGATGACACGATCGACACCTCGACGGCGTCAGAACTGCCAACGATAGCGGCCATCAAACAGGCTCGTCGACGTTATCAAACGTTGCTGGATACCGTTGGCGGCTACCCGTCCGGACGTCACGGCCGACCAGCCAAGTCTTCCTCGTTCCGGCCCGCACTCTGGAACGCCGAGTCGGCCTTTCAATCGTCGGATACTGACCTGGTTCAGGCGTCATCGGTAATCAGTTTGTACCGGATGGCAAAAGACGCCAAAACGATCGATTCGTTGGAAAAGCTTTACCGTTATTCGTCGGATCTGCTAACGGCGCTGGCCAACAAGGCTCAATTGGCTTCCGCAGGCCTGGTTGCGACGCTCGCCGTCGCCCAGACAGCGCCACTATGGCAGCTAGCCGTGGCCTCGGGCGAATCGGATTATTTGGCGGCGTGTGCTCAGATCGCCAAACAGAACCGGACTGCCAGCGCTCAACACCAGCTGATCATTAAGTCATTGGGGATCGAACTGGGCATCACGTTGTGCTATCTGCGCAATGATGCGGCGGCAGTCGATGACGATTACCTGGGCGAAGAATTTGAGTCGCTGATCGAAGCCAGTCTTGACGGGGATGGGTTTCCCAACGGCGATCAATTGCCCGAATTTGGTTTTGTAGCCGCCTCCTGGGTTCGCTCATTTCACCTCCTGCGTGGGCTGGGCCTGGAATTTGAATCCCAAACGGCGTTGCAGTTCGAATGGCTGGTCGCACAATGCCTCCGACTGAGCCGCCACGACGGGCGGTTATCGTTTTCCACGAAACCTGAATCGAAATCCAATTCCGAGGCATTTTGGAAATCGTTGGCGGCAGTCTCAGAGGATGCTGATGACAAAAAACTGTTCGCCGCATCGATTGCTGTCAAAGGGCGTCCTAAATCAGCGGCCCAACAGGCGATTGCCAAGGCGGATCGTATTTCATTGCCCAGCAATTTTTCCGAGTGGGGCAGGGGAGCAGTGCTACGATCAAGCTGGTCTCCCAAATCGCCTAAGGTCGCCGTCAACTTCGCTTCCGTTGATGGGCAACCTCGTTGTGATTTGGAGATTGGGCGCAGCAAAGAGCTGATTGGTGGCCGTACGCTGCCGACATGGCGAGTCGATGAACAGATCGTTGAGCTGGCCGCAGAAATGGAAATTGTTTGCGAAACCGCTGACGAGGACCTGGACTACCTGGAACTGCAATCGTCGACCGGCCAAGGCCGATTCAATCGTCAATTGCTGTTATCTCGAAACGAACAATTTCTGCTGGTCTGCGACAGCTTGATCCTGGAACAGCCGGGCAAGATTCACTACCACTGCGACTGGCCACTGGCGAACGCAGTCGAACCGATGGCCGAATCGGAAACCAGGGAAATCTATTTGAATTCGGTGAAATCTAAATCCGGTCGCAAAAAGATCCAATCGTTGGTGTTGCCGTTGTCGTTACCGGAATGGAAAGCTCAACCGTTCGATGGCAAGTTGACTTTTGACTCCCAACAGCTATCAATCTGGCAGCAACGTACTGGCCAAGCCATGCTGATCCCGATCGTGTTTGATCTGGATCCGGCCCGCAGCCGTCGCAAACGCACCTGGCGACAACTGACGGTCGCTCAAGATCGAAACCCGGTTCCTGACGACCAGGCAATGGCGTTCCGGTTTCAGCTGGGACAGCAACAGTGGTTTTTCTACCGTGCATTGGCGTCAACCGGCAATCGAACCTATCTGGGAGAAAACACGATTGCCGAATTCGTCTTCAACCGGTTTGAAAAACATGGCACCGGCCAGGTTACCCAACTGATCGAGATCGACGGATGATTGAACGGCTGCAAGCGAACCTGAACGAAGTCAAGCAACGGATCGCCTCAGCGGCTGCGCAAAGCGGACGTTCGGCTGACCAGATCACGCTGGTTGCGGTTACGAAGTACGTCGACGCGGCGATGACCGGTTTGATGTTTGACGCCGGATGCCCGACGCTGGGTGAAAGTCGTCCCCAACAGCTTTGGGACAAAGCCGAAGCACTCCAGGATAAGCCGATCGCCTGGCACCTGATCGGGCACTTGCAGCGCAACAAAGTGAAACGAACGGTGCCGTTGGTCGAGTTGATCCACTCCGTCGATAGCCAGCGACTGCTGAAAGCAATTGACCAGGCCTCGGCTGAGGCGGATAAGGTGACCCGCGTGTTACTGGAAGTAAACATCTCGGGCGAAACAGCCAAACACGGTTTTACGGCGGACCAGCTGGTCGCGACGCTGCATTCTGCCAACCAATACAGCCATGTTCGGATTGACGGCCTGATGGGAATGGCTGGCCTGCAAGGTGACTTGGAAGACGCGCGATTCCAGTTCGCTCGGCTGCGAGAACTCAGTCAAACGTTGAGCCAGGAATCGTTGCCTGACAATGTATCGTTAACCGAGCTATCGATGGGCATGAGCAATGACTTCGAAGTCGCGATCGAAGAAGGGGCAACGATCGTCCGAGTTGGCTCGGCGTTGTTTGCAGGGGTTGCGGGGAAGGATTGAAATCCTCTTTGGATTAATCCCAAGCTATGGAAGACGGCCCCTCCGGGGCGATTTGAGGGCAGCCCTATTCTGAAGACAGGCCAATACCAGCATCGCCAGCTCTTGCCGGCCGCGAGAGACCTTCTGCACCAACTCCGACAAGAAGCAACTAAACACGCGTCGCCGACAAAATCCGATTGATCGCGTTCAGCAACGCCTTGATCGACGCTTCGATGCAGTCTGTTGAGACAGCCCGGCCGCGATAAGCCTCGCCCTCATACTCCGTTTCAATCGTGACTTCACCCTGGGCGTCGTGCCCCAATGACGTGCTCTGGATTTGATATTCCTTGACGGTCAAATTGACGCCGGTAATCTGCTGCACGGCCAGGTAGGCCGCATCGACAGGCCCCGAGCCATCGGATAGCTCCAGGTTCTTTTCCTCGCCACCTTTGGCCAAGGTCAAGTTGATCTTCGGCGTTTTCTCAAACGTCAAATCCAGCGTAAATGTTTTCAGCGTCCACTCTTCTTGAGTTTTGCCCAACACTTCGTCTTCAATCAAAGCCGCAATATCGCCGTCGAAAATTTCTTTCTTGCGATCAGCCAATTTTTTGAATTCTGCGAATACCTGTTGCAGCTGTTCGCCAGTGAGCGTGAATCCCAGTTGCTTGGCTCGATCGGCCAACGCGGCGCGGCCGCTGTGTTTTCCGAGCACCAAATCCGTATCGGCGAAACCAACGTCGGCTGGATGCATGATCTCGTAGGTCGTTCGTTCCTTGAGCATTCCGTCCTGGTGAATCCCTGCTTCATGGGCGAAGGCGTTGCGACCGACGATGGCTTTGTTGCGTTGGACCTGCAGTCCAGTGATGGTCGACACCAACCGACTGGTCGGCACCAGGCGTTTGGTGTTGATGGAAGTCTGGTAAGCGTAATGGTCGTTGCGAGTCCGCATTGCCATCACGACTTCTTCCAGCGAACAATTGCCCGCCCGTTCACCGATACCATTGATGGTGCACTCGATTTGCCCAGCACCGTTTTCGACCGCTGCCAGGCTATTGGCGACCGCTAGCCCCAAATCGTTGTGGCAGTGAACGCTGATGACAGCTTTATCGATATTGGGAACGCGATTGACCAACTGACTGATCACATGCCCCATCTGGTGAGGCGTTGCATAACCAACGGTGTCAGGAATGTTGACCGTCGTCGCTCCGGCATCAATGACGGCTTCGACAACCTGGCAGAGAAAATCGATTTCGGTCCGAGCTGCGTCTTCCGGCGAAAATTCGATATTGTCGCAATAACCTTTGGCGCGTTTGACCCCTTCCACAGCCCGTTGAATGATCTCCTTCGGCGTCATTTTCAGCTTGAACTCTCGATGAATGGCGCTGGTGGCCAGGAAGACATGGATGCGAGGATCCACCGCATGCTTTAACGCTTCCCACGCACGATCGATATCCCGTTCATTAGACCGAGCCAAACCGCAGATTTGAGCACCGCGAATGGAGCCAGCAATTTCCGAGACCGCTTCAAAGTCCCCCGGTGAAGCGATTGGAAACCCCGCTTCGATCACGTTGACTCCCAAGTCGACCAAGGCTTGGGCGATCTCCATCTTTTCGGCCAGGTTCATGCTCGCCCCCGGCGACTGCTCTCCATCGCGGAGAGTCGTATCAAAAATCGTGATATTGCGTTGTTCGGACATGGTATTGATCAAAAACGAAGTGCCTGTAACTCACCACTGGTCGCGCTGCGACGCGATGTAGTCAAAAATTATCCGGAACTGAACGACAAATGGAAACCCCTCTGAGCAAGTTGTGTCGATAGGTGGAAGTATCCTGCGGTTTTGGCGCTACTAGCCACCGACCTTCCAAGTTTACGCATCAATTTGTTTTCGTCCGGGGCCAGCGCCCAATCGGCTGGACAAAAATGGAAACCTCGGTGTGGACTTCATGGCCGAAGGTTTGCGGCCCGGAAAGTCGATCGACTAAACGAACTGAGAAATTTCCTGCACAAAATTTGCGTCCGCCGGGACAAGCGGTCACAATATCCCGACCGCCAACAACTTCACTGAACTCTGGAGAACACGATGTCACCAGCACCCACCATCCGCAAGGCCTCCCTGGGAGGTTTGGACTGCTACATGAAGGGGAAGGATTTCCTAGGCAGCGATTACTGGTTGTTCCTGGGAATCTTCTTCGTCGGTTCGTTTATTGGTGGATTGGTTCCACTGGTGATTGTCGGTGCGATGTGGTGCGGTTTTGCTAAATGCTTATTGCTCAAGGAACGTGGCCAGCCGATGGATTTCAATCAACTGTTCGATGGTTTCAATTACTTCGTCCAGGGATTGGTTGCCGTATTGTTAACCGTGGTCGCAATTTTGGCCGCCATCATTCCGATCGTGATTGTCGCGATTGCCGGCACATTCCTGTCATCCATGTTGGGTGACGCCGGCTTTTTGGTCGCAATTCCGCTCTTTCTGGTCGTGTATGCCTGCTACATTGTGGTGATTGGTTTTTTCCAAATCTGCCTGCTGTTTTCCTCTTGCCTGATCGTGGAACGTAAGATGGACGGACTGGAAGCCTTCAAGGCATCGCTGTCGGGAATCATGCAGAATCTTGGTGGCTTGCTGGTTGTCTCTTTGATCGGGATGGTGATCCTGTTTGTCGGAACCATCCTGTGCATCATTCCCGGGCTGTTGGCAATGCCGATGATCGTGGCTGGTCACTTTATCTGCTATCGCAAGATCTTTCCTCGCAGCCAAGCCAGCACCGGCGCCAGTCCACCTGTCAAACCGGCCATGGGTTAAGTCTTCGGAAGACCACTGGAGTTGCTGGGGCAGAACCAGCCTTTCGTACTCAGCTCCACC
>CAZJEK010000292.1:0-5521 GCA_964545005.1 uncultured Pirellulaceae bacterium
AAATCCGAGCCCGAAATCGCTAGCCAGTAAACCTGCCAAAACGGTCCCGATCGCCAGCAGGTTGCGGCGAAAATAGAATCCGGCAAACAAAGCTAACGCACCAACCGGCTTGAAGTTGGGAGCATCCTGCATCCAGATTCGGCTGGCGAAGATCCCGGCAGCGACCAGCACTACCAAGATGATTGTGGTCCGGGAAGTCAGCAAGCGTGAGAAGTAACGATTCATCTGATTGGTTTAGCCAAGCTGGAGACGCAGATTAAAGCACGTTTCGGTTCCGACTATTCTAGGTGTCCACGCTTGCTTGGGAAGGTAAACTTGGTTGGCGGCCGAGTTTTTTGGCTGGAAATGGAAACCCGACGCGTAAGTTTTTAAGTTGCACGAATGCGGTTTTTGCGTGGGAATGGAATCCCGACGCGTGAGCGAGGGCTACACCGATATGTGTTTTCCCTCGCTTACGCGTCGGGTTTCCCAATATCTGCAACTTAAGGGGCGATCCGAGTCCCTGGCTCACCTGCGTCAAACAAATGCCAACGATTTTCAGGCAGGTGCAAGCTGAGTTTGTGGCCTGGCTGGCAGGCAACTTCTCCTTCCAGGCGGACGACCATCGGATTGTCAGCCAAATCGAAATAGATATTGGTTTCGTGTCCCATCCGTTCGACGACATCCAGCGTTACATCGGCCAAGTGAGGGTCGGCAGGGTTGGTCGTAACGTGTTCCGGGCGAAAGCCGAGGACGGCAGGGCCTTGATGCGATTGGGGGCCCGACCCCAGGCGCAAGGCGACCGGACCGGCCAGAAACTTCTCCTGTTGTACGATTCCGCTGACAAAGTTCATGGCTGGGCTGCCGATAAATCCCGCCACAAATCGATTGGCAGGCTGGCGATAAATTTCCATTGGGGAATCAACCTGTTGAATCACGCCCTCGTTCATCACCACGATCCGATCACCCAAGGTCATCGCCTCCACCTGGTCGTGAGTCACGTAGATGGTGGTGGTCTTCAGTTGCTGATGCAGCTTGGCAAGTTCGGTTCGCATCTGAACCCGTAGTTTGGCATCCAGGTTGGAGAGAGGTTCGTCGAACAGGAACGCCGATGGTTGACGAACGATGGCGCGTCCGACCGCAACCCGTTGCCGTTGCCCTCCTGAAAGTTCGCTGGGGCGACGGTCCAGCAACGATTCAATCGACAGAATCGCGGCGGCAGCCTGAACTCTCTGTTGGATCTCAGGCTTGGGAGTCTTCCGCATCTTCAAACCGAAGGACATGTTTTGTCGCACCGTCATATGCGGATACAACGCATAGTTCTGAAACACCATGGCGATATCGCGTTTCCCGGGATCGATGTCGTTAACACGACGATCGCCAATGAAAATATCGCCAGCGGTAGCTTCCTCCAGTCCGGCAATCATGCGTAACGTCGTTGACTTGCCGCACCCGGAGGGGCCGACGAGCACCAGGAACTCACCATCGGAAATGGTCAGGTCGGTTGATTTGACGGCTTCAACACCATTGTCAAATCGCTTGACGAGTTGATGCAGGCGAATCTCCGCCATTGGTGCTCCGGTGAATGATCTCGTCGACTACGAAGGGCATCGCCCAGCATCAAGTGCGCGATCGACAGCCAACGAAAGGGTCACCGAGGAAAACGGTTTGGGGAGTTTGGCGAAAAACGGAAATTCCCGTTTGGGTTTTTCTGGACAGCCCGTAATCAAAATAGCCTGCGTGTTGGATTTTGCGAACCTGACGGCTTCGGCCACTTCATAACCATCGTAGTCGCTTTCCAGGTCCCAATCGGTAATCAACAAATCAGGCTCAAACAGATAGCCCAGGTCAATAGCTTCTTCGCCTGTATTGGCCGTGCGGACGACATGTCCCTTGGCAATCAGGATCGACTCAATCGTGTTACAGATTTCCGGTTGGTCATCCAGTATGACAATCTTTCCCATTCGGTTAATCTCCGAGACAGGTGTTTGCGTGTTGCAAATCAAGGTGGGGCGAACGACTAAAGCAGGCTGCAGCGAGGTGGGATTGGTGAAACAGCCGACTGGGGAATAGTTCGTTTCGGTAAATAAGGTGACTTTGCCGGCCGGAGCCGACACCGCAAGCATAGTCAAATCATCGAAGCGAGGACAATATGGATTGCCATCATTTTTCAAATTTGCGGTGCTACGTATCCGTAACTCCGTTAGCGCGAGTGATTTGTTGCCTTTTTGTTTTTTGTGGCAGCGTTTTCGATGATTGGCAAAGATCCCAACAATGGGTCCGTCAACTGAAACGATTGACTGGCATCACACCGCGGGAATCGTTTTTCTGTATTTAGCAGTTTTCCTGTTCGTACTGCTTCAGCTTGTTGGACAGGGTTCGCGCTGTGACGCCCAATTCCAGTGCGGCCTGGCTTTTGTTGCCAGAGTGATTTTCCAACGCCCGCAGGATTAGCTGTTTTTCGACTTCCGCCAAAGTTCTGCCATACAGTGTTTGCTCCTCTGCCCGGGATGGCTCGGCGAACAGTCGGGGTGGCAAGCACGCTTCGGTAACCTCAGCTTGTCCCGACAAAACGCAGGCACGATGCATGACGTTTCGGAGTTCACGGACATTCCCAGGCCACTGATAGCGACACAATCGTTGCATGACCTGGTCGGAGATTCGAGGAACCGCCCGGTCGTATTCTTTGGCAAACTGTTTGGCAAAGTGCATCACCAGCAGCGGGATATCGGCAACCCGGTCACGCAACGCCGGGAGTTCCAGTTCCAGTACCGCCAACCGATGAAACAAGTCGGCTCGGAAGCGGCCATCTTTGATTTCCTGGGGCAGGTCTCGATTGGAGGTCGCGACGATGCGGACATCCACGGGGTGCACTTGATTGCTACCCACCGGTTGAATTTCCTGTTCCTCGATCGCCCGCAGCAGTTTGGCTTGCAGGTGAATCGGGATCTCACTGATTTCGTCCAGCATCAGGGTTCCCCCGTCGGCCTGTTTGAAGTGGCCTTCCCGTTGCTCAACGGCACCGGTAAAGGCTCCTTTGCGGTGCCCGAAGAGTTCGCTTTCAATCAACGACTCCGACATGGCGGCACAGTTGACGGCGACAAACGGTTGTTCGTGGCGAGGGCTTTCCAGGTGGATCAACCGACTGAACAACTCTTTGCCAGTTCCACTTTCGCCCGAAATCAATACCGACGCCTTGCTGGCGGCATATCGACGGGCCACGTAGAACGCATGTCGCATCGGTTTGGATTGAAATGAAATCTCGCGGCTACGTTGGGGCGCAGCAGCGCCGGGGGAAGGTTGGGGCGACGGATCGACCGCCGGCAACTTGAAGCTTAACGCAACCGTTGCCGGGGCAAAACGATCCTCGATCGGATGGTATTCCAGTTTGGAGATCATAAATCGCAGATGTGACTTGGTTGAACCAATGTTGATGGGAGATCAGGATCGCCCGTAGGCCTGGTGCATCTGGTTGACTCGGACGCTCTGGTTGATGGTCGGCGCCAGTTTCTCGTGAGCGGTTCGCGCGGTCTGCTCCAGTTGATCAACTTTGCTCATCACCTGTTGCAGCACTGCCATTGCCTGATCAGTCAAGGCTTTCACGTTTGCCGACGCCTGAGAATTGGATTCCCGATACAGGTTGCGAACTGGCAGGGTACTCTGTTCCAGGGTGCCCACCTGAAGCTTGACCTGTTCCAACGATTTCAATTCCTCTTCGATCGATAAACCTTGTGACTGCTTGTGCAGCATGGTGTCGGTCAATTGGTCGATCTGGGAGTAACCCGATAACAGACCGGTGAGTGCTTCGACAACGGCCTGTTCCAATTCTGCTGGTGATAAATTCATGGCTGTTTGGTTTCGGTCAGTTGTTTCAGTTGATCTTGCAGCTGTTTGAGTTCCGCATTTACGGCTCGCCGTTTTTCGATCAGTTTCAAATTCCATCTGGCGTGAGCTGAGGCAAACTGCCCTGCATCGCGTTGGTTGGTGACCTCTCGAAATAGCGACTCGGCTTGATCAAGATCGCCCAGCAGTCGTTGGCTACAGGCGATCATCAACCGCAACCAGGCCTGTTCGCTGCGGTCTTTTGAATTGTTCAGGACGAGCTCGTAGTTTTTGATGGCGGATTTATAGTTGCCAGTCATGAACAAGCTGTTACCCAGCTCCAGTGGATTGACTGGTTCGGTCAAGACACGCTTACCATTGGGAAATCCAGACGTTGGTGGTGGCAACGAGGGCTGAAAGGTCTCCGTCGGTTGACTGGTCCCAGCCAAAACCTCAGGAGGCGGATTATTGGTGCCAGTGGCTGCCGGGTCGGAGCCGGCATTGGATCGCGGACGAAGTTCGGCTGGCTGGATCAATGCCTGTTGTTCCCGCTCAATCATCCCCCGGAAAACTTCCAGGCGACTGTTGATCTTGTTCAACCGGTCTTTGAGATCGGTTGAAAAGGTGTCGTTGGACGGGTCATCGGAGAACCGATCGTTTTCCTGCCAGCCACCAATCGACTGGCGCAAGGATTGGCTGCCTTCCAACAGCAAATCCAATTTGCTCGGTGGCTCTGTCTGTTGCGCGGTCGCTGGCAGGATGCACGAAGTGACCAACCAAACCATGGATACGATTGGCAGGAGCCGTTGATGTCCATCTTTATTCATCATTGATATTCATCCATCAGCATTCCAGCAAAACAAACTGCCGCCGAGTAGTGTTCGCCTTTGGCTTGAAAGGACTTTCCCATCAGGTTAAGTGCGCGTGATTTTTGTTGGTCCGTCAATGGTTTGGCCAGGAGTTTCCCGCAGAGCGCAATGCACTCGTCGTGTTGCCCATTGGACGAATAGAGCTCTGCCAGCTGCTCCAACGATTTGATGGCATAAAGATCGTCGCTGTTGACGAGTGATTGATACGAGTTGGCGGCATCCTGAATCTGTTCGGAGTCTCGCTGCAAGCCGGCCATTTCGAAGGTGATTCTGCGGCGCCATTGCCCCAGGTCAGATTGAGCCAGCGAGCGGATCAACATGTCGACGGCGCGGTCACGAAAACCGATTTGTTCCAGTCCCATGCCTGCAATGTAGGCATCGGCAAACGATAACAGCGGCGCACCCTTCAACGCAGTCGCAGATTCCAGTAGGCGGTTGCGAGCTACCTGTCGGGCTCGAGGCCCCAGCGATCCTATCAAGCGGGCGTAAGCGCCCAGCACCGCAGCGGTGTCGGATTCCAATGGGTGCCCCTCGAAAGCAGTCCGATTGTGAAACAGCGTTTCGTTGGCTGACTCAGGTTGGCGATCAAGCAAGTAAGCCCTGGCCAGGTTCAGCGATCCGAGGCGTCTTTGAGAATCGGTGATTGCCAACGATACCCCGCGGCGTCCTGTCTTGATCGCATTCTCCAGTTCCATTTCTGAAAGGTGCATGCCTGATAAAAAGCAATAACCACTGGAACGCAGATCGGCCTCCAGCGACTGATCCACCGCCTGGTACATCAGCGTTTTGGCATCTGCGGGGCGATTGAGCAGAAGACTTACCTTGGCCAGATTGAAGAACAGTTTGGCCTG
>CAZJEK010000292.1:5531-7511 GCA_964545005.1 uncultured Pirellulaceae bacterium
ATTTCTCCACGAGGATGGGTGTTCTCCAGCTCCTGGTACAAGTTTGCGGCTGCCTTCACATCCCCGGCCCGGAATGCCAATCCGGCCCGCGACAATAGCGACGCATTTCGTAACGGATTGTCGGCATGGTCCAACTCAAATCGTCGAAAGGCTCGGTCGGCGGCCGCAAAGACGAACTTTTGTTGGCCAGGTTGATCAAACTCCTCCAACAGAGCGACGTAAACGATTCCCTGCTCCGATTGTTGCCAAGCCAACCCGTATGGAATCAACAGTCGGTCCAGCAAGTTACTAAGTGCGATTGATTGAAAATCAGTCGCGGTGGATCGTCCCGCAATGGTTGCCGCGGCCTGGCGACTGATTTGCATATCGAGATCGCTGGTTTGTCCGATCTGCGCCAGCAGAATTTCCACTGGATGCAGGCTTGTCGATATCGATAGTGCGATCGTTTCCGCTTGTTCACTGGGCCGTTGAATCAACGAGAGGTCGAGTTTCGGTTGATGTTCAAGTGATTGAACGGTATCGCCGACAGGTTGATCGACTAATTTCAGCCAGGTATAGGGATTGGCTGGTTCCGTATCGGTGGCAATCGAGTTCGGGTCAATCAGATCCGTGTGGGCAGGGTGATTCTGCCTGTTTCCAGTGGCTGGGGAGGAATTCCTGGAGTAGGTGAAACTGATCGCCTCCAGGGATTTGCCCCATTGGTAGGCCAACTGAGCACGCGTTTCATTGGGAATGGCTCCGGCTTGGTCAATCAGCAAAACAAAATCTGCTACCGCTTCCAGGGCCGCACTAACCTGGTTTCGCTGGATCCTGACACGAGACGTTCCGATTCCCGCCAACATCCGATGGTTGAGGTTTTTCGCAGTCGCAATCACGGATCGATAGGCCCGCTCTGCGGTCACGAATTCACCTGCATGCTCGTAACACAGCCCCATGCGCAATAACAAGGAGCTGTCAAATTGACTGGCATCGGCGCTGACATCCAGGTAATGGTCGAGCGCCAGGGAATAGTTGCCGCCGGTCAGGAACCGATCACCCGATCGCAACAGGTCTCGGGACCGGGCCAGGGAAGCTTCACGGGCCGAATCGGGGGGGGTAAAGTCAACCGGGGTCGCATTGTCACCGCCGGGAATGACGATTCGTTGGTCCGCTACCTGATCGTCAGTGTTCGAGGGCTCGGTTGTCGTTGCGGACGAATCACTACTCCAGACCCTGAGTGCAATCATGCCGACGATGATTCCAAACAGGAACAATGAAGTGACTTTCCAGATCAGCGTTTGGCGCATCTGACGGTTTCTGTCGCTGAGTTGAATTTCGGCGCATAGGCCATTGATAGACCCTGTTGCTGAAAAAGTTTCCGCAATCGTTAAATTTTGACACCGCTGGTGTTATCGAGCTATTTCCAAAGGAAACGCTACGTTTTGTGGTCCGCTAGCGACGATTATGCGGATTCCCGCATCGCCGGTGGGCGCTTCAGTAGCGGAAAAACTTGCCGTTATTACCAACTTGATCGCAAGTTCACTGGACTGCCATCGATAACGAAAGTGTCGCAAGCAAGAGGAGACGACAAATGGAAATTCACAATCACGGCAACGACCCCCGACTTCACTTTCGTGGCAACGAGTCCGCTCGCAAACCGAGCCAGGCTGGAAGCGAATCGACAGTGCAGCCAACCGATCAAGTTGAACCTTCGCGTTTGGTTGAACGGCTTCAAGGCGATGCGGAAGTGCGTGAACGACTGTTGGTCGAGATCCAGGCAAGAGTTCTCGCGGGTGAGTACATGACCCGGGCCGCCGCGGAACAAGCCGCTCAACAAATCGTTGAATAACTCGCCGCGACATCTATTCAATTGGAAGGAGCCAGTTGATTTCGTCATGGATGGTTTTTCAACGATCCTGTTTCAAGCTCAATAACTTACGTTAGTCAATCTGGAGAATCCCGCTCATGTTAGGCATTGCAAACAACGTTGGTGCTCTAAAC
>CAZJEK010000293.1:0-7448 GCA_964545005.1 uncultured Pirellulaceae bacterium
ACCGAGAAGCCTGCCCAAGTTGATCGCGAGCGATGCCAAATAGCGTATCGTCGTTTCCGGTCAAGTAAACCCGATTCTCGGCGTCGGTTGAATCGTCTCGTTTTTGCCGGGGCAATCGATCGGGAAACTGTGCCTTCAGGACCTGCAGACTGGGGATCTCGAGGGTCATCCCAGGCTGGAGATCAAACGGAACCTGGTGCTGTTGCCGATTGAATTCATACAAAGCTTTGAAGAATCGGCCATCATCGTAAAACTGTTGAGCGATGGTATAAAAACTGTCCTGCTCCGTTGTCGTGTATCGATTGGTATCTTCAACCGCTATTTGATTCGGAAGACGCTTCGGCGGGACGATTGCCTGTTTCGATGGCTCATCTGCTGAAAACTCGTTGCTCGGTGGAGTTACCACCGAAACGAGTTCGGGTTCGCGGGACTGAATGATTGGATGCGGGGAAGCCATCCGAGGCTCAGACTCAGTATTGGCTTCAATCGCTTGTGAGAAGTCGTTGGCCGAGCTATCCGACCGAGGAAGCTCGACTGGACTGGGATTTCTACCGGTCGGTGCGAAATTCTCAGGCTGGATTGTCTGTTCCAATGCAAAATCGTTTTCCGAATCGTTACCACTGCCGGCCAGCGGCGAAAACTCAGTCCCTGGCTCCTGTTTCGCCTCGGTCGGGGCAACATCGGAGATCGCTTGCTCAAAGGCTGGAGGATTGGCGTTGATCGGAAAATTGGATTCTCGATCTTTGGTTGGTTCACTTTCAGTCGAATCGTTTTTCTCGGTGACAGCGATGGTCGCTTCTTTATCAGGCGACTGGGCTCGAAGTTCAACGTGGGTTTCGGCCAACGGCGGCGCCTCGGGCTGGAAATCTACATGCAGTTCTCGTTCCCGCTCTGGGAACTGAGGAACTGCAGGCAGTTCAATATCGGGAATCTTGATGACAGGTTCACCAAGACCGTCCGGTTGCGGAGGCGACACAGCCAGTTCGGCGGCTGCCAAGCGGACAGATGTGCCTGAATCAGCATTCAGCCGAGGCATGGTTTGGTGTCCTTCTGGCATTGGAATAGCGCGGGGAGCCCCGACGATGTCAGCGTCGTTGGCTGAAGCGAACCCACCAGGATTGGGATCGCGAAATTCTGAATACCCTTGAGGCGATCCGTCGGGTTGCACAATCCGCGCTAGTGGCGCGTTGCGAACCGCCGCTGGAAGCTCCCCGAAATCTCCAGAAAATCGTTTGATTGCCAGATAACAAAACAGCAACAACAGGCAGCTTAATACCGTCAAGCCAATTTGAGCTTCACGATACAATTGCTTGTTGGCCGGTTCGCTGAACGGATCCCGCATCTAACCATCCCTGGACATTGAATGCTGGTGAAGGCCTGATGTTAGCCAAATTCCTGATTTGAGAAAACGTCAAACCGAACACCATCGACTCGATTCGAAAATGATGCGAAGATAGAATAGAAGGCGGAAAACCACTTCACCCCTTGAGTTAACCATGGAATTTCTGGCAAACCTTTGGCTGCCCATTCTGCTTACCGGGATTGCATTATTCTTCCTCAGCTCGGTTTTCTGGACCGTACTGCCATTCCACGACAATGACTTCAAAGAACTACCCGATGAAGATGAATTCATGCGCGTGGTTGGTGGCATGAACATCCCACCAGGTCGCTATATTTTTCCCCGTCTGACACACCAGGACCACAAAGATGCGGAAAAAATCGAAAAATACAAACAGGGACCGCGAGGCTTGATCAATCTGTGGGGGCTTCCCAACATGGGGCGCAACCTGGGCCTGACGTTTTTGTTTTTTTTGATGATCGCACTGGTCACCGGCTATGTCGCCTGGGAATCACTCGGCGCCGAGGCGTCGTTCATGAAGGTGCTACAGATCGTGGGCGCCATCAGCATGCTGGTTCATTGCAGCACCGGCCAATTAAATGCCATCTGGTTTCCTAAACGTACGATTTTCGACTTTATCGATGGAATCATATACGGCATCGTGACGGGGCTGATTTTCGCGTTGCTATGGCCAGCTGCGCTCGCTTAATCGGAGCTGCGCAAAGCACTCGGCACTCCAGGGATCATTCATGGACCCAGAACGGGCTCGTATTCAGGCTGATCTATCCGGTCAATTGAACGGTGAAGTCCACTGTGACGACATCACGCGCCAGATGTACGCTAGCGATGCATCGATTTATGAATCGCTGCCGATCGGGGTCGTTCGTCCGACCTGTATTGAAGACGTGGTCACGTGCGTTCAATACGCCGAAGAGAACCAGCTGACCATCATCCCCAGGGGCTCTGGATCCAATGTTGCCGGCGGTTGTGTCGGCAATGGACTGGTGTTGGACTTCTCGTACTCGATGCGTCGAGTCAAAGCCGTGGGGAAGGATTCGGTGACCGTGGAACCCGGTGTCGTGTTGGGAGACTTGAACCGTCAACTGTTTCGCCACGGCCGGTATTTTTCCCCTGACCCAGCCACTCGCAATGTTACCACCATGGGCGGAACGCTGGCGATGAATAACTCTGGCAGTCATTGGATTGCCGACGGAGACCCGCGCGAATCGGTGGTCAAGCTGAAAATGGTGTTGGGCAACGGTGAACTGGCCGAGTTTGATTCATGGCAAAGCCTGACCTCGGAAGAACATCAGGTCTCAATGCGGCCGCAGTTATTCGCCAATCGGATTCATACGATCGTCAATAATAATCGGGAATTGATTGAACAGCATCGGCCCCAAACCAAAGTCAATCAAGCTGGATTCTATTTATCCGATATCCTCCGCGGCCCCCAAGTTGACTTGACCCGACTGTTCGTCGGCTCTGAGGGAACGTTGGGGGTGATTGTTGAAGCGACTGTGAAAACAGTGCCGATTCCGATGCATCGCGGTGTCTCGCTGCTGTTTTTTCATCGTCTGGAAACTGCCGCGCAGACAGCCGTTGAAATCTCCAAAATGGGAGTCTCGGCCTGCGATTTGATCGACCGACGACTGTTGTCGTTGGCCCGCGAGTCTGGTCCCGAGTTCCAACAGCTGATCCCGCACGACGCCGAAGCCATGCTGCTGGTGGAGTTTCGTGGTGCCGATGACAAACAGCTGCGCCAAAAGCTGGACCACCTGAGCCAACGTGTTGGTCGCCGCAAGAAATGGTCGTTTGATATTCGTTCAACGACTCAGAGGGATCAACGCGATTTGTATTGGAGAATTGTCCGCCGCGTCGTTCCCACCTTGTTTCGGCTCAAGGGAGATCAACGGGCAATTCCATTCGTCGAAGACATTGCCATTGATCCAGTCTTGTTGCCAACGTTCTTGCAACGAGTCCACCAGATCCTGAACCAGAATCAGGTCACGGCGTCCATTTTTGCTCACGCCCCCCAGGGCACCGTTCACATTCGCCCGCTGATGAATTTGGCGTCGCCAGAGGACATTCAGCGGATGCAGCGTTTGGCGGACCAGCTGTTTGAATACGTGTTGGAAGTCAACGGAACGATCAGTGGATCGCACGGTGATGGGCTGAGCAGAACATGGTACTTGCGGCGGCAGTATGGCAAGCTGGTCAACGCCTTTGCTGACATCAAATCGGTCTTTGATCCAGGCAACGTCTTTAATCCGGGCAAGATCGTCGGACACCCTTATTCTGGCTTGACGGATAATATCAGGCGAGTCAAAGTCAGCCGCAAGTTCCTGGGGCTTTCGGATGACCCAGATGACCTGGATTCGGCGAACGAACGCCCACCTGGTTCTCGACGAATGTCACCCGAAGCCAGCGTATTGTCACCTGGCTCGGATGTTCATGCCAACAGTGCCGAAAAAAACGGGCAATCAGCGGCGACGGGTTTGCCGATTCTGGAACCCGAGCTGGAATGGCAGCTTCCCGAAATTGCCTTGGCCGCACGCAATTGCAACGGCTGCGGTCGCTGCCGGACCAACTCGCCCAAAGAACGGATGTGTCCGGTGTTTCGCCTTTCTCCGCGCGAAGAAGCATCGCCCCGCGCCAAAGCAAACTTGATGCGTGGAATCGTAACTGGCCAACTGGATCCCAAACAACTGGCGACTGACGAATTCAAAGAAGTCGCTGACTTGTGTGTTAACTGCCATCAGTGCCGTTTGGAATGTCCGGCGTCGGTCGACATTCCCCGATTGATGATGGAAGCCAAGGCACAATATATCCGCGTCAATGGTGGTCGAATGAGTGAATGGTTCGGCCGCCGGTTGTACAACCTGGCTGCCTTGACCCCGAATATTGCGAATCGACTATTGGAAAACCGAGCAGCCCGATGGTTATTCGATCGAACCCTGGGAATCGCACAGGGACGAAAGTTGCCCAAATTTTCTGCCCAGTCGTTTGCCTGGTGGGCCAGCCGACAGAAACTGAATCGCCCTTCCCGCCAGCAGTCGCGCAAGGTAGTTTACTTTTTTGATTCTTATGTCAATTACAACGACCTGGAACTGGGGCAAGCTTTCGTTAAAGTCATGGCCCACAATGGCATCAACGTCGTCGTCCCCAGCCAACAGTCTGTTTCAGGAATGGCATCAATCACGGACGGCCATGTTGGGCACGCTAAAAAAATCGCCGCCAAGAATGTTGAAATGCTGGCCGATTGGGTTCGGCAGGGATACCGAGTCGTCACCACCGAACCGTCAGCTGCACTCGCAATCAGCCACGAGTATCGTCATCTGAGCAGCGAGAACGATGTGCAGCTGGTCGCCGATCAGACGGTTGATGCGTTGGAATTCCTCATAGAACTCCATCGAGCCGGCGACTTGGCACTTGATTTCAAACCAGTGCATGCTTCGCTAGGCTACCATCTGCCATGCCACCAACGAGCATTGGGCACGAATAATCCGGGCCTCCAACTGCTGTCGTTGATCCCAGGACTGCAAGTCGAATTGATCGACAAGGGTTGCAGCGGAATGGCGGGCACGTTTGGCTTGAAACGGAAAAATTACCTTAGAAGCTTGCGAATGGGATTACCGTTGATCAACCACTTGCGGAGTGCCGATTTGATCGCCGGTGTGACCGAATGCAGCGCCTGTCGCATTCAAATGGAACAAGGCACTAACAAGCCCACGATCCACCCAATCAAGATCCTGGCGTTGGCGTATGGGTTGATGCCCGAGCTGGAGAATATGTTCAAACGTCGCAGCGGCGACCTGGTGTTATCATGAAAGTGAGTGTGTTGTTATTCGCCGCCGCTCGTGACATCGCCGGTACCAATTCAATCACCGTAGAACTTGCTGAACCGGCCACGGTTGAACAGCTGAGACGCAAGTTGAACGAGTGCCTGCCCGCCGCGAACGACTTGCTGGTACGCAGTTCGATATCCATCAATCATCAGTATGCAGTCGACAACACGGTCATTCACCCCACCGACGAAATCGCGTTGATACCGCCAGTCAGCGGCGGCTAGACTTGGTAGCGAGTTACCGACCTTGAGGAGTCACAGTTTTGCATGCACGAGGAATTCGGACCGATCAATTCACCCAACGCGAGTAGCAAACCGGAGCGATACAGGTTCGAGACAACGCTCAAAGTTCCCTTCAAAATTTCTGCCCGCGTTCTCTGCGTCCCTGCGGTTTTTCTATTGATGACTTTGCGGGCCAATCACCGATTCAACGGGATCTCCAGACCTCCTCGTCACAAATGCCCAGCTTTCTTCGCGCCGCTTCGATCTCGCCCATGAATCGCTTGGCGTCGACCGGGTAGCCCTTGGTCGGTTTCAGGTCCGGAACGTGGCCAGCCCAAAACGAATTCCAGATTTCCATTAACGCCTCGCGAAGATACTTTGAAATCATCGAAGCCAAAGCGGTGGGTAAAAAAGACTCGCCTCCAGAGCAAAAACGAATCACGACATCGCGATCCAATTCCCGGAATGAATAGTCGCTTTGCTGGCGAGATTCTTCTCCCACATGGACCAGCTGCTGGGTCATCGTGTGTTGGATCAAACCGGCGTATTTTGAGCGTCCGCCATGCTTGTCGCAAACGATTTCGAGGTCATCGTCGGTGCCGTTTTTCAACTCAGCCACGATACTCATCGTTTGTTGCGATAACAAAGTTGCTTTGTTGCCAGCTAGTTCAACGCCCCGATTAAATGTATCCGGGAGCAGGATAGCAGACCTGGATTTTACCAGATTCACATCAGCCTCATCGGCGGTTCTGGCCAGCTGCTGGGCGCGAGTTTGTATTGCATCGAGGTTGGCAACCAACGGCAATCGCAAATCGGCTGCGCCGATCCACGACGCTTGTTGAAGCATACGTCTGGTGTCGATTCCGGTTACGATATCGATCAACTCGATCAGCGATCTGGGCGTTCGACCAACTTGCCAGGTGACGACCGACAATACCGACTCCTCCAGGCGGTTGATCGTAGCACCAGAGCTATAGACTTGTTTGGAATCGGCGATCGTGATCCGATCGTCCCTGGATTGCGATCCGGCTGGTTTAACCGCATCTTGCAAGACGTCATACAGATCCGCGTTCCAACCGGGATATTTCCATAACGTCCCCGTGATGACCAACGGACCGAGGTTGGGACCGTAGCCTGCTTCATCGGTTCCCATCAAAAACGGCATTCGGCTTCCTTTGGCAAAGCGACACTTCCAGTTGGGAAACGATTGTAGCACCTACATTCGTTTCCTGGGCTTCACCTTGGAGCTTGGACTGCCGGAAAAAATTATCAGTCGAAGAACCGCGGAGGTTGTAGATCGAATATTAGATAGGTGGAACGAAAACTTGATAATCAATTTGGATGCAACTCGGTTTCCGCTCGTGCTTGGGAGCAAGGCTCCCGCGATTTGATCGAGTTTAGGGAGCTTCTTTTTTGATTTTCGTTTTGCCACACAGTTGAAAGTAGATATCTGTGGCAGCGTTGCCAAACAATGAAATTATCAGGGGCCGAAGGCCAAGCCGTTTGCCTAGCCCAGGGTAGCTTTCTTCTCGCTGGCGAGAAGAAAGCAAGCCCTGGGTTAAACCGGACCAGTGAATCTTCGGTCCCGCCAAGACGGGAATCAAAACGCTATTCGAACCGGGACCGAAACCTCCGATGTTTGAGTTCAATGCTTGAAGCCAGGACAATGCAAATGACCGGGCTTTCAGCCCTAACAGGCATCTTGAAATCTGTCCCCAGCCCTACAGGCTGGGCTAGGCAAACGAGGGGCCTTCGTCCCAGAACAAAGCCAATTTCGGGTGCAGCTCAATTAACAAGCAATACGCGTGAGAGCCATTTGCATGTTTTTGAAACAAGTGTTTGACAGACCCAGGAAAATCTCCCGACGAAGTGAGCGAGGCGAGTTGCCCAACGGTTTCTTCGAAGTTGAGCAAGAACGATCCGCCCTAACCAAAGCGCATCCTTAAGGGGTGCCATCTTTGACGGTCGTTGTTGAGACGGCTAAAATTCAGGTTTGCTACTCCGACTTCCATTCACTGGGTGACCTTTGGTAAATTCACTTGC
>CAZJEK010000294.1:0-7426 GCA_964545005.1 uncultured Pirellulaceae bacterium
GCGTAAGCTGTCCGTTCTGAGCAAGGGTCCGAAAAAAGGACAGGATGGACAAGATTAACATGATCAGCACGATCCCTTTTGCAGAGCACGAGTTACGACAATTCAACACGAGCGTTAACCGGTTCAGCGGAACAAAATTCAGCCTCGCCGTGACATTCCGCCGAACGCACCAGGGGCCAATTATTCGTAGTCGCGAACGCGGCGAGCAATCGAGATTCCGAGTGCTTCGCGGACGCTCTCGATGGTGACGCGGTCGAAGACCTGTTGAAAGAAACCAACCACGATTGCGCGAATGGCTTCTTTGCGAGTGAACCCGCGACATTGCGCGTAAAAGATCAACTCGTCGTCAACCCGACCGCTGGTTGATCCATGGGTGCAGCGAACATCATCGGCTTCAATTTCCAAACCGGGGATCGAGTCAGCCCGGGCATCGTCGGACAACAGCAGGTTGTCGTTGCGTTGGTAACCGTCGGTTTGTTGAGCGTTTTGATCAACCTTGATCATGCCTCGCCAGACCGTACGGGATTTGTCCTGCAAAGCACCTTTGTAAAGGAAGTCGCTGGTGCATTCGGCCGCTGCATGATGCTGCAACGTGTGATAAGACAAATGTTGTTTGCCTTCGGTGAACATCACGCCGTTGACTTGGCAGTTGGCTCGCTTGCCTCGCAAGATCACGTGCTGATTTACTTTGGCCAGTCGCGAACCGAGGGCACCGACCGTCCATTGCAAATTGGCGTCCTGATGAACGACAGCCTTTTGGTGGGCGAAGTGCCAGACCTGATGGCTCCAGTCCTGCAAGTTCACATATCGCAAGTTGGCTCGATCACCGACATGGATTTCGATGCCACCGTTATGAAAACCGGTTGTGCCTTCGCGAGCCGACATTTCAGCCAGTACCGTCGCTTCGGCGCCTTCGTCCAGCACAATCAGGGTGTGCCCAAAATCGGAGCCGCCTTCACCCAGCCCGGAGTACAGGTGAATCGGTTTTTCGATCCGCACGTTTCGGGGGACGTACAAAAACGTTCCGGAATTCCAGGCCGCCTGGTGCAGCGCTGCAAATCGATCTTCATCACCGCGGACCAGCTGGAACAAGTACTTGCGAATCAGATCGCCGTGTTCGCCCAGCAAGTCGGTGATGCTGCCGAAGATCACGCCCTTCTCAGCCAATTCGGCACTGATACCGGCTGAATTAATTATTGCTCCGTTGCAAGTCTCCGAGGATCCGGCCAAGTCAACGCCAGCGGAAAGTTGAGGCTCGGGGCCCAGTTGTTCCGATTTCGAAAGCGGCAGCGAAAACTTATCCAGCTTGAACAGACGAATGTCGGTCCGCATCCATTCTTCTTCGCGGTTGCTGGGCCAGGCCATCGATTCAAAACGATCCCAGGCGGCAGTGCGAATTTCAGTCAACCACTCTGGTTCGTCTCGCGATTGAAGAAACGATTCAAAACCTTCGCGGTTAAACGGCAGCATTTGATTGTCTAATAACGTCGTCATGAAGTAATCGAAACGGCGGGAACCGAATGGTCCGCAAAAGTTGCACGGGCGAGAAACTGAGATCGGGATTACCCTACCGAGCCTTCCATCTGGAGGCGAATCAGTTTGTTCATTTCAACGGCGTACTCCATCGGCAGCTCTTTCACCAGCGGCTCGATAAACCCGTTCACGATCATGGTACTGGCTTCCGCTTCGGACAGCCCGCGGCTCATCAGGTAGAACATTTGCTCTTCACCGATTCGCGAGACAGAGGCTTCGTGTCCAATCGAAACGTCCTGTTCGGCGATTTCGATATAGGGGTAAGTGTCGCTGCGGCTCTTGTCGTCCAGAATCAACGCATCGCATACGACAGAGCATTTTGACTTGACCGCACCCTTGTCGACTTTGGCCAACCCGCGATAGCTACTGCGACCGCCGTTTTTGGAAATCGATTTGGAGATGATCGTCCCGGTGGTGTTGGGGGCACTGTGAACCAGTTTCGCGCCGGCGTCCTGGTGCTGACCTTCGCTGGCAAATGCAATCGACAGAATGTCGCCGCGAGCTCCCGGTTCCATCATGTGGACGGCGGGATATTTCATGGTCAGGTGAGAACCAAGGTTGCCGTCGACCCACTCCATGACCGCATCCTGATAGGCCATCGCACGCTTGGTCACCAAGTTGTAGATGTTGTTGGCCCAGTTTTGAATCGTCGTGTAACGGCAGCGACCGTTTTTCTTGACCAGTACTTCCACCACGGCTGAGTGCAATGACTCGCTGGTGTACATCGGGGCCGTGCAGCCCTCGACATAATGAACTTGGGCACCTTCGTCGACGATGATCAGGGTACGTTCAAATTGCCCCATGCTTTCTTCGTTGATGCGGAAGTAAGCTTGCAACGGGAAGTTGATCGAAACACCTTTGGGGATGTAGATAAAGGATCCACCGGACCAGACGGCGCTATTGAGTGCCGCAAATTTGTTGTCTTCCGGCGGAATCACTTTGCCGAAATACTCTCGCAGCAATTCGGGATGTTCGCGAACTGCGGTGTCGGTGTCGGTAAAAATCACGCCTTTGTTGGCGAGGTCCTCTTGCAGCGATCCGTAGACCACTTCCGATTCGAATTGTGCCTTAACACCTGCCAGGTATTTCCGCTCGGCTTCGGGAATGCCCAGTTTTTCAAAGGTGTCTTTGATCTCCTGGGGCACATCGTCCCAGGTTTTACCTTGGTCATTGGTCGGTTTGAGGTAGTAATAGATATCCTGGAAATCCAGGTTGATATCACCGCCCCAGCTGGGCATCGGCTTTTCTTCAAAAATTTTCAGTGATCGCAAACGAAATTCCCGCATCCAGTCGGGTTCGTTTTTGATGTCCGAAATCTGATTGACAACTTCTTCGTCGAGCCCTTTGCGGGCTTTGAATACCGCCGTGGTTTCGGTGCGGAAGTTGTATTTGTTGATTTCGGTAGCTTTAAGCTGATCGCTCTCGCTGAGCGGTTTGGCGTCAATAGACATTCTTCAACATCCCGTTGCAGTTAGGTTCAGTGATTGATCGTTAGATTCGACCCTGATGGATCGGATCCGCGAATCAGACTGTAGCTTCGACTTCGTTCGCGTCGTTGATTTCGGCAGCTTCCGGATATTGCTTCCGGATCCGCTCGTAACCTTGGGTGTGCAGTTCATCCGCCAGTTCTTTACCGCCGGTTTCGACAATTCGTCCGCCCAGAATCACGTGAGTAAAGTTGGGCGGGTTGTGTTCCAGTAACTTGTCGTGGTGGGTGATGATCAACAGGCCCATCTTGTTGTGGCCGATTTCATTGATCGATTGGCTGGCCAACCGGACGGCGTCGGCGTCCAGCCCCGAGTCGGTTTCGTCGAGGATGGCAAACTTGGGTTGCAGCATGGCAAGCTGCAGAATTTCGGCGCGTTTCATTTCGCCGCCCGAGAATCCATCGTTGACGTAACGTCGAGCGAATTCCTTGTCCATCTGGAGTTGATCCATTTTGGACAGGATTTCTTTCTTGAATTCGCTCATCGGAATCAAGTCTTCACCTTCCTGGCGTTCGGGATTGCGAACGTTGGTGGTGGCATGGCGAAGAAAATCAGCCATCTTGACTCCGGGAATCGCAACGGGACGCTGGAAGGCCATGAAAATCCCGGCCCGCGCCCGTTCGTTGGGTTCCATCTCGAGAATATTTTCGCCGTTGAGCAGAATCTCGCCTTCGGTCGCCTCATAGGCGGGATGGCCCATGATCGCCAGCCCCAGCGTACTCTTGCCTGAGCCGTTAGGGCCCATTAGTGCGTGAGTTTCGCCTTCTTTCAATTCCAGGTTGACGCCTCGAAGAATCTCCTTGCCTTCAATGGAAACATGAAGGTTTTTTATCTGTAGCGTATCCGACATATTTTAATTTTGATCTGTTTGCGAGTAAAAGAATCAAACTGATTCTATGAGGAAATGGCAGGATGGTAAGTCAAAATCCGTTCGAAATTGACGTTTGTTGGCGGAGAAATTTTGAGCGTTTGCCTAGGTGCGGCAATTCTTGCGGATTTATCCGGCCAAGACGGCTTAAAATTCTTTCAATCGTCGTCAGGGCGGTCAAAATGATTGACGCCGTGCGATCGTGCCTTTAAAAACCGTGGTTTGATACTCGGAACTAACCGAATCCAGCGACTTTTGCCGGGTTTAGTGCAACTTTGGGTGTTGCCTCGAAATGGCGAGGAAAATTCCAATCGTACTTGCCACGCACTCGATTGAAAGACTGAGAATGCTTTTGAACCTTACGCAGAAAAATCCTGCTCTCGAATCGACTTCCTTGCCACCAATCGGCCTGCCCTGGAAAGGGCCTGCCCAACTGCTGTTGGTGTTCGCGATGCTGTTGAGCTGGTCGGCGCTGACACCCTCCCAAAGCTGGGCCCAGGAAGCCGGCGCCGAAGGCGAAGCGGCTCAGGTCGAAAATGCAGCCAAAGCCGATGCTGAGGCCACTGGCGAAGAAGCAGACGCTGAGGCACCTCAAGGGCTCGATGCCTATATTAACTCCAAGTTTGAACCTATCGCGGTCTGGTGGGGAGAGTTGGTTACCTCGCCTTTGCCGTTTGAATTAGCTGGCAAACAGGTTCCGATCGTCGTTGCCTTGCTGGTCGTTGGCGCCGGATTTTTCACGATCTTTTTCGGGTTTATCAATATTCGCAAGATTCCGTTTGCGATTCGAGTCGTTTCCGGCAAGTACGACGCGATCGAACGCGATACCAGTGAGAAGATCAAGCAAGTCGAGGTTAACGAGGTTGATGGAGATCTGGTCGACACGATTCGTGATGAAGGCGAACACGGGGAAGTCTCTCACTTCCAAGCACTGGCAACGGCAGTTTCGGGAACGGTTGGATTGGGGAATATCTCCGGTGTGGCTGTGGCCATCGCCACCGGCGGTCCAGGGGCTACCTTCTGGATGATTGTCTGTGGGCTGATTGGGATGTCGACCAAATTTGTCGAATGTACCCTGGGAGTCAAATACCGGGACATTGACGAAACCGGAACGGTTCATGGTGGCCCGATGTACTACCTTAGCCGTGGTTTGAAGGAAATCGGAATGGGCTGGCTGGGTACGATTCTGGCCTTCATTTTTGCGATTCTTTGCGTCGGCGCTTCGCTGGGCGGCGGGAACATGTTCCAGTCAAACCAGGCGACACAGCAGTTGATCACCTTGTTCAATATTGAATCCACCTGGGCCGGTTCGGCGATCGGTGTCGTGTTGGCCGTTTTGGTCGCCATCGTCATCATCGGCGGGATTAAACGAATCGCTTCGGTGACGGAAAAGATTGTGCCGTTGATGGCGGTGCTCTACGTGGCGGCGGCATTGATCATTATCGTCGTTAATATTACTTCAGTACCGGCAGCCGTCAGCGAAATCATGACGGGGGCCTTCAACCCCCAAGCGGCTTTCGGTGGCGTGCTGGGTGTGCTGATCGTTGGTTTCCAACGGGCTGCGTTTTCCAATGAAGCCGGTGCTGGATCGGCTGCCATCGCTCACTCGGCGGTGAAAACGAAATACCCGGCTTCCGAGGGAGTCGTCGCGTTGCTGGAGCCATTTATCGATACCGTCGTGATCTGCACGATGACCGCCTTGGTAATCGTGATCTTCAACATCAACGGCCTGTTCCCTTACGGTGATGTGGTTGACAAAGCTGTCTTGATCGATGGAGCTCGTGTCGGCGGGGTCGATTTGACTTCGATGGCGTTTGACAGTGTGTTGCCTGGCTTCCGCTACCTATTGACGGTTGCGATCATTCTGTTTGCGTTTTCGACAATGATTTCCTGGTCCTACTACGGACTACAATCCTGGAAATTTTTGTTTGGTAAAAGTCCAGCAGCCGACATGAGCTACAAAATTATGTTCTGTATCTTTGTCGCCATTGGCGCCGCTTCCTCGCTGCAGGCAGTGATCGATTTTTCCGACGCAATGATTCTGGCATTGGTCTTCCCCAATATGCTGGGGTTGATGTTGCTGTTCCCGAAAGTAAAACAGGAATTGACACGTTACTTGTCGGCCACCGATCAAGTTGACCAGGAGTCTTGATCTGTTGAATTGATGACAGGTTTTGGCTGCTAACTGCTTGGATAGTCGATCGACATTTCAGCGGATCAGTCCTCTACGGTTGACTTGGCTGGTTATCGTTAGACGTTACTGGCGGTAGACTGGTAGAAACCGGTCGCGCCAGCGATCTGATGCGGAACACAACGACTCGAAAGAAAAACAGATGAAGTGGTTTGCAATTGCTTGTGCCTTGATCGTCGCAGTTTGCTGGGGCCTGTACGGCCCGACGTTGTCCAACGCCAGGTCGCCTAACCGTGAGTGGGGACCCTTCAAGCCCTACGTGTTTATCGGGATGGCTTACCTGGTGATCGGTGTCATCGGCGGGGCGATCATGATGAAGGTCGCCTTCAACGACAGCTTCGATTACACCGGCAAGTACTTCCCCGCGATGAAGTGGGGTTTTCTGGCTGGATGTCTGGGTGCCCTGGGCGCGCTGGCACTCACGTTTTCGTTGACCAAAGCGGGTGGTAAACCGGCTTATGTGATGCCGATCGTGTTCGGTGGGGCGGTGACCGTGAACGCACTGGCGGCGTATGCCAGTCTGCATGAAGGGCAAACGGTGAATCCGCTGATGTGGGTCGGAATGCTGCTGGTTGCGCTGGGAATCTGCTTGACCGCTGGCTTTACGCCCCACCACCCACCTGCCAAACCGGGAGGCGGGCATGACGCACCGGCGGTAGCAACGGACTCAGGTTCAACCGCTGACCCGGGGCCTGGCGATCCAGACCACTGATTCGATTTCTGGCACCGAATCGATCGATACGACAGCTTGGGAAGGCTGTTGCAAGCTTGCCGGCGATAGTCTTGTTACTTAATTTATTGCAACTCGATGTTTGAAGATCACCAGGGGGCAACCAACAACCCCCACGACCATTCCGGAGTGGCACCCCAGGAGCAGCAGCGGAAACCGTTGCGAGACGCCCAAGGCGTTGCCAAGGGGCAGATGCGCTGCTCGCAATGCGGTCAGTATTTTGATCGATCCGCATCAAAGGCCGTGCCTTTCTGCAGTATGCGGTGCAAGCAAATCGACCTCGGCATGTGGCTCAACGAATCCTACGGGTTGCCGTACGAGGGTGACTCGATGGATGATGAATCGTTTGAGGGCTGAGTTGCTGTTTGAGCCTGATGCTTTGGGTTCGGCAAAGACCTGATGACCATTGCATCCAAACCGCCAGGTAACCGCAGAGACGACGAGTTCGCTGAGGACGCGCAAAATCTGTTTCCGATTTCCTGGCTCTAACGTTTTGCGTTTAGTTCTTCCCGCTACGAGCAGCGGTTTTTTCGCACGGCGAACTGGCCTGACCAGTGGACTACAGGGAAACGCAAAGACACGAAGTCGCAAAGATCTTACAAGAGTGCCAAGCGGCA
>CAZJEK010000295.1:0-7381 GCA_964545005.1 uncultured Pirellulaceae bacterium
TTTGTCGCCATTGACTTCAGCGCGGACGGTTTTCAGTTCCTTCTTGGCCGCTTCCAACTGCTTTTTCAAGCCCTCGACCTGGGCGTATCGATCCTTACTGGTGTTCCCGGTGACGCCGATCGAAGCTTGTAAGCCCGACTTGTCCTTTAAGACGATGGCGTCGGGAGATGCAAAAGGCCCGACTTTCAACACCGCACCATATCCGCCGAGCGTGCTGTTGGATGCCGGTTGGACGTAGACGGAAGTGATTCCCTGAGCGGCAAGTTCCCGCCAATCCTGGGACCAGGGATCAATCGCATCAACCACATTCAATTCGGCTTTGGAACTGTTGTCCGATAGTGCCGCTGCCGTCATCCACAGCTTGCCTCGGGATTCAATCAACCCGGGAGTGACCTGGCACCCGTTGAGCGCAATTTCTTTAGTCCCCTCGGGAACTTCAAGGGCGTTTCCGATGGAAGCAATTTTGCCTTCGACAATCAGGATCGATACGGCCTGCGGTTCGTCATGGCCGGGCAGGTGAACTTTTCCCCCGGTCAGCAGCAACGGCTGGTCGGCGACCAAACTGCCAGGCCAAACGGCGAGACAAAGCACAAATAGAACGGACAGAAAAGTAAGATTCGATTTCGCGAAACCCATGGAGCACTATCCCGTCTTGGTCGTGGTACTCGTGGCCAAGTTGCCGATTCAAGTTGAGTTTGAGAGGAAAATCAATTTCCTCTAGCAAGCTTCCTAGCATAGTCCGAAAACGGACGTTTGTTTGGGACAAGCCGCAAACTGTCCGACAAAATTCCGGCAATGTCCGAAAATTTGCTGTGATTCCGATGGAGGAACTTTTCGAATCCGCCATCCAATGTAATCCAGATCGCTTTTCTTCATCGAACGAAGCATGGCCGATTCAGCCGTGATCGCGACGAAACACCGAAAGCCTGAGCGGACCCGATGGTTCCGGTACTGCCGCCGTATGCAGTGAATGACAATGTCCAGCGGTTTTTGGCACTAACTAGCCACCGACGTTCCGAAATTAACGCGTCAACTCGCCGTTGTCCGAAGGCCAGTACCTTTCGGCTGGACTATCAATGTCAGACTTTCCTCCAAGCTGCGCCCGCACGGTTCAAGAAAGCCCTCCCTGAACCTATTTTCCTGTTAGCAATTCGTCGTAAACCTGGGCCACGCCTTGGGTCATGCTGACATCCGACAAACTGGTGCGTTGTCGCTGCAAACTCGACTGGCTCATCGCCTTCCATCGCCGCGTATCACCGATCAAGGACTTCAGCTTGTCGGCCAGATCCTGCGGATCGGCAGGCTCGAAGATGAGTCCATCGATCTGATCGCGCACGGCTTCAGGGATTCCTTCAACTCGACTGGCAACGACCGGAACTCCATTGGCCATCGCCTCCAACACGACCATCGGCAATCCCTCTCCATAAAGGCTGGGCAGCACGAACAGATCCATCTGTTGAAGTTGCTGGTCGACGTTGGTCTGAAATCCCATCCAGTCAATCAAGTCGGCAATTCCCAAGCGTTGAACATGGCCCATGATTTCCTGTTCATACTCGGGTGTCTCAAAAGGACCGACAGCGCGAAGTTTGACCGGAACACCGTCCCGCTTCAGCACCGCCAGCGCTTCGAGCAACACTTCGGTTCCTTTCCGAGGGCGAAACAAGGCCATCGTTCCTACGGTCCAAGTCGAATTCGGCAAGTCCCGAGTCGGCAGGTCGATGACACGTGCCACGCCATTGCTGACGACGCGGATCTTCGATTCTGGGTGCCCCAGTTGTTGCATGTAAGCGGCCAACGAATTGGACACACAGATCATTCGATCGACCTGACGTAAGCTCCAGGTTTCAATCCAGGTGTTGACCCGATTGGTAAGCCCCCGTTCGCTATCGCGGCCGACCGGACTGTGAACGTGATAGACCAGGGGGCAGTTCAGCTTGTTGGCCGCCAAAGCACCAATCATTAAGGTCCGTGGTGTGTGTGCGTGAATCAACTCGAAGTTACGTTCTCGAAACAGCTTGCGAACTCGCCCCGCACACCAGACGTCCAATTTGTTCCGCATTGGCGTCTCAAACAACTCGCAGTCGGAATTTCTGACTTGCAGAAATCTGCCCGGTTTGACGCAGGCGAAGCCAACCTCATACCCGAACTGAGGCATCGCTGTGGCCAGCAAATCCTGGACTCGTTCGGCACCAGAAAAATGTTCACCGTTGATCAGGTGCAATACCTTGCGGGATTCGGTTGGCGACTCGGAATGATCCTTGGCTGGCAGTGAAACGATTGGAACACTGGAGGTGGAAGGATGGCAGTCAGCCGATTGGTCAAGCACAGGGAACTCCCGCTTCTGCTAGGCGACGCTCAACAAACCCGATTTTTCTGTCGTTTTGGCGCAAGCCTCCAACGTCACCAGTTCCCTGGCGAGTTCGACACAAGACACCGAAATGCTGATCGGTTCGTGATTGGCGTCAAATTGGTAAACGTAGACAACGTTTAAACCTAGGACGCCACGCAGACCACTCGGCAAACGCGTGCCGAGAACGTTCAGCCATCCAAGGCGGGCTGAAATTCAGATCGGTTGTATCGATTGTGAGGTCAATCGTCACGCTGCGCGGTGCAGCTGAATCTTGGCTCGGGTTCGCAAATCGCGACCGATCACCGATTCGCACAAATCGATCACCTTGTCGGCGTACTCGTCAAATCGATACCGAGTGTTAACCCGCTCCAATGACCGTTCGCGAATCCCGGCTGCGATCTGAGGTTGCGAGGCGAGCATGCGGATCGAGGCCGCAGCCTGATCGTAGTCTGCAAACGGAACCACAAACCCAGCTCCATTATCGATTGCCTCCGGCGCACCTCCCGAGTTGGCAAACGTGATGACCGGCAAACTGGACGCCATCGCTTCGTGGATGACACAGGGAAACGGATCAACCCGTGATGACATCAGAAAACAATCGGAACCCACGAAGTAGGGTTCGACGTTTGGACGCTCTCCGATGAAGTGCACGTACTTGTTAACGCCCGATTTGGCCAGATCCAGACTAACGTAGTGGAACGGCGAATGAGTCCAACGGTGACCATCACCGACCCAGACAAAATGAATTGGCGTTGGGCCTCGATTGGACCGGACAACTTGGCGCGCGATCGCTGCGTAGTGGTCGATTCCTTTTCGCAAGTCCAGCGTTCCACATCCTAATACGATAAACGCGTTGTCAGGCAGCCCCAACTCAGCTCGAACCTGCTTATGAGCTTCTTCACGAGTGATCCCCTTACCAAAATCCGGATTCAATAAACCTTGGGACAGTACCAATGACTTGCCCTGCGGTAATGGCGTTTTGGCATCGGCCGCGTCTCGCACGGCATGCACGGGGAACACGACCTTTTCAGACGACTCAAAAATGAATTGATAATCTTCTTCGGAATAACTGGATGGTAATTCGTGGACCAGACTGACGACCGGAATCCCCATCCCGGACAGCTCGTTGGCCACGTGCCGGGATTCCATGCTGTTACAGACTGCCAGCACTGGCAACTCCCGTCGTTCGCGGTGGACAAACCGTTGAACCCGTTTGGAGATCTCGTCCTTGTCCTGGGCTTTGATATTAAAGCAATCAACGACCGAGTGGCGTTGAAAATCCTGGGCCAAGTGCCCGCCGCTGATCAGAATCGTTTCAGCGTCGATATCGCAATTGCTGGCAAAGTGCGTCAGCAAATTGAGAATAATTTTTGGCGCCCCGGTCCGGGTTGCTTCATGCGAAACAAATATGACGCGGTCTCGAGAGGGGCCGGGTTGGATACTTCGATGGCGTCGAGATTTCCTGAACAACCTCATTGTATTCTCGCAGTCCTTTGCAACAGCTGGCGAGCAGTCCTTGCTCACGGGAAAGTGGCAGCCCGATACAACACCCTCAGGCGTTCAAGGAAGTTAGCAAATCACTGCGTCTGAGGGAAGATCAGCGAGAATAGCAACATGCTAGCGGAGCCGGTACGCCACTATGCCGATTGGGCGAACAGATTCTGGAACTGCAATGAATCCGCTGAAGCCTCGGCAACGGTGCTGTCGTGAACGATTCGCCCCAGCTCCATCACGATCACCCGATCGGCCAGCTTCAACGCCGACGGTCGGTGAGTCACGATAAACGTCGTACGAGACCGCATGAACTCGGCCAGTGACTCGTGAATCTGCATCTCGCTGAATCCATCAACCTGGCTGGTGGCCTCGTCGAGAATCAGAATATTTGGATTCGAAACAACCGCCCGGGCTAACGCCACACGCTGCCGTTGGCCGGCGGAAAGATTCGTGCCATCGTCGCCGACGTGGGTTTGGTACCCCTGCGGCAATTCGTCGATGAATCGATCCACATGGGCAACCTGCAACGCGTGCTCGATCTCTTCGGCGGTTGCATCGAGCTTTCCGTATGCCACGTTTTCCCAGATCGTGCCGCTGAATAACACCGAATCCTGAGTCACCCAGGCGATCTGCTGACGAACTTTTCGAGGATTCATCTGCCGAATGTCCTGCCCGTCGTACAGCACGCGTCCCACGTGCGGATCGTAAAATCTGGCCAGCAAATTCATCAGCGTCGATTTACCTGAACCATTGCCGCCGACAATCGCCACGACTTGACCAGCTGGAACAACCAGCTCGACTCGCTTGATGACCGGCTGACGAGCACGATAGGCAAACGTTACGCCTTCGAATTCGATGGCTTGAGAAACGGTCGGAACCGGGATCGGATTCTTTGGTGCTTTCACCAAAGGCTCACGATCGTAAGTCCGGAAGAGGTTTTCGCACGCGGTTCCACCTCGAACGATGACATTGACAATCTCACTCATTTTACGGGCCGGATCGGCAGCCCCCGCCAACATCGAATAAAACAGCAGCAACATCGTCGGCGATATCGGCTTGTCGCTGATTCGAATCGTGCCGAACAAATGCGTTTGCTCATTCAGCACCAAGTAGGCCCCGACCAGCATCGAAAGCGAAATCGCGATGATACTGAGTACCTCGGTAATCGGTCGCAACAGAGAATCGTACAACGCAATTCGCAACTGCATGCGGTATAGCGTCTTGGCGTTGTTCTTGAATCGATGTCGCTCAGTCCGCTCACGATTGAAAATACGAACCGTTTTGACCGCTTTGAAGGTTTCAATCAAGGTTTGAAACACATCGCCCATTCCCTGCATTTCGCTTTGCGTGGCCCGTTTCATTTTTCGAGACACCGAGTGAATCAAAAAAGCGCCAGCGGGAACGATCATCAATGAAATGGCCAACAGCGGTGCCGAGATATAGGCCGCCACGCAGAGGCAAGTCACCATCTTCAACGGCTCACGCAAGCACTTGCCGTAGAACATCCTGATCCCGGCACTGATCATGATCATGTTGTAAGACAGGTGGGTCATCATGTTCGATGTCCCAATCCCATCGATTCGACGCTGGTCCAGTTCCAGCGCTTTGCGATAGTGGATTCGCCGCAGGTCGAGCACCGTCTTCTCAGCAACCCGGGCTTCCAAAATGGCGCCGACCACCAGCAAGCAGCCCTTGATGATCGAAACCGCCAGCAACCAGACTAACGTCCAGACCAATGTTTGAAATGGCGTCTGTGGCGCATATTGGTTGACAAACGGTTGAATCCAGCGAAACCAATCCAGCGATTCCTGCTCGGCCTGGATCCGGTTATTCAACAAGTCCGCGTCAATTTTTGTTTGACGCCGCTGCTTTGCCGTCAACGTTTGATTATTGCCAGCAAGCTTTTGATCCAAAGCGGCAGCTTGAGGCCTCAGAACAGCCAACTTGTTTTCGGCCGAATCGATTTCCTGATCGACCCACGTGATGGCAGTTTCTTCCTGCAACACGATTTTGACGACCGGAAATACCGTCGTAATACTGGCACTCCAGATCACCGCCACCAGCATCGAACACAGCATCGCACCCAGGATCGTCCAGCGATACCTGAATGAATATGCAACGGCGCGAAAAAAAGGTTTCATCCCAGCTGTGTTTCTTTGTTCGGTGCAGACCAACCTGATCTGCGAGCGAAGCGGTTCGATCTGGCAGTGACGTCGTACTTCCTACCTGATCGTCATAAATTGACGCAGGCTTGAGGCTGTGGTTCGCCAAAGATTATCTTGCAGATCCGGAACCTGCCTGCCTTGGCCAAACCGCGCCGATGGTGCTAGGAATCGAATACGACGTCAAGATCAACTGCACCGCCTGGCAACCTAGCGAGAATACAAAGAATAGCAAACCTGGATCAGTGGCATCGCCGACCCGACGTGTCCTGCCATTGATCTGGTTGAGATGTCAACCGACACGCAGATTGGATTCCAAACGCTCAATCGCTTCGCGAGCCGTATATTGAGCTTGCGGCAAACGAATGTCACTGTTGGATTCTATCCACTGCTTCACTTTGCGTTCAGCTGAGATCACGGTACTGTGGCTGCGTCCACCAAAGTAATCGCCGATTTCTGAAAACGCCGAACCGGTATACTTCCGCGACAGGTACATCGCCAGCATCCGGGCAGTACTGATCCGTTTTTGCCGACTGGAAGAACGAAGTTCAGCAGATTTGACGCCGCACAGTTCGCAAACCGCTTGCTCGATCGACACAATCGACGTGCAAACTGGCCCCGACATCTTGAACAGATCTGACAGCACATCGTGAGCGAACTCAATGGTGATTTGATCACCAAACGTTTTCGAGTAAGCGTGCAATCGATTGATCGCTCCCGATAGCCGGCGGACATCCCGCGGAAGTTTTTCGCACAACAATTCGATCACGCCAGGAGGCAAGTGGCAATCACGAGCCGAACACATCCGCCGAGCAATCGTCTGGCGGCCCTCAAGATCAGGGTACACCGTGGCACAAGCCAGACCAGCTGAAATCCGCGTACAAATATCGGCGCCAAGATCAGCCAACTCCATCGCAGACCGATCCGCTGACAGTACGACCTGTTTGCCCAACCGCACCAGATTATCCAACGTCTGCTGAAACTCGTTCAACGTCGCTTTCTTGCCGGCCAGAAACTGAATGTCATCAATCGCCAGTAAATCGAGGTCACGAAACTTGCGGCGGAACATGGGCAAGCCACTGCCGCGAAGTGAACTGAGAAACTGAGTCGTAAACTCTTCAGCCGAAACATAGACACACCGTTTCAAACGCAGCTTCCGACGAAATTCGGTTACGATCGCTTCCAGCAAATGAGTCTTTCCGGACCCGGTTGGACCATGCACAAAGAACGGCGTAAACTGCCCAGGCGTTACCAGCATCTGAGCGACACCGGCCTTTAACAACTTGCCTTCGGCTGGAAAACAGAAAGTACTCAGGCTCGGTGGCAGCCGGCGAATCGAACGGCTGGCATACCCATCAGCCTCCAGCTGGGCTGG
>CAZJEK010000296.1:0-7358 GCA_964545005.1 uncultured Pirellulaceae bacterium
CTCATGCCTGCGATGTCGGCCACCACGCGGTCCGGCACCTTGCCCAACAGGTCCTGGAATGTTTTGAACGCGTAACCTAACGGTTCGGGGACCCCCGGTCCGATAGAAAGAAACACCCCATCAGGCTCTTGAGCGAGAACTTCTTCGGCCGTCGCAGTCCCTGGCAGTACGGTCACGCGGCAGCCCTGGTTGAACAGGTGGCGAGCGATATTCCACTTCATGCCGAAATCCAGCGCCACGACGTGAGGTGCATCGGGACCAGGCTTGGCAGGCGGTTGTTCGTCCATTCGAGAACTCCACCATTCGCTCAATTGAATTTCCCAGTTGACTGGCTGATCAGGGAGCACCTCTTTCACCAGGTCGCGACCCAGCAATCCCTCGCTGTCCTGCGCCATTTGAGCCAGCTTGTCGTCGTCCAGTTCGACCGATGAGATCACGCCTTTCATCGCACCGGCGCTGCGAATCTTGCGAACCAGAGCACGAGTATCTACATCAGAGATCCCTACGATGCCATTTGCTTTCAGGTACTGGCCCAGTGATTCGGAAGAGCGAAAGTTGCTTGCGATCCGGCTGACATTGCGAACAATGAAACCAGCCAACTGCGGTTCTCGTGATTCCACGTCTTCTTCGTTGACACCGTAGTTGCCGATCTCGGGATACGTCATCGCTACGATTTGTCCACGATAAGAAGGGTCGGTCAGGATTTCCTGATAACCGGTCATCGAAGTATTGAACACAACTTCCCCGACCGTCGTCCCGTCAGCACCAAAGGCGTAGCCTGGAAAAATCGTGCCGTCTTCCAAAGCCAGCTTGGCGGGTTTGAGCCGACAGAAAGGGCTCATGTCGACCGGCAGCGGTTCCTGGTGGCTGGATTGAGTGGTGTCTTGGGCAGGTTGTTCGTTGGTCATGGCAACCATCGTCAAGTTGAAAGGGTCCGTTTGAATCGAGTCAGCCTGAGGCCAGTTCTGGAGATTGGAAGCCGTTTCCGGCAATTGGTCAATTCGGTTGGCGAGATAGTTTAACGATTATCGCAACAGAATCGAATTTCGGCGGTAATTTATCAGCTGACTTTAACTGTTGTATCGAATCAGGCGCCGGAAATTGTTTTTAAGCGGAATTCGTTTGCGGTGTCCGATACCTGTAGTGGCTGTGGGTCTCCGAGAGATTAGTCTTTCGGACAGCCAACTTTGGAAGGGTTTCAGTTGCGGCGAGCTGGAACCCTTCATTTTTTTTGCGCTCAGTTTCCGGCGATTGTGTTCAGCAGTTTTGGCGTTAGCCACCGACTTTCCAAAATTCACGCGTCGACTGATGATTGTCCGGGCCGGAAAAAAATGTCAGCCTGTCAGCGAAGTCTTGGTTATCGAACATTCAGCCTGGTGCGAGGCGCCAACTGCAGAGACGGTGAGGTCGCGGATACTTCCCTTCAAATTTTTTCTTGCTCCCCTTGCTCTGCGCCTCTGCGGTTTTTCCTATTAACACCTTCATAAGCTTTTCAACCACATTTCGAAGTCCACGCGGCAAGTTGCAGGGTTTCTTCTGCAAAGCTTTGCCGATCTGCTCGTGTGGAACAGGAATCCCCGGAAACAAAGAGGTAAGGGCGGGTTAATGAACCAAATCACCTGCCGGCTTGGCCGAATCGGCTGAGTTTCGATCCTCGAACACTGCCGGACGATGGATTGGCTTCACCTGGAGAAAAAAATTTGGTCGGGATAAGGGCAAATTGTTCAGGGTGGGATTTACCAAAACCGTTTGTCATGCCAAAATTTGCGAAGTTCAAGGGCAAACAATTCCACTTTGATCGTTGGCGGTCGAGTTTCGGTTACACATCCGCTGCAGTAACTGGACTCGATGGCAGATTTGACTTTCCGTTAGCCAGTTTCCAACAATCAGGAAACGGCCAGCGGTCTTTCGATCCGAATCTGACTTTGTCCTGACGATACCAGCCGGGACAACAAACCCGACTGAAATCAACGGAATTCGCGTTATCCAAGGGCTAGTGAAAAAATTCACGATGTCGGTCATCTGTGCCCAATGACCCAACTTTCTTAACCGCTGGTCCCGAAAAGGCACCAACCAACATGACGTTTACGATACGAGAAGGACTGAATGTGCCGATTGCTGGCCAGCCAGTCCAGGACATTCATTCCGGTCCGGAAATCTCCCAGGTGGCGTTGCTGGGTGACGACTACATCGGCATGCGTCCGACAATGATGGTTACCGAAGGCGATCAAGTGAAGCTCGGTCAACCGTTATACTCGGACAAGAAGACCGAAGGCGTCTTATTTACTTCGCCTGCTGCCGGGACGGTCAAAGCCGTCAACCGGGGTGCCAAGCGCAAGTTTCTGTCGATCGAGATCGAGATTCATGGCGACGACGAGGTTACGTTTGCCAGCCACGACAATCTCGGCGACTTAACGCGTGAGGCCATTCAAACTCAGTTGGTCGAGTCCGGTTCCTGGCTGGCGTTTCGCACGCGACCATTCAGTCGCACACCGGCGCTAGGCACCGAGCCGAGTTCGATTTTCGTGACGGCAATGGATACAAATCCGTTAGCGGCCGACCCGGAATTGATTATCGCTCAGCAAAAAGATCTGTTCGTGGCCGGTTTGCACGTGATCCGGAAATTGACCGACGGCAAAACTTATGTCTGCCATCGTAATGACTCGCGGATTCCGGGCGACAATGTACCCAACGTCGAATTCGAGGAATTTCGGGGGCCGCACCCCGCAGGCCTGGCTGGAACGCACATCCACTACATTGACCCGGTCGGCCCCAACAAAACGGCTTGGCATATCGGTTATCAAGATGTGATTGCGATCGGTCACCTGTTCACCACCGGACGAATCATGACCGAACGAGTGATTGCGATCGGTGGTCCGCTGGTTGCCAAGCCAGCCTTGTTCAAGACTCGACTGGGTGCCCGGTTGGATGATTTGCTGGTCAAAGAGTCCGGCAATTTGAAAAATGCACGAATTGTTTCAGGTTCTGTGCTGTGCGGCCGTAATGCCGCAGCCCCGGTTAACTACCTGGGTCGTTTCCATAATCAGGTTTCGGTGCTGGAAGAGGGTAATCACCGAGAATTCATGGGCTGGCAGAAGCCGGGTGGCGACAAGTTTTCCCTCACCGGAATTTATCTGGGCAGTTGGTTGCGAGATAAATTGTTTCCGATGACGACCACCACTCACGGTAGCAAGCGGGCGATGGTTCCAGTTGGCACATATGAGAAAGTCATGCCGCTGGATATTTTGCCGACGCAACTGTTGCGAGCCTTGATTGTTCAAGATACCGATGAAGCTCAAAAACTGGGTTGCCTGGAGTTGGATGAAGAAGACGTGGCCTTGTGCACTTATGTCTGTCCAGGCAAATACGAATACGGCAAGATTCTCCGTGACAACCTGACCACGATCGAGAAAGAAGGATAACGGCCATGCTGAGAAGTTTCCTCGACAGAATCGAGCCGATGTTCAAAAAGGGAGGTCGGTTCGAGAAGCTCTACCCGCTGTACGAAGCGAACGATACGTTCCTGTACACCCCGGGTGAGGTTGCTCATGGGGCAACGCACGTTCGCGATGCGATCGATTTGAAACGGATGATGTCCACGGTCATCGTGGCCTTGGTTCCCTGTATCCTGATGGCGATGTACAACACAGGTTATCAGGCTCAGGAAATCATCGCCCAGGGATTTGAAGTTGCCACCGACGATACGACTACTGCGGCCATCTGGTCGGGTACCTGGCGATATGAGGTGTTGCAGTGGTTTGGCATCCTGGACGAAAATTACAGTTGCGAGTCACCGGGCGGATTCCTTTCTCTGGGTAGCCTTCTGCCCTGCCTGTTGCATGGCGCATTGTACTTCCTGCCCGTCTATCTGGTCACGATGATCGTCGGCGGTAACTGCGAAGTCATCTTCAGTGTCATTCGCAAACATGAGATCAATGAAGGCTTTCTGGTCACTGGAATGCTTTATCCGTTGACATTGCCACCAACCATTCCGCTTTGGCAGGTCGCGTTGGGAATCGCCTTCGGGGTCGTGGTCGCCAAGGAAATCTTTGGCGGTACCGGAAAGAACTTCCTGAACGTGGCGCTCACTTCGCGAGCATTCCTGTACTTCGCCTACTCAAAGCAAATCAGTGGCGACGGTGTTTGGACAGCGGTGGATGGTTACAGCGGCGCTACGGTGTTGGGGGCGATTGCTGCGGATGGAGCCGCCCCGATTTCAGAAACAGTTAAAACGCTGAGTTATAACTCGACCTGGTTCGACTTCTTCATCGGCAACGTTCATGGATCGATGGGTGAGACCTCAACCTTGTGCGCCTTGATTGGAGCTGTAATCCTGATTGCAACTGGAATCGGATCCTGGCGAATCATGTCCGGCTGCGTGATCGGTATGGCGGCGTTTTCCAGCCTGTTGTATGTGCTGCCGACGACCGAGACTTGGGGCAACGTTTCGAATATTCTTCCCTGGTGGCACCTGGTCATCGGTGGGTTCGCTTTTGGAACCGTCTTCATGGCGACCGATCCGGTTTCGGCTTCAATGACGCGTACCGGAAAGTGGATTTATGGGTTGTTGATAGGTTTCATGACGGTATTGGTCAGGTCAATTAATCCGGCGTTCCCGGAAGGAATCATGCTGGCTATCCTGTTCGCGAATGTATTCGCACCGTTTATTGACTGGTGCGTCGTTCAGGCCAACGTCAAACGGAGGGTTGCACGCTATGCCGCTCAATAAAGATTCAACCGCGAATACCTTCATTGTCGCGACGGTGTTGTGCCTGGTGTGTTCGGCACTGGTGTCATTCGCGTCGGTTGGTTTGAAAAAAGTTCAACAGCGCAACGTTGTTGAATTTCAGCGGACTAACATTTTGAAAGTTGCCGGTTTCTCCCAGGAGGAGATCGACAACGCCGGTGACGTCAACGAATTCTTCAAAGAAAAGTTTGACACCATCATTATTGACCTGGAAACCGGCGAAGAGGCTGGCGAAGCCTGCCGTCAGGCAATGGTCGACGCCGGCAAGCAGGTTCCCGATGATGTCGAGGAATTCGTGCCAGTCTACGATCAACAATGGTGTTCCAAGTCGAAGAAACCGGAAGTTTCAGATCCGCTTTCGAAAAGCGAAGATATTGTGGGGATCAAGTACCGTGAAAAGTACTCCCACGTGTACATTCTCAAATCGGACGACGGCAAGGTCTCGAAGTATGTTTTCCCGGTTCGCAGTTATGGACTGTGGTCGATGATGAAAGGCTACCTGGCCGTCGAACCCGACTTGCAGACCGTCGCCGGTTTGACTTTCTATGAGCAAGGTGAGACGCCAGGTTTGGGTGGCGAAATTGACAACCCGACTTGGCAAGCCAAATGGCCTGGTAAACAGATCTATGAAGGCGGCGAGGTCGATTTGGAGGTTACCAAAACGGCTCAACCCGACGACGAAACAACAGTCGATGCTCTGTCTGGAGCCACCATCACCTCCAACGGTGTCACCAATATGGTCGAGTTCTGGTTAGGTGAGCCGGGCTTCAAGTCGTTTATCGACAATCGTAAGCCTGGTGGATCCGCCGGAACCGAAGTTGCTACCCCTGCCGAGTCAGGAGTTAATCATGGCTGATAAAAAATCGACCAAGGACTTGATCCTTGATCCCATTTTCAACAATAACCCGATCGCCTTGCAGGTGTTGGGTATCTGCTCGGCGTTGGCGGTGACCACCAAATTGTCGACGTCGGTCACAATGTCGTTGGCCGTGATCGCGGTGACTGCCTGTTCGGGGGCGGCGGTGGCCTTGATTCGGGACTTCATCCCCAACAGCATTCGAATCATCGTGCAGATGACGATCATTGCATCGCTGGTGATTCTGGTTGACCAAATTCTTAAAGCATACGCGTTTCAGTTGAGTCGCGAGTTATCCGTTTTCGTGGGATTGATTATTACCAACTGTATCGTGATGGGGCGAGCCGAAGGGTTTGCCATGAAGAACACCGTCGGCGACAGTTTTCTGGATGGTCTTGGCAACGGTATCGGTTACAGCCTGATTCTGATCGTGGTCGGTTTCTTCCGCGAACTGTTTGGATCGGGAACGCTGTTTGGAATGACCGTTTTGCCGAAGAAAGAGATGATCGACGGCGTCCAGCAGGGCTGGTACGAGCCCAATGGCTTGATGCTGTTGTCACCGTCAGCATTCTTCATTATCGGGATTTTCATCTGGGTGCTGCGTACATTTAAGCCCGAACAAGTGGAGGAAGCATAATGCTTGCTGAAACGACCTTTACAGATTTAATCGAGTTGTTTTTGCGGTCCGCTTTCGTCGACAATCTGGCGTTGGCGTACTTCCTCGGGATGTGCACGTTTCTGGCGGTGTCCAAAAACGTCAAAACGGCCATCGGTTTGGGGATTGCCGTGATCGTTGTCCAGTCGATTACGGTTCCCGTCAACAACTTGATCCTCAACTTGTTCCTCAAAGAGGGGGCACCGCTATTGGGTGCTGACCTCGAGTTTCTGGGGCTGATCTGCTTCATTGGTGTGATTGCTGCGATGGTTCAGATCCTCGAAATGACTCTCGATAAATTTTTCCCACCGCTTTACAACAGCCTGGGGATTTTCCTCCCGCTGATCACAGTGAACTGTGCCATTCTGGGGGGAACCTTGTTCATGCAACAGCGTGACTACAGTTTCTCTGAAAGCTGCGTGTTTGGTGTCGGATCCGGCTTCGGCTGGGCGGTCGCCATCATCGGATTGGCAGGGATTCGAGAAAAGTTGAAATACAGCGACATTCCAGCAGGTCTTCGCGGATTGGGAATCACCTTCATTATCGTGGGCCTGATGGCACTCGGATTCCAATCGTTCCTGGGCATCTAAATTCGTTCAAACGCAAAAACGTATCATGGAAAACGTCTTTTTCGGAATCCTGGTTTTTACCGCCGTCGTGCTGGTCCTGGTCAGCCTGATTGTCGTTGCGCGACAGTTTCTGGTGGCCAGTGGCAAAGTCAAAATTCTGGTCAACAACCAGAAGGAGATCGAAGTGCCGGCCGGACAGAAGCTGATGAACGCGCTGGCAGAAGAGAAGATCTTCGTCTCTTCGGCTTGCGGTGGCGGCGGAACCTGTGCCCAGTGCCTGGTCAAAGTCCTTGAGGGCGGTGGCGACATCCTGGAAACGGAGAAGCAGCACATCAACAAACGCGAAGCTCGGGAAGGGTGCCGATTGTCTTGCCAGGTTGCCGTCAAGCAGGACATGGTGGTTGAAGTTCCTGACGAGGCATTTGACACCAAGAAATGGGAATGCACCGTCCGGTCCAACGATAACGTCGCCACATTCATCAAGGAATTGGTACTGGAACTTCCTGAAGGCGAAGACGTCGATTTCAAAGC
>CAZJEK010000297.1:0-7354 GCA_964545005.1 uncultured Pirellulaceae bacterium
CGGTGTCAGGATCGCACAAGCACCCCATCACATAGTCGTCGCTGACGATGATCACAACCAAGATGATCAATTTTGCGTAGGTCGCGTAATTAGGCAGGGTATCTTTGCCCCAAAATTTCAAGGCGGTCCCAAAACTACGCTTGGCTCGAGGCAGTTTGCCTTCCCAGTTGACAGCATAGATCTCATCCAGCACAAGGTGGGTGATGAACCCCAGCACCACAGCCCAGGACTTGAAAATTCGAATCTCCAGTTCCGGTGACAGGCATACCAGGAATGCCACCATTCCCGCGACTAATGCAGCCGGGATGCTATGCCACATCCCGCGATGCTTGGTAAATCTTTTAAACAGCGACCCGATCCCGAACCGAATCAAGACATACAACACGCCGGCGGCAAACACCATTTGCTCCGGGGTCATGTGAATCGCCTGAAAACGCTGCAGCATCAACATCGGGACGACCACCGAAACAAACGATAGCATTTCCCGCTGGGGAATCCCCGAGTTACTATCCAAATCAGGTAGCATTCCAGCCACGCTACACATGCTGGCCCCAATCATCGCATGGGCAGGCGGAATATTAAGATAGTAGTACCCAGCGGCGCCGTAACCGATTCCCAACAATGTGCTGGCGGTAATGTGAGTCTTGAAATCTGCCATGATCCCGTGAAATTCCTTTTTCCAACCGGGGTTGCCGAAGCGAGCAAAAACGTTGAATTGGTTCGACGCAGCGCACCTCACCACACTCAACCGCGATTAGACACCAGCCTCGGGACCTCTACCAATCCCGATTCTCCGCTAGCATCACCTTGGTACCGTGAGGTTCAGTATCGACACCCTCCTGCGGGAGGGTCGAGCCAAAGCGAGGGGAGGGCTGAGGTGTTCAATGGAACGTCGCCAGTAACAAGCACGAAGGCAAAAATCTTCATCTTGAGTCAATCGGACATTTTCTCTTTAATGCCACTGCGTCGAATTTGCGGCGATTGTTCGGGAGAAGGAAATGACGTTTTACGACATCGTGATGCTGGTGGTTTTTATTGGCGCAGTTTTGCACGGCTACTGGAAAGGGCTGGCCTGGCAAGTCGCCTCGGTCGCGGCGATCATCGTCGGCTACGTCGTGTCGATGAATTTCCGCGGCCAGCTGGCTCCGCTGCTTCCGGTTGAAGAACCCTGGGATCGTATTGCAGCCATGCTGATCCTGTTTTTGGTATCGTCTCTGGGTGTCTGGATCGCCTACGCGATGGTCACCAAGTCAATGGAAAAGCTGGAACTCAAAGGCTTTGATCGCCAAGCCGGGGCGTTGGTCGGAGGCATCACCGGGGCACTGTTGTGCATGGTGATTTCGATGTTCTCGGTATCGTTCTTCGGCGATCAGGCCGTGGCATCGATTCGCGACTCCAGACTGGCTCCCTACATTGTCACGGGAATTGACCGGGTAAGTTCGATCATTCCTGCGGAAATGACTCCCTACGTTCACCGTTACGTTGAGGACTGGAATCAGGCCCGTCCAGAGATCGAATCAGGTAATCCTACCGGCGAAACGACACCCCGATACCCCGACGACCAATTCACACCGGCATCGGATTCCCAAAACTGGCGTAATCAACAGGCCAGCTTCGAGCAATCCAGCGGGACGTTCTCCAGTAACGGATCTACCAGACCGCGGCTCGAGGACTCGGATGCAGGAACGGGCAACAATGTCTGGAACCCACCGAAAATTGAAATCCGCATCGACTCCGAAGAGGCACTCAACAGTCTCAAGGATTGGCTCAAGAAAAACATGGAAACGCCGTAACGTCCGGCTCGCCGCCGGTTTGCCATCAAATCGTTGCACTGTCAGATTGGATGGGATAAATTCAGTCGGTCAATTGCCAACGACTTGAATTCATTAGATGGCCAAACGCAAGCACAACGATCCGTCCAGGGTTTTGCTGGAAGAGTACTTCGCCGCACAGGATGATCGCTTCATCGATCTGCTGTACGAATTTCAAAACGACAAATATCTGGCCACATTCGTCAATCGTTGGACCAGTGATCAACGAACATGGAGCCGTGACCAGGTACTGGTCTATCTCCAGGGCAACATGAATTTGCCCGGTCACGAAGTCGTCTTCAAACGGCTGTACAAGCACTTCCTGCACCAGCGGGATCATGAAGTGATGGGCGCTTTCATGGTCACCCTCGACCGCATGGTCAGGCGGTCTTACGGATCTCGCTCGTTTTACGATTGGCAATCGCGGCAGTACATCACGCGAGAATTCTTTCGGGCCAAACCCAACCAGTCAATCCACGAATTAACGGACCGCAAGGCGTCCTATACGTGGTCTGGCCGAACTCATGAATACCCCTTGCCCGACCTGCTTAATCGGCCCGGCAACGTTCTGTTTTCCCATCGGACCCGGAATTACCTGCGGCGTTCGGCTTGGCGCTACTTCCGGTTTCTCAGCTACCGCGAACCGGATGTGTATCTGGAACAGATCTGCCAGGCGCTGGCTCGCTACGAGGACAAGGATTTGCTCGACGGTGAAGCGATCCTTGATAACTGGGGCTTGATGCATGCCTGTTATTTCGGCCACGAAGCAATCGAGTTCACCAATAGCCATACCAACCTGGCCGCCGGTCGATCGTTGAATGAGTTGACCCCGGCACCTTATCAACCGGAACTGTGGAAGTCTTCCGAGGCTACGCAGCACCTGCTGAAATTGCTGGTCGATGCCAATAGCACGCTGGTTCGCATCTGGACCATCGAACTGTTGCAACGCGATCACCAGGATTCGCTGAAATCAATTGAACTGAGCACACTGGTCACGTTGATGGCCAGCCCAGACACCCAACTGCAGCAGTTCGCGATGGAATTGTTTCAGCAACATCCCTCCTTGCCAACGCTGATGGTAGAGCGATGGCTGGAATTGCTGGACGAATGCCATGTCAGCCTGCTGTCAATGATGTGCGACGCGATGCGCGAACATGTGTCAGCCGAACGGTTGACCAACCAGCAACTGCTTCAACTCAGTTGCGCTCAACAGCAACCGCTTGCCCAATCTGGGTTTGAGTTGCTTCAGGATCGTGACCAAACGAAACCGCTTGGACTGGCGGAACTGAAATCGTTGGTCGACTGCCAATGCGTTACGTTGTCCGGTCAGATCACCACCTGGGCGTTGGAACGAATTACCGATCGCGAGAGTTACTCATCCGACAACGTGATTGACTTTTTCGACGCGCTGAATCTGCCGATGCGGAAAGCTGCCCTGAACTGGTTGGACGACCAAACTAATCCGGCCTACCAGGATCCTCGACTTTGGGCTCAGCTGATCGAATCCCCCTTCGATGAAATTCGACTTGGTCTGGTTGAGATGTTGCAACAACGCGTCCACCGATCCTCAGATCAAACCGAAGCCATGGCACCGGTGTGGGTGGCCATTATTTTGGGCATTCAGCGCGGCTCCCGCACCAAGCCGAAAGCAATTCACCAGATCGGCCAACAGCTGATCGACAACCAGGGTCAAGCCGATCAACTGCTGCCGGTATTAGGCGTCGCATTGCGGTCACCTCGGGCTCCTGAACGACGGGCGGCAGTGGCCTGTCTGGCTCAGTTGGCCAGCGAGTCCACTGAGCTGAAAACCAATATCGAATCCACGTTTCCGGAGTTGGAGTTCGATCAGGAGGCCCTCGAATGCAGGTAAAACTTGCTTACTCTGGACATAGCGGATTGGTCAGTTCCGGCGGCCAACGAATCCTGCAATTGGCGCCGAATCTTGATCGAGATCGAGTTGAATTTGATGCGCCCTTGAAACAACCGTTGCGGTTTCGTGAAGCGATCAGCACACTGCACGATATCGTCATCAATGACCTGACGTTTTCTCCCCGTGACAATTCGGCTTACCAGAACTGGAAACAGCAGCAACGGACCCGGGAAGCTGCCATCCGCCGCGCCGGACGACAAGCCAAACAACAGGAACTGGAGCGATTGCAGGGACTGGAACCTTCTGCCGAACTGAAAAGGGACCATCGCCAGGCATTGAAACGGTATTGGCAGTCACGCCGCGAGTTAAACACCTACCTGCGGAAAAACAATCCGGCATTATGGCGCAAGATGATGCCCTACGATCCGGTGATCACGGTTGCCGATGACGTGGTCATGTTCGAATGCTTTTCCGCTGACGAATCCAGCTATGGCTGCCTGTCGGTCGATCGAGATTGCTTCGGTTATCCGTCCAGCGTTCGCGAAGGGACGACCAATGTTGATTATTCCTGGGACCTGTACGACAACTTTCAGAAGCTGAGAACCTATCGCGAGACTCGATTCAACATCAATCCAGCAGGATTTCGGGTTCAGACTCAGGACGTGGAAGATTATCACGAAGAGAAAATTGACCTGCCCGATGGCTGGTTGTCCGGATTCATGCAGCTGCAATCAGCGATGGGGCTGCCGATGCGAAAAGTCACGCTCTCGGTTGATGCAGTCTATTCCATTTTGGCGTTTTTGAAACGCAATAAGGCCAGGACCAGTCCGCGGGCTATTCGGTTTGAATTGCAAACCGGCCAGCGGCCTAAAATTGTCCTTGAACCCTGGGAGCAGGAAATCGTTTCCCGCGGAAGACCCTATTCAGGGCCAACGGACGATCCGATCCGCATCTGGGGACGACGGCGTTTGTTGACGCTGGCTCGAGTCCTTCCGCTAATTGAATCCGTTGACGTCTATCTGCTCGGCACCGGGTTACCCAGTTTCTGGGTCGCTCAACTGGGCGACATGCGATTGACGCTTGGTCTCAGCGGTTGGACAACTAACGATTGGGCCAAGGGCAGTGCCGTGCAAATGTTACTGCCTCAAGTCGAGACCAACGATGCCCTGGTTGCCAAGACGGCCGACGAACTGATCAATGCTCGCAGCTTGAACATCTCGGACCTGGCCGGCAGAGTACATGCATCGCCAGGCGATACCGCTGCAGCGCTGAATCAGTTAGCACTTCGCGGCCAGGCAATCTATGACTTGAACGCAGACGTCTTTCGTTGGCGACAAGCGCTACCGATGGCGTTGTCCGATAAGGAAGTTGGTGGGCCGCACCCGGAAGTTGCTGCCGCGAGACAATTGATTCACGCCGGCAAGGTCAAATTGGAATCGACCCTGCCGGGCCCGCGAGGCGGAACCATCGCCACGGCCCAGGTCGAAAATCAACAATGTGAAGTTCTGGTAGACGACCAGGGGATGGTCAAGCGCGGCAAGTGTCGTTGCAGCTGGCATTATAAATACGGGATCCGCAATGGACCTTGCCGGCACTTGCAGGCGATTCGCGACAGTTTGCTGGCCGGCCAACGCCCGCTTCCTCAACAGGACAACTGGTACGAAAAACTAAGGCAGCTGGCTGGTCGTTAACGCGATGGTCAGGCAAATTCGGCACTCGAAAAATTTGATTGCAAAACCAACTCAAACGGTTACTTTAATAGGGCATTGACGAAAGGGGGACGGCGAACACTTTAAGACTTTTCTGCGGCGATACGCCGTGGGTGATCTTGCTCAGACATTGCTTACCCAGAGCCGTTGTTCGTTTGGCCGATGGCGATAGCTATTGGTTCGACCACCAACAAGCCAAGGCTTTAGCTCCACCAGCTATCGCCATCGGCCTTGGTGAACGACTCTGGTCCGAGGACTGAAGTTAACTTGTTCGCTACCCCCGATCGTCTTTTTTGACATGTCGATATTCGATTATCTTAAACGCTGGCTGGGCAATCACGATCAGCCACAGGTCTGCCCAAATTGCGGGTTTGAACACGGCTGGAATGGCACTCGCTGCACCCAATGCCAGTATCCAGAACAACAACAGTATGTCCCGCAACCGGAGTCGCTTGACCAGCCATCCACGACCAGCTCGACTCAAGCTCAACCTGCATCATCGCGCCAGCCAGCGGCGCGTGGCGACATGGCCGCTGGCAAGTTCGCACCTGTCTCGGTCGATGACGCATTGCAGCAGACTCGAGTTGCAGACTGGAAAACGGCCTATTGGGATTCGACCGGAGTCATTCCTCCGGCTGATTTGCCGCGGATTCAGCTGATCAATCAAACGATGGTCGGGCTGGGACTAATTTCGTCTGTCGAGCTCGAACAGATTCACGCCATTGGCGAGAAATTCAACCAGTTCCGTTCGAACTATCAAACGATCGAAGTCGCCGGCGAGCGTGCGGTGCAGCGCGACCGGGCCGAACGGCAGCGAATTAAGCAACAGAAGAAACAGGATGCCGCGGAGCGAAAGGAAGCCTATCGGCAAGCCGTCGCCCACCGCCGCGCTACCGATATTATCTACTTGGGACGAGGGGTCTCCCAGGGCCTGGCCGACCGCCAATCCAATGTCGAAAAATTGGATCAGCTGGGGTTGCCGATCATGGCGACTCCGGCTGAACTGGCCAAACAACTGGGGCTGGAGGTACCCCAATTACGTTGGCTGGCGTTTCATTCAGAAGCAGCTCGCCGAATCCACTATGTTCATTTTACTGTGCCTAAAAAAAGCGGCGGTCAGCGACGTCTCTCGGCGCCCCACCAGAAAATGGCAGCCGCCCAACGTTGGATACTGGAGAACATTGTCAGTCAGCTAAGCCCGCATGACGCTGCTCACGGATTTGCGGTGGGGCGATCCACCGTGACCAACGCCCAGCCGCATGTTGGTGCTGATGAAGTCATCAATCTGGATTTGAAGGACTTTTTCCCTTCCATCAACTTTCATCGTGTGTTGGGCTGGTTTCAATCGCTGGGGTACTCTCCGGCAGTGGCCACGATTTTGGGTTTGCTGTGTACCGAAGCACCGCGGCAACCGGTGAAGCTCAACGGCCAGGTCTACTATGCGGCAGTGGGACCGCGCAGCCTGCCCCAGGGAGCCTGCACCAGCCCTTCAATCTCCAATCTGATTGCCCGCCATCTCGATCAACGGTTGGAAGGGATGGCGAATAAGCTGGGTTGGAGCTACACGCGTTATGCAGACGACATCAGTTTTTCCTGGCGGCGGAACGGCTCGACAACCGAGTCACAAACCGGATATGTCCTGGGGCGGATTCGGCACATCGTTGACGATGAAGGGTTTCAGGTAAACGAAGCCAAGACGCGGGTGCTGAGAAACCATACCCGGCAATCGGTTACGGGAATCGTGGTCAACGATCGTCCGGGAATTGACCGACCGACCATCCGACGTCTGCGAGCGATCCTGCATAATGCTGAACGAGATGGACTGGCCGCCCAGAATCGGGAAGACCGCCCCGACTTTATCGCTTGGCTCAACGGCATGATTTCGTACGTCGAAATGGTCAATCGGCAACAGGGGGCGAAACTGCGAGTCAGTTTTGATCGCGCATTGCGCCGATCGCGCGAGC
>CAZJEK010000298.1:0-237 GCA_964545005.1 uncultured Pirellulaceae bacterium
TGATTTCGTGAGCCAGGTCATAAAGATCGACTTCCAAAACCTGAACTCCCTTTTCGACGGCGAGTCGATTGGCGAGCTGCCGTTGCCTTGTTTTCATTTCCACGGCTTCTTGCGGATCAAAAGGCACGACAAAAAACGGGACTTCGTTTCCAAGACCCTCGCAATTAAGGAATTTATCGCTGCCAATTACTGCAAGGAGATGTGCGAATCGCTCAGCAAGAGGCGCGGTTTGCATTG
>CAZJEK010000298.1:247-5023 GCA_964545005.1 uncultured Pirellulaceae bacterium
CATCAGACTCAGCGACTGGAAACAGGTGAAAATGCTCCATTGAGTCTGCCGCGATGACTCGAACTAACTCGGGTGACATCAAAAGTGGTTTGATTACATCCTCTTCTGAAACAAGCTCGGCCTCCCGCAGCATTCGTCGCATTACCGTTACCAGTTTGGTTCTGGTTGATTCCTTCAGTTTTTCAATTTCCTCGTGCCAAACAGCCTTCGTTTCAAGAAATCGCCCGATTTCAGGCGTCGTGATGGTGAAGTCGAGCCGGAGAAACTTATCGCGAAGTACTTCGCGGGCGAATTCCGCCAACAGTTGGTATCGTTTGCAGCATGCAAGCCAAAGCATCGCAAGTTGTTCCGATCTCGATCCGTTCGCCAAAAGATCCAATTGCTCCGACGTGAGCTCCTGCAGCCGAAAGCAGATTTCCCGAAGCTTTCGAACTGTCGTGCTTTCCACGCGGCTTTGGAGCAGGTTGTTTTCGGTTACTGTTTGCACAACTTTTTCCCAATCTTGGCATTCTGCGTACGTTTCAGCGACGACGATGGACTCGTGGTATAGGAGTCCACCGGCTGAGAATGACAGGACATATTTTGTTTGATTCATTTACCTGGTCTCGAATCCAGCGGTCTATGTCGCCGCGGTCGACCGTTTTCTTATCTGGGTTTCTTTTTCGTTTCTTCAATTTGGCTACTCCGAGTTTGTGCCGTTTTCAGCAGCTGATCGAGATCAGCCTGCTTGAACAGTCGGTATCCGTTTACGGGATGTCGGTGGGCCGCAATCTTTCCAGCGTTTTCCCAATTTCGCAGAGTGTTCGGTGAAACGCCGATATATTCGGCGGCTTCTGAAATCCGCAAAAATTCGTTGAGCTTGGTCATGAAATCTCGCTCGGTATCGGATGTTTGCCTTAAACTCACAAACCTTACCAACACCTGTCACTCTTGCCAATCAGGCAAGAGTGATGTTTGGCGATTGCCTAACCAGTGACTTCCAGCAGATCGGCATCCGAGTGATGTTCAATCGCAGGAAGCGCAAGCCCTTCGACCGATGGAAGCGATGCACCAATGATGCCCTGCAAGTCGCCGTAAAGTCCCGCAGTGTTGCTCAACGCGCGGTCGATTTGCTTCTCGCGTTTCGACCAGATCCGCTTCATGGAACGACGCTCCGATTCCAAATCGGATTGCATCGACACAAACGCCTCGACAACTCCCTCCACACGCTGTTGAAACTCAGAACTTGATAGGTAGCTGTAAACCAGCTCCATCTTCTCAGCCTGACCTTGCGAAGCCAGCTTGCTCTTGCCGACTTCGATCAATCCGGACCGTAACACAGACGCCAATGCTTTGGCACACCTCCAGCTACAGACCCAAACACCGTCGATTTGAGCAAATGTGTCGACGCCGTCTGGCAATGCCTGCGTGACGAGCACGGAAACCGACGCACGCACCGCTCGCTGGTCGTCGCGGAGTTTGGGCAGCCAGGCCTTGCTAAAGCTTTTGGTCCGCTTGGACTCCCACAAAATGCTGCCGCATTCAGTACCGAACGGGCAGAAGATTCGCTGAGTCGAATCGGCTCCATTCACTCCTTTGCCGACAGGCTCGATGGAGTCATGAGGGAAAGCAAGCTCAAGCATCTCTTCCAAGGCCAGCTCTTGAACCTCGCCTTGCGTTTGCATCGAGCCTTGTTCGGCCTTGCGCTTGAGGTCGTCGATTTGCCGACGCATGTCAGAGATCATTTTCTGCTTCTCCGCATCCTTGAGCTGGTGCTCATCCGCAAACTGCTTCATAGCAGTTTCCCGAATCTTTTCACGTTCGGAATCCAACTGTCGGGCTACAGTAAGCTGCAGCTCCTCGGTCTTGGCTTCAAGCTCACGCTCTTTCTTCCGGAGGGCCAACTCGTTGGCCTGAGCTGATTGCAGCTTGATGCGAAGTTCATCGAGCTGTTGCTCGCGATCCTTCATCTCGAGGCTCATCGTCTCAGCGACTTCCTTTTTCGCGGCCTCCATAAGTTTTGTTCGCTCAGCCTCAATGCCAGCCTCAACCTGCTCCGCCAATGATTGACGCTGGGCCTCGATTGCCTTGGACTGTTCGGCAAGTTCTTTTTGAGCTGCTTCCAGCTCAGCTCGCTTGCTACCTAACTTGGATTCGAAATCGGCGCGGATTTCTTCCGTTAGTTGGGTTTTTAGAACCTCACTGATTTCGATTTCAGTGCGGCAGTTTGGGCAAGAGATGGCTTTTGACATTCCGAGGCTCCCTGGAAAGTGGACAAACGAATTTGCAACATTTCCCTCTAATGCACGCCTCGTGCCAAAAAATCAAACAACCACTTTGGTATTGTTTTTCGCGTGTTTTCCTCCGGGACCGACGTTCAATTCAGCCGACGTTAACACGGAACAGTGTCAATAAACACGGATTGGTGTTCAGGGCGCTGCTGCCTACTTGATTCCAAATTTGGTTAGTTGTTTATCCATCGTTTGCCAGTTCTTAAATCCAAGTAGCTCAGCCGCCTTTCGCTTTTTTCCGTTCGCTTCGTCCATGCCGCGCTGCAAAAAGTGCTTCTGAATCGACTCCAGATGTTCTGGCAAACAGAAGCCATTTCCTATGTCCATATCCAATGAGGCACCAGTTGATCGCCCGGGAGCTTCCTCAACGGATGCGGAAAGATCGGCTCGGCCAATACTTTTGCGTGCCGTCATTACAACAGCCTGGAGAATTGCGTTATAGAGTTGCCGAGCATTGCCCGGCCAATGGTGGCTACGGATAAACGAAACTGCCTCGGCTGACAGCTTCTTTTCCTCAAACTCCGAGTCATCGCAAGCAAAATCCCGATTGATCTCCGATAGGAAATGATTGGCCAGGTCAACAATGTCTCGCCCTCGCTCCCGCAACGGCGGAAGTTTGATTGTGATGGCCGCTAAGCGGTAGTACAGATCCAACCGAAATTCATTTTCTTCAACTTGTTGAATCAAATTTTGGTTCGTGGCTGCAATGACTCGGACGTCCACCGTCACTTCTTTCGTTCCTCCCACAGGCCGGAATTTTCGAACGCAAAGCCCCCGATCCGTGAGTGGTTGTAGCACACTCAGCAACTTGGCCTGAAGATCAAGGTTGCACTCTCCTATTTCATCGAGAAAAAGCGTACCGCCATCAGCCTCCTCAAGGAGGCCCTTCTTTGCCTTTTCCGCGCCGGTAAAGGCTCCTTTCACGTGACCAAACAACTCTGATTCCAAGAGCTGGTCCGGAATCGCTGCGCAGTTGATGCTTTTGAATGGCTGTTCACTACGCCGACTTGAATCGTGAATCGCTTGTGCAATTCGAGATTTACCTGTTCCCGATTCACCCAACAGAAGAACTGAAACATCGCGAACCGCTGAGCGGTGGGCACGTCCGATTGCCTCACGCATTGCTCTGCTTTCCCCGATCATGTCCGAAAAGCCCTTTATTTCACCGGGGCTCATCGCACGCAAATGCTCGTACGCGGCGTCTGCATCTGTGATCACGTCACGGATATGGAGATCCAAGTCAAATGGGATTTCCGTCGTTGCGCTTTTTCCCTGATAGGATTGAAAGAAGGTCGCTTTGTATTTGCTCTTGCCAAGCAGAACCCAAATGGCGGCCATTGCTGGGGTACCTGGGCTTAAGTGAATACACAGCTCGCTCGGCCGAGTCGAATTGCTGTCGTAAAGCTGCCTCAGAAACTCATCAACCGTAGTGAAGATGCTGGCGTAGTCGGTCGGTCCTTTCAGGTTCTGTGGTCGGTAAAATGAGATTGAATGGCCGAGCCATTTTGCGAATTTTGATTCGAACGACTTGGGGTAACTATTGATTAGGTGAATGGAATCGAAGTCTTCGTTCGCGAGCAGCGATTGGATCGGACCGCCATCATCGGACTTTCGTGTGCTCCGCTTAATGGCTTTTTCTACCTGAGCTTTGGCCGGCTCTCCCAAGTCGTTGGCCATGGAAGCCAAGTCCGTTGCGCCGATCCAGGCGACAAGAGTTCTGTTTTTCATGTGGCACCAATAGTTGTCAATGAGTACAACTATTATTGTACTTCAATTATAGATTGACGACCTGCCACCTGAAGATGCGGGCTGGCTTGCGTTGGTGATGGGGCGGAAGTCCAATGAACTTTTTGGAAAAACAAATGTCGAAGAAAGCCTATGTCGGGTCCCAATAACTCGAATCCGCCGTTTTCAATTCGGATATTCCTTCCGGATGGGACGCCAGATGGAATAAGAATCGTGGAGAAACCGAATTGGACCGGTATTGGTGTCGTTGTACCGAGGTCCTTGCTGCCCGCAGCAAAAAAGCGCGAAGAATTCGAGCGAACCGGGATTTACATTCTTGTGGGGGAGGAGGAAGACAGCGAGCAGCCGGTGATCTACATCGGTCAAGGAGATCCGGTGCGTTCACGTTTGGAGCAACACTTCTTGAAGAAGGAGTTCTGGAATCAGGCGATATTCTTTGTCACTCGCGACGACAGCTTGAACAAAGCACATATTGGCTACATTGAATCGGAGCTATACAAGCTCGCCGCTCAGCTGCGAAGAGCCAAGCTGGATAATCAAAATAAGCCAAATCCGTCGCCCCTGGCTGAAGCCGATACTGCGGATATGAATCGCTTCCTCAATGAGATTCTGGACATTCTGCCCATCATCGGGCTCCGCGTTTTTGAACGGCCCAAGTGCACGGCGAGCAACAACGAGCTTTTGAGTTTGGAATCCAAGGGGGTGAGGGCAAGTGGATACGAAAATAAAATGCTCTTTGTTGCTCGCCGTGCACTTGGGC
>CAZJEK010000298.1:5033-7347 GCA_964545005.1 uncultured Pirellulaceae bacterium
GTGGTTGAGGGATCGACTGCGTCAACATCCGAGACCCCAAGTATTCCAGCCTTTGTTTCAAAGCTACGAGCGGATCTCAAGCACCAAGGAGTGCTGACCGGAAACGGTGACAATCTTCGATTCGCTCAAGAATACGAGTTCAACTCGCCATCGACGGCTGCTGCTGTTGTCGTTGGTGCGTCGTCTAATGGACGGCAAATGTGGAAAGATTCGACGGGCGCGACGTTAAATGAGATTCAAGATCGACTCGTAGAATCCAGCGAATAAGCCCGCCAAAACCCACTAGCCCCGTTGCGAGTCCTTGTGGCCGCCTCCACTTGCGTAAGACGTTAATTCAATTTGCCCGCAAAGAAACCTGATGAAGTCCGAAGCTTCAAATGCGTTGTACAATGTGCAACTTTGTCCGCCGACTTGTTTAACGGAGGTTGATTGTGTTTAAAGCAGTCTCTCGGTTGTTTTCCGCTCGAAAGCCGCCAACTCAACGCCAGTTGCAATTCGCTGAATTGTGCGGCGTGAAAGTTACTAAAAAAATGGACCGGCGGAGCGTTTCCGACGCTATAGACCGGGCATTCAGAGCTGATCCAAAGCTCAATTCTAAAATTGCTGCGAGACGCAAAAAACGAGTACGACTTGAAGATGAGATGCTCGCTTCGCTCCCATCGGACATGAGAAAAGAGGTGCGAAAATACAACAACGGCGCGGATTCTGAATATCCTTTCTATTTGGTAGTCTATGAATTCGGCAGAAAGACGATAGTAGATATCCTCAAGTGCGAAGGGGTACGGCTAGACATTGGAAAGCGCAACGTATTCGTCGACTTTTATATTCCACGTGTTCACGACGTTGTTGCTGGCTGGGTTGGAAAAAGTGCGGTTCATGAAACAGAACTGATATGGGATAAACCCATCTCTATCCCTCTTAAAGCCATTCGCGACTCTCGCAAAGTAAAGATCGAGGAATGGCAGACAAAAAAGTATACGTCGCAAATCGGACGAAAAATTGCACAACTCAACGGGAAACGCAAATAAAACTACGGCGTTTATTGCGCAAAGTATCGCGGGGTTTTAGCGCGTTGCAAGTTTCTCAGTTGAGATCAAAACCTAGTTCGCGTAGAATTCGACTAAGTGGGTTTCTTGCCGTATTTTTATCGCAATTCGTGCGACCAACCGTGCCCTCGGTGTAAACTCCCTTTTCTTTCGCGGCTGCGACTCCGGCGGCTTGGCTCGGAAGCGACAAGTCACTGCCGGATTTCAGGCGGTAACGCTCTCCATAGTGCAGTTAATTGACTAAATGCTTGCTCGTTTTGCCATAGCCCCGGAGTTGGCGCAACTTGGGAGCACAGCGGGCAAATACCCCGGGTTTCAGATGGTTCTTCAGGTCCAATACCGCCCACTTACCGCAAGGCACTTGGACATAAGGAGTTGCGTCGCAAAAGACGTAGCTCCTTTTTTTATTTAAACTCTTCGGTGATACCTTTGGTGATACCCTTTGGTCATCGAAAGGGACATCCAAAGGTGCGGCGGGTCCATTTCCCTCGCTCGGTATCTGTACCGGCCAGGACTTATCTGGAGCAGCGAAATTCGCCAACCGCATCACGCGCTATCAACGACTGTCTACCGACCTTTCTAAAGATGGCCTCTTCGCTGTCTGGCCTACACACTCGACGAACTCGACGCCAACGTGGACAAGATGCGGAAGCGTCAGCAGGCACTACAGCAGTACCAGGAGCACGCCGACGCCGCCAAGCTGGACGACGCCGCCAAGCAAACGATTAACGACTGTGATCGGCAACTAGCCGACCTGCGGGCGAAGTTGAAACCGAAAGCGGATGCGGCGGTTGAACAATTGCGATCGGCCGAACGCGGGTTGCAATTGCGCATCGTCGCCGAAAACACGCTCACTTCGAACATCCTCGACCCCAAGGTGATTAAGGCGAAAGCCGACGCCGCCCGTGAATTGATCGAACTGGCCGACCAACGCAAGAAAGTTGCGGCGGCACTGAATGGAGTTCGGCGTGGAATCGAGATACGAATCGCCGCCCGTGAACGCTGGGAAACCGAACGCAAGCAGGCCGGCGGCAAATCGGACGTGGAACACTGCCAGCGCCAAATCGAGTTAATCGGGGCGGCCGACATGAACGCCCAAGGGGCCGTGAAACGCCACGAAGCGAAGCTGGCCGACAAAGCGCCCGACAAAGGGACAGATCGCCCGACAACCATCAATCGGACCAAATCGGACCATCCACGGGAGGCAACGAACCAACGAACCAACGAACCAACGAACCAACGAACCAACGAACCAACGAACCAACGAA
>CAZJEK010000299.1:0-5848 GCA_964545005.1 uncultured Pirellulaceae bacterium
TATCGCCCATCGCGCAGCGCTACAGGCTGGCGGACGCACGGTTGCAGTGTTAGGCGGTGGCTTGCTGAATGTCTATCCTCCCGAACACGCAACGCTGGCCACTGACATCGCCCAACAGGGAGCCGTCCTGTCCGAAGCGTTGCCTCGCGCGGCACCCAAAAGCGGAAGTTTTCCCAGACGCAATCGAATCATCTCCGGACTCAGTCTGGGAGTGATCGTCGTCGAAGCCGGCATGCGGAGCGGCGCCCTGATCTCTGCTCGGATGGCGATGGAACAGGGCAGGGAAGTGTTTGCCGTTCCTGGCCGAATTGACAGCCGCATGTCACAAGGTTGTCATCAACTGCTCAAAGATGGCGCGAAACTGGTTCAAAACGTAGACGATGTCCTTGAAGAACTGGGCCCGCTGGCCCACCCAGTGCAAACGGCCTCCGGGCAAACCGTACGACGGCCCGCAGAATTGAAATTGACCGAGCAGGAGTCTCAAGTTTTGAATGCCATCGATACCGAGCCGACCGAAGTCGACTGGATCGTTGCGAAAACGGAACTACCGGTTGCCCGTGTGCTGGCCACGATCAGCGTGCTGGAAATGAGACGCCTGGTGAACCGTGTTTCCGGAACTCGATTAGTCCGTGTCTAGTGCCGCGTCAAGTATTGATTTTGGGGTTGGCACTTCAATTTAGCGATTGGTTTTTCGAGCAAGATTGACTCGCCAACCCCAATTTTTAAGTTAGACGCTGCACTAGCCACCAACCTTCCAAAATTTGAATTGGCGTCCTGAATCGGCTAACGTTTTAGTAACCGTTCCCCATCCGGCAATCGGAATCCTGCATGTTCCTGGCGTTAAAAATTGTATTGGCCGTCGTCGCTCTGGCGATTTTCGCGACGGTGCTGTTTTGGCTACTGCCAATTCGCGGAAAACGTGAAGAAGAACAGGACGCTCCCATCGTTGCGATCGTGGCGCTGCTCCAGGAACCCCAACATCTGGAGTCGATCTATATCGTCAAGGCAGCCGAACGTGCGTGGGGCGCAGACCTGGGATCCGGTGTCGGCGGAGACCACGACGAGGGAGAGGACGGCTTCGTGGTATCCACCGAATCCAACGGCGTGAAAACGTCGTTGGTCAATTTCCGTGACCGGGCAATCGTCGTCAATGCGTTCGACGAACCCTACTTCGATCCCTCGCCGGAAATCCTGGAGCAGCTGACCGACTTGCGAATGCGAGAACTGGTCGCCCGTCATCAAGCCTGGTTATCGGTCGACGCGATCGGCATCGAGCCGCATGAAGGCGCTGAAGAATTGAACCAGTGGCATCGGTTGCTGGGAAGATTAATTACCGAATTGATCGATGACAATTGCCTGGCGTTGCTGTTCACCATCGATGGCCAGATCTTCCCCAACCTGGATGAAACTCTGGAAAAGCTGAAATCCGACGATCCGCTGCAGGCATTGAAACTCGACTTGCCGGCTCCCGTGGTCAGCATCTCCGAAGACGATCCCCGGATGGCCGCGGCGGTTCAGGAAGCCAGAGACCGGTTTCCCGAATTCGTTGCTGCGATGGAACAACAACGCGGTGAGAACTTTTCCGTTAAAGCTCCCATTTCCAACAACGGAAACACCGAGTTCATTTGGCTGGAAGCAACTGCGATCGAAAACGGGATCATCTACGGCGTGCTGGCCAACGAACCCATGGACTTGGGAAAATTGAAAATCGGAGACCGAGTCAAAACAACGGTTGCCGATTTAAATGATTGGGCCTATTACGCCGACGATCAACTCGTCGGTGGATTTACGGTAAAGGTCTTGATGGATGCCCAAAAAAAGCGGAAGGATCAGGGGAGTTGAAATTTGAAATCTCAGACTCCACCTTCTTCACCACCGCCGGCTTCCTCCGCTCCCGCTTCTTTGCCCCCGCCCTGTTTTTCGCCAGTCTTGGGCTTCTCGGTAGACTCTTTCCCGCCCTCTTTCATCTCGCCGGCGCCTGCTTCCTTCCCATCACCTTCCTTCCCATCACCTTCCTTCCCATCACCTTCACCCTTCATCTCGTCGCCACCTTCCTTGTCCTCTCCTTTGTCTCCGTCTTTTTTCTCGTCACCAGGCAGGTCGTCACCCACTTGATCATCGTCGGACTCACCGGCGACCTGCTGAGGCGCGACTTTCAATCCGGTCCCGTCAGGAATGGCCAATAACATGTGGCTGGCCCAGAAGAAAGGATGTTCCGCTTTCAGCTCGGGGGCGTCCGAGTCGACTTTCATGCGCGGCTCATTGGCAACATCCAAATCGCTTTCGCGAATCGCCTGGCGGGCATCGAAAATGGCTTTATTGATTCCGTCGGGTTTCATCTTCTCCAAATACTGCCCGCTTAATTGCAACGCCGTTTTGCCGCCCGTGTTCCAACGGCTGATCAAGATGGATCGGGTTCCTGATGCCATCATCCCCATCGTGGTCAAAAACATCTCGGTTCCCGGTCGGCCACGTAGTGACAACCCTTCGGCATGATAAGCCGGCAGGATAATGTGCTCCGGCCCCACCCAGGGCAACTGCATCCAGGCCGATAGCGTTCCTTCCTGTCGTTCGGTTCCCAATTGCATAGGTGCAAACTGGTAAAAGCTGCCACGCACCGGCTTGATCGCCGACCAGACCATCAATTGGTCTAACGTCGCGCCCAACACATTGCTGGACTGGGCCACCCGGTCCAGCTGTTTGGCCTCAGGCAATTTATTGGTTAGCTCTTCGAATTGTGTATTGACCAACTCGTCATCAACACGAGCGTGAATCCGACCAAGGACGACGGCTGTTTTTTCGATTTCCCGAACGGGTCGCTGAGCGCCGAAAGCCAACCCCAACGTCGGGCTGTACCGGATGTTGACTCGCTGGGACAGCAATTTCTCGTCGTCTTCTTCACCAACCAACAACGCTTCGAACGGTACATACCACAGCGCCCCGTCTGGCACGACCACCAGTTCAGCAAACTGATCCCAATCAGATCCGCTGGTGTCCGGGAAAAACTGGTTCGCCAACCCTCGCGCGGTAACTTTCCAATCTTCCTCCGCCAGGAACTCGGGCTCAATCACATTCTCCGTCACGCCCAGTTCTTTTAACCACCGACCGACCGCGCGGATCATGTTTCGAGTCGGAACGAACTGGTTGTAAACGACCGATCCCCGTCCCACCAGGAACAGGTGGTACCCGCTGTCGGTCGCCAATGACACCAAAGCAAACTGATTGGGAGCGATTGCGGTCTGGATTTGCTTGATCGGATATGAAGGCGGAAAGACCAGGTCCGATGGTTCGCGGCCCAGGGCATTGCTGGCCAGGACTGCTTCTTCCAAAATGGAGACTTCCGCCAGTTGCTTGATCAGCCTGGCCTGGTTTCGCGCTTCATCGGACTCTGCATCCGGTTGCAGCGGCAAAGCGTTCACTTCGTCCAGCATCTGTTTGGAGCGCACCATCAGCGTTCGATAGGCTGCGTTGCGGTTCAAGAAGCTGGTTCGTTGTTTCTGCGCATTGTCAGTCAACGCTTCGTCGGGGGCCTGCATGACCCACCGAAATGCCATCAGCCGGCCTCCCAGCGGGAGCGTTGAGAAAAACCGGTGCCGACGAATCATTTCGCCAATCTCCAAAGCGCGACGATAGTCCCGCCGCGCGACCACGATCTCAAACCAACGTTCCATCGCGCCCACATGCGGCGTGGCCAAAAAGGCAATCGCTTCCATCGGATCCAGTTCCCAATCGGCCGGCTGAGGATCCTTCAACAACAGTTGGTAGAGCTGGTCTGCCTGGCGAGCATTGATCTTGTTGCTGGCAACCAGCGTATCAGCCAATCCTAACCGATACAGCCAGAATGACCCCGTCTGAAAATGCTTTAACGCGGCAGCTAATGTCTGCATCCCATCGTCGAAGTCGGCCGAGCCAAACTGATTCAAAGCCGTGACGTATTTTAGCCGGGCACTGATCACCGCCGCCCCCAGGGTGCTGCGGCGGTCGATCACGTTTCCAGTCTGACGCAGGATATTGATTGAAGCAACTGTGTCTCCGGCTTCAGCATGACACTCGGCCAGTTTGACAATCATCGACGCCTGCAACAGCCGCGCGTCTTTCCGCTGCGCCCAACCGATCGCGTTAACCAAAGGCGGATAAACGGTTCGGGACGTTCGCAAATGCAAATCGGCCCCCAAGGTCAACGCTTCGGCGACCAGATCAAACTGGTTGAACACGCCCGCCGAAAAGGCCGCTTCCAGAGCCAGTTGCGAAGCCACGGCGTGGTTGTCCGTTGCCACGCCAAGCTGAGCTAACTCCAGTAACGCGACCGGAGTCAACGGGTGGTCCATGCGGTTGCCAAATTGCAACGCACTTTTCAACGTTCGAGTCGCCGCGGAATGGTCCTCCATCGTCGCCTGGGCAATCCCCAACAAAACGCCGTTGTAAGCACCAATGATCGTTCCATTAGCGATTGGCGCCGTTCCCAAACCAGAGACCAATTGCGATGACAACGGATCCAGTTTGGCGGTCGGTCCTTTGATCACTCGCCGGCGATGAAGGCACAACGCCAGACAGCGGAAAATCTCGTTCAAATCGACTTGCTTCATTTCGGCGTTCTGAACAACACCGCCTTGCTGTAAAACCCGATCAGCGTCCAAGCGTCCGAACAGAACCTGGTACGTATCGGGAACGTTGGCAATTAGCCCCGTGCGACTGGGCGTCGCCCAATTGATTTGAGAACGAGTGACTGCCGTGTTCGATGCCTGGATCGTAGGCGGCAGCTGAATACGTCCCTGCCAACTTTCCTGCTGGTATGTCAAATACAGCTGCAATGATTGCTCGTACATTTCCACCGCCTGGGCATAGTTGCCCATGTGGTAGTAGCACTCACCAATCATCGTCCAGTAACAGACCGAATCGAGGAACTTGCGGGTCCCAAACTTGAACGTGGTCCGCGCCCCGCGGCTGAAGTACCGCTCGGCATCTTTATAGTCGGCGTCGTAATAGGTCCGAGCCCCAAGGTAGTAGCCCGTCTGCGGCAATTGACTGGACTGGGCCTGCAGACGACCCGGCAGCAGCACCAAACCGGCAGCCACGAACATCAGCAACCAGCCACCAGCCGATTTTGACCCGCATTTTTGATTGTTCGAATTCACTGACACGCTCATTCTCAATTCCCCATCTGATGGCCCCACTGTATTTTACCATCGCTACCCAGCCCGGCTTGTTGCCAAGTTCACTTCCAAAGTGGGGTTTTAACCGGCTATTCGGGCGTTCCGGTCACAAGTTAGCGAATCTGGGCAGAGTACACCCGGTGGTCTTGCTCACGATCTGATTTTTCCGCAAAACCGTCAAAGTCTAACCAGCCACCGGACGATATGTTTGGTAACGGTCATCCTGCGGACAAAGGATGCTGTGATTTTTAATACCGCAGGACCCCAGCATGGAGCTATCCAACCAATGTATCGTCAGAAAAAAAACGTCCTGTTTTCGATCCTGTTCACCGGCATGATTGCCGCGGGCGCACTGGTTTCAACCGGGTGCCAGGTCAGCGTGGGAGGGCAAACCCTGCCCAGCCCGTACTACCTGAAGGATGATATTCAATATTTCCCTCGTGGGCATGAGTTCAAGTTGCAGCGTGAAGCGGCAGCGTTGAAAGCTGCCAGGGCCAACCAGGAAATCAACTAGCCGGACACTCTGGCAATTCCTGTCGCCAGCGCGCCCCAGAATCTGACCGCTGAACGGTAATCCGTTCTCCGGGTCGCGCGACCGTACAATCGACATCGCAGCAGCCCGTCTCGCTGATTTTCGGCAGACGGGTTTTTTGCGTGTCGATACATCATTCGCTACGCGAAAGCTATCTCCGACA
>CAZJEK010000299.1:5858-7296 GCA_964545005.1 uncultured Pirellulaceae bacterium
CCTCCCGCTCGCGGGAGGGGGTCTACGTACGGCCCTCCACTTTAAAAAAATGTCAGCCTCTCCGCGAACGTTTTGTCATTCGCCCGATTCGAAGTCTTAGGGATCCAAGACCAGTAAGCATCTCGTCAATCTTGTTGATCCTGAACATCCTGTCAAACTTTCAAGCGAATCTTGCGTCCGCTGTCCATTTGAGCAAGCGGGTAAAACTGGACAGGATTGAAAAGATTAACACGTTCAACAAGATTCGTTTTGCAGAAAACCAGTCAATCGGCTCTGCATGAGCATTTTCCGCCCTTCCGTTGACGCTCCGCGTGAACAGCTCCCTTTTCATCCTTCGCGGCTCCGCCCGTCCAAGGTGCACCGATGCGCGAATATCCTCGCGTCCACGCCACCTTCGCCTCCAGAACCCGCTACCAGCCGACGTCACTCCACGATCGACTTCACCAACACAGCCCGGTCAACATTGTGGTTTTTGCCGGGCTCAGCTGCGACGGGAATCGAACGGTCGACCAGAAAGAAACCTCGCCCGCGATGAACTTCGCCGGTATCCTTGCCGATCTCAATGCCCGCTTGATTTGGCCCCGGCTTCAACGATCCGTCCGGCTGGACCTCGAAATAGCCCACCGTGACCCAGACCGCGAACACGCTGGACCGATTGGTGACCAGATTCCCCAGCCGCTGCCGCAGATCGTTGCGAAAATAGGCCGCTCGCTGACTGTCCGTGGCCGCCAGATACCCGGGATCCCCTTCGGCCAGGTGGTAATCAAACAACGGACGCCCCGTCGTCGCATCCTGCCGGAACAAGCCACAATCCACAGGGTCCACGACGAGGCTGGCTTCCGGCACCAAGTTGGACGCATACGAAGGCCGATATGGATTTCCAAAATCGCTAACCGCCGCTGTCCCCTGCAATGAATCTTGCCATTCGGCGTAGCTGACGCCAGTCTCCTCCGCCGAATACCGATCGCCCATCAGTGCCTGCCAAACTCGTTGATCCGTAATCGTATTGATATTGATCTTGCCGGGATAACGATAATTCGAAATTCGGTCAAATGGCGTCGCTAATCCGAACGTCAAGTTGTGAGCGTCATTCGCAAAGGTCGATGGATTGACGAACGATTCGGTACCGACGAACCGCGACGGCACTTCGGTCACATCCAGCAAGCGGTGTAATGAAGGACCGTTGGTTTGCCCATCGATTTGGTCGGCGTAAAAATTCAACAGGTGAGGGAAAGCCGACGACAGGTTAATCGCGCCGGTCTCGGCGACGGGTTCCACCGGCGGCAAGTAGACATCACGGGTCTCATCCGCCACGTTGAACAACCGCGGTAGCTGAAACGAGCTGGGAAACGGAACGTTGGCCAATTCCAATTGGCTGGCGAAAGGCCGGTTGTTCCAGGTCAAGCAGGCAAACGGTCGTTGATCCGGTGCTCCAGGC
>CAZJEK010000300.1:0-7257 GCA_964545005.1 uncultured Pirellulaceae bacterium
AAGATGTTCCAGCCGATACAACAAAGCCAAGCCCTGATCAGTGACGGCCGTTCCTTCCAGATCCAATACGGCGACTTTGCGAATACCTTCCAGTTCGGCTATTTGAAAGTCGGTAAAATTGGAATCACGAACTCGAAGGACGTGCCGATCTTTTAGGCGGCTATCGTAACCAGTCCAGTTTTGCATTCTCGCCAACACCAACAGCGCATTCCAAAACGGAAGTTGAAACCACGCGACGTGTGAATTGGGGCGGCGGAGGAACTGATAGCCCTTATAAACCAGCCCGGCGTAAAAAGCTGAGCCCAGGATTGTCAGGGTCAGCAAGATCACACCCGGGACAACACCGATACCCCTGCCTGCGATTCCCAGAATTGACAGCAGCAGCATCAGGACGGTAGCCAATCCGACGAGACAATGGAGCCCGATGGCCAAGGTGCCGATCGAGAATCCTTCCGAAAGCGTTTTGGTGAACCACAGCTGGCTGCCGGCCAAGCGGGGCTTGATGGTTTCAATCGACCGATGCAGGTTGATAAACCGAGGATCAACCGTTTTGCATTTTACGCATTTGCCCAGTTTGGTTGCGCCACCGCAACGACGGCATTGCGTTCCGGCCGAACCCGCAATCATGGCGTCAGCTTTGGCTGCCGACATTTCCAGCTGGTCGTCAATCGCGGCAGCAGGCTTGGCCCCAGCATCCGCCCGCCGGCGAGCTCTTTTTTCAGATTGTGTTCCGGCCGTCTTGGCTGCTGGTTGGCCGGAATTTGAGGTTCGGCTTTTGCGCGTCTGCTGTTGGGGGGCTTCGCGGCGGGTTGATTGAGAATGGGACGGTTGTTGTACCCGTTTCGTTTCCTGAGCAGGCTGCGGTTGTGCTCGATACTTGGCCGTGTCGACGACGACATCCTGATCACATTGCGGGCAGGTCACCAATTCACCGATCATTCGGGAATCAACCATCATCCGGTGGCCACAAATATGGCTGTGACCCGTCGCAGGATCAAAATCGGTCAAGTTGGTGCATTCAATCTCGATCAGCATCGCTTGATTATTCGGCTTGAGTCATCGCGTGGGAATCAAAACTTGGTGGACGATCAAGCCTAGCAGAAAAAGTCCAACTTTGGCATCCGCCTTTGCACTCTATCGAAAGTAACCGGAGAGAGGCAGAGTTCTGTTCAAATCTCTACAAGCTACCCGTTCTCTGCGCATCTACGGTTTTTTCTTCGCGATTTTTGCAAATCGAATCGCGGCGAATTCAAACGATTCCTAGTCCCGCTGATCACTGGTTATTGTTGCGGGGACGACCTGAACGGAGAAAGGGACTTTGGTCTCCCGCAGATCATCGTCGATGGTTCGCAGGACAATGTCCTCTTCGATCTCACAGGGTTCCGAAGTGTCCAGCGTATAGCTGATGATGTGCAAGGTCTTCTTGCCTTCGATTGGCTGGAACTTGATCTTGGGATTATCGGTCTCAATGGATTGAATCTGGATTGGCTTAGGCGAGCGAATGATCATCTTTTTGGCAATCTTCTGACCTTCGTTAACAACTCCCAATGTGATCGGTGAAACCTCAATCTGCGGCTTGATGTTACCTGCTACAGCGACGGGCATCCCGTTGGTCTTGGGATCGTTGGTGATGATGGTCAACGTGTCGCTAAACACGCCTGTTTGGGAAGCGCTGACACTGACTACCATTTCGTACGTAACTCGACCGGTACCGGCAATGCGTTCCAATTCGCGAGTTTGGGCGGTGATGTTGGGGTTGGTCGACTTGACGTCCAAAATTTTCCAATCGGGTTTTCCAGCGTAAAGCACTTTTGCCGTTTGCTTGATCGATTGGTCGATAACTGCGTCATGGAATGTGAATTCGCCGGGAGTGAGAACAACGTCACGTCGAATTCGACCTTTCACCGAAAGTTGTACTTCGCCGGTGTGGGCTGGGGTCCCTGACTTGCGAACCACGACCGACAAGGTAGCCCCGCGCTGACCGTAGAAATTAAGCGTGTCAAACTTGGCGGAAACTTGCCCAGTCTCACCAGGCTTGATCTGCGGTGTCAAAATCTCGGGCTTGGTACAACCGCAACTGGCTCGTACACTGACCAAAAACAGGACGGCTTCGGTATTGTTGACGAACTCGAACAGGTGTTCCTGGGTTGAGGCCCGGGCGACGGTTCCGAAATCATGGTCTCGATCTTTGACCAATCCCAGAAACCAGGGAGTATGGGTGCCGGTCGTGGTACTGGTTCCGGTCACTTGTTGTGGTGCTACCGGCTGCCGATAAGTCGGTTGGTTGGGCTGAACGGGGGGAGACTGATTCGGGAAATTGGGGTAGCCCGGTTGCTGTAAGCCGTTGTATTGGGCTTGAACTGCGAGTACGGGAAGCAGGCCAAGTACCGCCGAGAGGGCGATTGATTTGAAACTTCGTGTCATGGGTAATTCTCCAACCCGTTGTACAGATTCCGTCAAAAGAAGAGTCCTGATCTGGCGTGCAGAAAAAAACGACCCAAAACCAGCGGCCATTCAAGTTTCGCTGCCGCAACTCATTTTATGAATTCGCCGGCAGGTACAAGGACCAGAGCCAGAAAAACTGCCAACGATGCTTAAAGTTACGCGAGAAATCAGGGAATGGTCGGCGTGACTGAAGAATAATGACGCAGATTGCTTTTCGCGATCAGGATTTGACGGGTGACAAGCGTCGATCACATTGGATAATCGACAACGGTTGGAGAAGGTTGCCGGAGAGGCTGACATTTTTTTGTCCAGCCGATATGGGCGCTAGCCCCGGACGAAAGCAAGTTTTAGCGCAAACGTTTAAAAGTCGATGGCTAGTCCAAAACTGCTGGACCCGATCACGGGAGAAAGCTTGGGCCATTGTAACGGGTCGGGCAAGGCTTTCGGCAAACGCCGAATCTGCCGCTGCGATCACGACCGAATCGGCCATGCTACATCATGCCACCGCTTCGCGTTGTTGGACTCCAACTTCGAATTGTCCGCCAAACTGCCGACTACGGCTGGATTTTGCTGGCCTGTCGAGCCACGACCGGATGCTGTTGGAATTTCGGTGGGCGGGGGCCGGCCTCCGCTGGTGCCGATTCGGTGGCTTCTGGCTGGACAAACTCCGGCTTGGGTTGGCGAGCGGCCTTGGATTGTTGGCTGCCGTTGGCACCGTGCTTTTCAAAGTGCAGGTACAAGACGGCGGCTTGTCGTTGCGTCAACAGGCCACATTCAACCACCAATTGCCGGATCGAAGGGCTGCTCATTTCCTTGATGTGAAGCATTTGATCGGCGTCGGCATTATCGATCAGGTCCTCCTGCCGAGCAATCGTCACAAACGACTTGTCCGGATGGGCTTCTGCCAGATCCAGCACTTGAGCGACCTGTTTGATCGTCATGAAATTCTTGCGAATGGCAATTGTCGCCATCGACATCGTGGCTTCCTGCTGAATTTTGACCAGGCCACAAAACTGTTCGGGACTGATGATTCTTTGCTCAACCAGATAAATGCCGAATTTGAGACTCATGGTCGTTCCTGTATTGCTGCTTCGTGGCGAGTGCTGAAAAAAGACCTTCAACGGGTAAGGAAAATCAACCAGCGCCCCCGCCGGTAAGAGGCCAGAGGTGAAATCGGTACCGCGCACGGTCGGTTCGATGCACGTCGGAATTTTCCTTGTTTCATGACATCGACGTTTTCCCAGACAAACTCAACCCGATCAGCAGGGGATGCTGTTTTCGTCAAGTTGTGCATAACCGGGGTGACCGAGAGTTGGCCGGTTGTATCGATTTTGCCGTCACGTTGGTTCTGAGAAATTCTGCGTGTTGCAAAAAGTATCCACGTTGCATCAAGCTGGGGGTAAGCTTGCGGACCGATGTATCTCGTCTGAAAACGGGACGGCTCGTCAGCGACACGCCAATACTGGGAAGAACCATGTCACGCATGAAACGAAAACAGAACTTTATCGACAACCACGTGCAGGGGTCGCTACTACGGCGGATCATGTCACACTGGTTGATGTTTTTCTTTGTTGCCGGTTTCGCAGTCATTTTGCTGCAAACCTTGTTGGGGGATCCCCAGCTGTCGATGGCGGATCGATTAAGTCAGCAGGTTGGCGAGTTTGTTTTTTTTGCGGTCGTGATGGTCGCGATGTTCCCAGCGTTCATGCTGGACACGATTCGTTTTAGTAACCGATTCGTCGGGCCGATTGCCAGAGTTCGACGTCATCTTCGCCAGTTGGCTGACGGTGACACGGAACGATGTGCATTTCGCGGCAACGACTTCTGGAAAGACCTGGCAGACGAATTCAATGGCGTCGCCGAATTGGTAGAACGACAACAGCAGGAAATAGAACAGTTGAAAACGCAGCTCGATCGGTCCGGCCAATCGGAATTCGAAGGCAACTCAGTATCGTCATCGACGGAATAGGAAACCGACGCCCACCATTGCAAGTCTTGCTCACTCAACCTGGGGAATTGATTTCTGATGTTACAACAACTGCATTCAAGCAGACGCCGATATCGACGAGGCGCAGCTGTGGTGGAGTTCGCGGTTTGCCTGCCGGTCCTGTTGCTGATCGTGTTTGGATCGATCGAAGCTGCCAGCATGCTGTTTTTGCGGCAAACTCTGGTTCAGGCTTCCTATGAAGGCGCCAAAGTGGCAATTCGGACGGGGGATTCGGTGCAAGCCGAGGACGCAATTCGCGCGGTTGCCAAAGGCCGGCGGATCGAAAACGTAACGATCACCACAATTCCCGCCAACCTGGAAGACGCGGTGCCAGGTGATTTAGTCGTGATCACCGTAACAGCCCCGGGCAACGTTAACAGCCTGTTTCCGATTGGCCCCTTCAAAGACCAAAGCGTAACGGCTCAAGCCACCATGGTGCGGGAGTAACGCCGTGACCAACAAGCCTTCCTTCCGATCCAGTCCAGGTATCCTGATGATTAAGCAACCGCATTCTTTCAGCCGTCGCCGGGGCGCCATGTTGCCATTGATTGCAGTGGCAATGGTGATCCTGTTTGTGGGCGCCATGTTCGCCGTCGATCTGGCCCGTGTCCATGTAACTCGAAGTGAATTGCGGACCGCGACCGATGCGGCGGCTCGGGCCGCTGTTGAAGCACTGGGCCGTACTGAATCCGAGTCCGAGGCCATTGATGTTGCATTGCAGGTCGCCCGCTCCAATGTGGTCGCTGGACAACCACTGGAACTGGACCCGGACAAAATCATTTTTGGGGCAGCCAAACAAAACAGCGACGGAACGTTTTCATTTCAGGATCGGAGCTCGTTTTCCGGTTCGGCGACCATCGTAAACTCGGTGCGTGTAATTGGCGAACGAACCGATGGTTCCCCGGGTGGCCCCGTGGCGATGCTGTTCGGTCGGATGTTCGGACAGTCTTCCTTTCAACCAGTTCAGTCTGCTACCGCGACACGCCTGGATCGCGACATCGCGCTGGTCTTGGATAAATCAGGATCGATGTCGGTCAATTCCCGGTTTGCGGCATTGCTCAACGGTGTTGATGTGTTTGTAACCGAATTGGAAAACTCGGTTCCCAAAGAGTTTGTTTCGCTAACCGCCTACGATACCGATCCGCGAAAACTGGTTGATATGACTGATCAACTGAAACTGATCAAAGACGCAATCGCCAGTGAATCTCCGGGCGGTCGAACGGGGATCGGAAAAGCGATGCAAATTGGTTTGAAGTCGCTAAAAGAGGATTCCAAGTCGCGGGGAATTGCGCTGAAATCGATGGTCGTGATGACTGACGGGAATCATAACGAAGGTATTTCACCGCTTACCGTTGCGAAGCTGGCGAAAAAGCGAAACGTAGTGGTGCATACGATCACCTTCAGCGCCGGAGCCAATCAGAGTTTGATGAGACAAGTCGCCGATGCCACCGGTGGCACTCACCTGCACGCCACTTCAGATGCTCAATTGGTGGAAGCGTTTGAAGTCATCGCCAAACAGTTGCAGGTGCTGTTGATCGAATAGCAGTTTTGTCCGCTGAATGTAATTGCTTAATCCAGATCCATCACAATCACGAAAATGAAACATCAAAACAACAATGGGCGTCGCCGAGTGGGCGCTTTGGCGGTCGAAGTCGCCATGTGCCTGCCGATTCTGATGATGGTTCTGTTTGGTTGCTACGAAGTGGCACGAGCCAATATGCTGGTGCACGCGACCGAAAGTGCAGCCTATGAAGGTGCCCGAATCGGGATTATTCCGGGGGCGACAGTCGAAAAAGTCGAAGCCTCGGTAACGCATTTTCTGCAATCGGTCGGGATTCGGGATTTCAAGATCAACGTCACACCTGGAAAGATCGAAAGGAACACGCCTCAAATCGAAGTCGAGGTCATTGTACCCTTTGATAAAAACACTGTTTTGCCGGCGTTCTTTCTGTCTGATCCAAAATTCACCGGGAAATGTTCGCTGTCGCGGGAAATCCCCTGATCCTGGTGGGTTGATGGCGAAATCGGCATTGGTTGGCTTGACCGAATCCGCATAATGGACGGCTAACCTAATGGCGTCGATGCTCTGCCACGACGGCGCGCCGCTACCATCGTGTTCAAGGACGAACAGTGAGCCAATCAGCTACGTCAAGTCTGTCGATTCTCGTTACCAGGCTAAGTCACATTGGAGACTGTCTGCTGACACTACCAATGGTTGACGCGATCAAACAACAGCTGCCTGAGGCCAGAGTCTGCTGGGCGGTTGAGTCGCCGTCCCACAAATTGCTGGAACTGCACCCGGCGGTCGATGAATTGATCGTCATTCCCAAGCGTTGGGCGGGCAAACCATCCTGTTGGTTGCCATTGCGCCGACAGCTTCGCCAACAGCAATTTGACGTTGTGATCGACCCGCAGGGAATTACCAAAAGCGCTGCCCTGGGATGGTTAAGTGGTGCTCGAAAACGAATCGGTATTCGCGGCCGTTGGGGACGCGAACTATCTCCCTTGCTGAACAATTGTCTGGTTACGACCCAGGCATCTCACGTTGTTGACCGAAGCATCGAGCTGCTGGCTGGATTGGACCTGGATGTTGGCAGGTTGCAAGGGAGGTTTCAGTTGCCTGTCTGTTCGCAGGCACAGGCCCGAGTGGATCAATGGCTGCAGGAAGGCTCCGATCAGGCAAATCTATCCAGGGATCGATTTGCGGTTATCAACCCCGGTGGAACCTGGGCCTCGAAACGGTGGGAAATGGATCGCTTTGGCGAGCTGGCACGTGAATTGAAACGGCGACACGGGTGGAGCAGTGTCATTGTCTGGGCGGGTTC
>CAZJEK010000301.1:0-7239 GCA_964545005.1 uncultured Pirellulaceae bacterium
GATTCTAGCGCACTTTGCCACTGCTGGATATCGACATCCGTAGGTGGTGCTCCGTGCAACGATTGCAATTCCAGCGCCGACAGCACCATGATTTGGCGCACGGGGTCGGTTGGTTCCAGTGATTGACTTTTGGTCTGCAGCCTGGCTGCCCATCGATTCAGCAGATCTCGTTGCTCGTCTAAGTCAACGGTGTTGGCCAGTCGACGATCGGCCGTTGCTCGCGCCAGTTGAACCGCCTGCGCAGCGGCTGGGTTAAGCGAAGACAAATCCAGCAAGACATCGACGGCTTCGGTCGCGCGTTGAGTCCGAATCAATTGGCCTGCTAGCCATAGCGTCGCTTGTCCGGCGGTTGTGGCATCGGGAAACTTCGCCAAGTGGGTTGTGAGCGCAGATTCAAACTCCTCGCTGACTTGCTTGATACCATCCGGTTGTTGCTGGGCACTGAGAACGCGAGCCAGATTCCAGCAGCCTCGCAGATGGGCGGAAGCGGAGACTGGCGAATCTCCGCCTGCATCGCCGGCAGCAAACAACCGTTGGGACGCTTGCCGATGATTGCCAGTCTGTTCCAGGCAAACGCTGGCCTGGATTTGCAATTGCTGTATCAGCTGGAGATTGCCTTGGTCGGTCGCCAACGCCAGCGCACGGTCGTACGCTTTCAGTGCATCATTCCAACGTTGCTTTCGCTGTGCATCGGCAGCGGTTCGCATCAACAGGTCAACTTCGGCTGACCGACTCATTTCCGGTTGCGCATCGCTGGTCGGTTGACTGGTTGCAGGCTTGCCCAATCGCCCAATCAACTGTAACTCAGCCCGTCGCCCCCAATAGCCACCGAAGCGGACTTCCATTTCGCGGGTCAGATCCGACGCTCGTTCCATCCAGGCCGACTGATTGGAATCGTCCAACCTGGCCAAGGTCAGAAATCCATCCAGCACCGCCAGATCGAGACTGGCCGGACGCGGGTTGACTTGGGCGACCTCGGCAAAGTGTTGCCGCAATCGCTGGGCGTTCTGAGCCGCAATAGCTAACCGAATTTTTTCTTCCAGCAACTCAACCGCGATATCTTCAGGCACATCCAATTTGTCCAGTTGATCGACAATTGCCAGTGTCGGTTGAATCTGCCCGACCAATCGGTAGGCCTCCAGTTGAGCCAGCTTGCACTTCCACCACAGCGGTTCTCCCACCGAGACGCTTCCCACGACCGATGCCAATTGCTGCTGAGCCTGGTTGAAGGCATCCAGGCGATCGGCGGTTCCAATGCCATCCTGGCCGGATGATACCGAGTACAATTTGGCTCGTACGAGATTGCACTCGGCCAGTTGAAATTCAATACTGTCAGACAACGACATCAACTGGTTCGCGTTCAGCTCGCCTTGCTCCAGTGATCGCGAACGTCGTTCAGGGACCTCTCGTTTGACTTCCGCTTGCAAACGATCCAATTGCCCGCGTGCTTCACGCAGTACCGCCAATGCGGTGGAAAGCTGATCGGCTGGAATCATTTCTGCCGCCAATTCCTGGTAGGTCAGCGTCGCATTGACCAATTTCGACAGTGCCGCCTGTGTTCGCACCAGATAACCTCTGGGCAATTTGGTGTTGGATTGGTACCGGTTGGCAACGGCGTCAATCTGTTGCCAGGTCGAGTCCCGGGCGGCTCGATTCTGATAGGCCGCGTGAGCTGTCCAGGTCCTGATCAATTCGACGCTCAGCATTGCTTCGACCGCGCTGCCGGATTCGGTCGTTTTCACCCGCTGCTGACAATAGTCCAGTGCCAGCGGGAACAGACGTCGCTGGCGGAGCCCTTCCAATAATGTCACGTCGTCGGGGTCCAGCAGCTGGCTGGGCGCCGATTCCTGTCCCCGCAAGGGCTGACAGGCCATCGCTACCATCAAGGCGATTCCAGCCAGGGCACCGTTAAGCCCAAATCGAATTGCGAATTGCCACGCGTTCATGACTCCATGGTACGCAGACCTGTGCCGTCAGCCCAGCCCAGTCAACATGAAGAATACTCACTGCAAGGTTGCCAGCGGCTGTCTTGGCTCGATATGATCAGGGTGGCCGACGGCAAGGCCGATATCGTGTTCCACCCACTTTTTTGCTCAGGTAATTCTGTGTTTGAAACTTATCAACCCTCTGGTCGTTTCGGCATTGGCTTGATTTTCTGGCTGCTGGCCGGAATCGTTGCGATGGCAGTTTTAGCGCTGGTGTATCAGCAGGGCCTCCACTGGATCCCACTGATCTACATCAGCGTTTTGCTGACCGTTGGATTTGGGATGGCGGTTGCGTTCGTGGCGAACTTCATTGTTGACAAAAGCCACTGCCGCAACCCGTTGCTGGCTGGCGCAATCGCACTGATGCTGATCGTGTTTGGGCTGGGGGCCAAGTTTTACCTGCAATACTGGCAACTCACCCAAGACGTCGTGGCTGAACAGGTGGACGAGATCGCTCCCAATCTGACCGCCGACCAGAAAGCCGAAGCTAAAAAACAATTACGGCAATTGTTCCGCCAGGAAATGTCCTTTTTTGACCACCTGAAGTTTCGAGCCGAGGCGGGGTTCAATGTCGGAAAGGCAGGGCGGGCCAATAATGGTGCCCCGATCAGTGGCGCATTCGTCTACCTGATCTGGTTGATTGAAGCTGGCATCGTCGCCTACTTTGGAATCCGTCCACCGATGGATGCCGCCGGCCAACCTTACAGCGAAAAGCTGGGGCAATGGGCCGATGAAGCCGAACAGGTGATGTTGCTGCCGATTAATAACGACGAGATGGTGTCGCAGATCAAGGCTGCCACCAGTGTCGATGACCTGTTGGAATTGCCGATTCCGAAAACGGATCAGTCTCATCAGTTTGCCAGCTACATCGTCAACAGCATTCCCGGTCAGGAAATGGAAGATGCGTATCTGTCAGTCGACTTGCTGACGTTAACCACGAACAAGGAAGGCGAATTGGAAACCGAAACCAATCCGCTGGTCAAACACGCCATCCTGACTTCGGAACAACGAAAACAACTGGTTGAAAATTCAGAATTGTTGCAAGAAGCCCTTGCCGAGTATCGCAATGCGGTTGACGAAGAACTGGCCGCCGGAGTACATGACACAGACGATGCCGATGGGCTGGTCGATGGCGAGGAAGGTGAAGCAGTTGGCTTGTGAATTATGGAAAGTCGGTGGCTAGCGCCAAAACCGCTGGACACGTTCGCCGGAAGTAGCTTGGGCGATTTGCCCGATTAGACAGGATTGCACCAAACTCTAGATAGGCAATGTTCGTCACGGCCGAATCGGCCATGCTACTTTACGGATTGACCGCGAACGAGACTTCGCCAAACCCAGATAGCTTGGCGGTATCGTAGGTCTCAATCACGACCCCCAATGGCGTTTCTGGATCAGGGTGCAAGATCACCGTCGAATCGGCTCCGATCTCGGCAATGGCCCGTAACTGCTGACCGACGGCTTCCAGCGAAGCCACGGGTTGGCGATTGACTTGCCAGCTTGCGGCTTGACCGTCCCAGCCGATCCGGACGACAACATCTTCAAAATCGTCTGGTGGTGGTTGATCCATCGGCTGTTGGACATCACTGCCCATCTGAGCCGACATTTCACTGGGCAAAACAAATTCAATCACCTGGAAACTGGCCGTCCAGACAAAAAATACCAGCAGCAGAAACACCACGTCAATCATCGGGGTCATGGCCGTATTGATGTCCGCTGCGGAAGAATCCCGCACCAGAGGGCTGGGACGTTTCATCTATCGTCCTCCCGGTAAACGGCATACTTGACGTTCCAGATGCCGGCTTTGGTACAGGCCAGCATGATCGGTTCAACGGTCGAATATGCAGCCGCGCGGCTGCCGCGAATTCGGACTTCGACGGTTTCCCCTTCCTGTTGCCGGACCTGTTCAAAACGCTGTTGTAATTGACCCGAATCGATTGGCCGCCCGGCCAGCCACAGCGATCCATCCTGTTTGACGTTGACGGTCACCCGCGGTGTCGTTTGATCGACGTCGTCCTGGCCCGAAAAAGCAGTCGGCAGTTCCAATTCGATCCTCGATTCCTGCCGCGCCAGATGGCTGCTGACCAGAAAAAAAATGATCAGCAAGAACACGACATCGATCATCGGCGTCATGTTAAAACCGTATCGACGGCCGGCGTTGTACTGTGGCACCTTCATCGCAGCTCTACTTTCGGGACCGACGTCGCAGTGGCGAAAACACATGCTGAGCCAGGTAAGCCGCTTCGGCGACGAACTGGTCGATCCGGTTGCGGAAGATGGCAAACGCACCGATCGACGGGATCGCCACGATCAAACCTCCGACCGTCGTCACCAGCGCCTGGTAGATCCCTTCGGCCAACTGAGGTGCACTGGCTGTTCCCTGGGTCGATGCCACGTTTTGGAATGCCACGATCATTCCAATCACGGTACCCAACAAACCGACCATCGGCGCAATGTTGCCGATCACCGACAGGTATTCAATCTTGCGGAACAATCGCGCCGACTGTTCCGCCAACGCGTCTTCGAGCGCTTTCTCCACCGAAGCCCAACCGAATTCCAGTTCCGCGATCCCGTGCATCATCACGAATGACAGGAAACTGGGTTGGGCGGTGCATAATTCTCGGGCTGCCCCAACGTCGCCGTTCATCAACGCTTGTCGCACCTGGTCGGCCAAGCCATCAGGCATCAAATCGCTCCGACGGATCGTCATCAAGTGGTCAAACACCAGATAGGCAGCCGTGACCGACAGCGCCAGCAGGATCAGGATCATGATGATCCCGACGATGCCACCGGAAAAAATAATCTCCAGGAACCCGGGTCCGGATTCTGCTTCACCAGCCCCAGCGTTGTCCTGGGCGATTGCCTGCGTGGCGGTTACCAGCGGATAATGAATGGCCGCAAGGAGGATCACAAACCTGTTTCTCATTCCATGACTTTCCTGGACGCCTGGCGGGCCCATATCGATTCCGGAAATCTGTTTTTCAATTCCAGCAACAATGTTTTGGCAGCATCGGTTTGCCCCTGCTGTTGCAACAGGTTGCCAGCCCGATACAGGCTGGCGGCCACCAACGAACGATGCTCAGGATAGATCGTAACGACCTTCATCCAGTTGATCACGGCCTGATCGGGCTGATCGGTGTTGGCTTGTTGGGTCGCGAGTGCAAATAACGGTCCAGGCCTTGCCGAACGCAGCATCTGGTTCACCACGGTTTGCCAAATTTGGGTTTGACGCGGATCCGGGTTAGGTTTCAATCCCCAGGAATACCCTGTTGCCAATGCGCTGACTCGCGGATCAAGGTCGTCGATCAATTCACCAATCTTGTCGGTGGCTTGTTCACGAGCCGAACCTGACAAACTCCAGCCGGCACCGACCAACTGGACGCCCGCCTGAGGGCTCTCCAACCATTCCTTCGCCGACGGCAGAGTGGCCTGGGCTCCGGCCCACGGTAGCGGCGCATGCGGCAAAAACCTCGAATACGGGTCGTCAGTTACGATCGCCAGGTAAGATCGTACCGCCAGGTCGGGTTGGTCCAGCAACATGGCTTCCTCGATCAAGTGGCGATAGATGATCGCCTGGACCCAGCGACGGGAATCTTCTTGCAGTGCCTGCTGCCATTGTTCGATTGCAGCGCTCGATTTCCCCTCGGTAGCCAGTTGGACGCCCTCGAGATAGCTGGCTGGCCAGTTAGTTTTGACTTGAACAATCGACTGGTTTTCAATTTCCCGATTGCCCGATCGGGTCTCCTGAGTTAGCGCACCCCCTTTCCATTCCAGGACTCTCCCAACTCGATTGGCCGTTTCGGGAGGGTTGGAGTTCGGGATTTTGACGACCACGATGTCTTCACGCTGCTCCTGGGCCGATGTCGGCTGGTTGGTCAGGATGATCAGCAGACAGATCACGAACCGAACAACGTACGTATGGGTCACTGTTCCACCTTCAGCGTCATGATATTCTTGAACACGTATTGTCCACCGCTGGTCGTGGCGACTCGTTCGAGGCTGCGATCGGTACCACGTCGTTGCCCAAATTCGATTGCGTTGATCACCGCGGCGGATTGGTTTTCGCGGCTCAGCTGACGTAGTTCGTCGGCAGTAAAACCGCCTTCGGCATCGGTCAGCAAAAAGATTACGTCGGGCGAGAGACGAAACGCTGCCCTGAGTGCCGTCAGGTGATCGGTACCGCCATCGGGTGCAATCGATCGAATGAATCGCTTGGCTTGTTCCTTGCGTTTTTCTTCAGCGAAGTAGATCGACGCGTTGCCGTCAGGATTGAACAGCCGTGGCTGCTTGTTGTAAAAAATGATTTGAAATTGACTGGTGCTGGGCAGCGATTCGATACTCTTGACCAGTTCCTGCCGCGCCGCGAGCAAAGGTCGATTGTTCAGCAGGGCCATGCTTTCGGAGCGGTCAAACACGTACACAAACCGGGAACCGGTTCCCGAAACACCAAACACGGCGGTGGTAGTTTTCCCGCCGATTTCGCCCGGTTGCCCAGCAACCGCAATCATGCTGTCGGCCCCGGGCAGGTTCTCCAGCACTGAATCGGCAACGCCATCGGAGGGATTGGCACTGGAACTCAAGCCGGGTAGTTCGGGGGCGAGTTCCATTTCGGGGGCCGCGCTGGCTTCGGCACCAGCCTCCGAGGGTGCGGCTGAAAATTCGACTTCTCCTTCGCTGAGGTATTCGGTGGTATCCGATTGCACGTCGACCAGCACAATCCCGCCGGACCGATTTTCGACCTCTCCGGCACCATTGCGAAACTGAGCCATCAGCAACAGCAGGATCAGGAACAGGGCTCCATGCAGGAGTACGGATAACGCCCAGGCGGGGAGTTTACGATCCGGGATCAGGGCAGGGGGCCCGTCGACGAGTCCGGAGGCACGTGGTGAAGTTGCCGAAGCGATTGAGTTTCGGTCAGCGCGAGAGCCCGGTTGGGGGGTGTGATCGTGGGAGGATGCTGGAACCATTCACTGACGTTTTCAAGATTTGCCCGTTGGCTTTATTTTAAACCAGGCAGTCAGCGGGTCAACGTCGTCGTGAGGCAAGTCTGATTTGGTCGGCGCCAGGATGAATCATCAGGACGTTCGTGTCTCCAGGTTTGCAATTGGCTCGTTTTGAACAAATTCTCGTAAGGGCAGTGACTTGAAAATCACGCGAAGCCGCGGAGCCGCGAAGTCTGACGCTTGGCTCTCGAACTGAATTCAGGATTCGAAAAACTCACGCAGAGCCGCGGAGCCGCAGAGATTGATGCGGCGGA
>CAZJEK010000302.1:0-7187 GCA_964545005.1 uncultured Pirellulaceae bacterium
TGAACCATGCGGCAGTTTCGATCAGCCAACCCGTCCAAAGGCACCGCCAGGTTTTCCTGGTCTCCTTCGATCCCCAACACCGGGGTAAACTTTTTCAACCGTTGATCGACCTCCCCGATTGAGGCCAACGCATCGGCCGACATTTTCTCAGGCAGTTCAGCAACCGGGTACTTTTTGCCGTCGAATAGATCGTAAGCGGTGGATTCCGGATGCAGCATTAACCAGTGATTCCAGGTCGTCAGCAAGCTGGGGACACGATTTAGCTTGGCACCTTTTTGCGGACCAGCGATCGCCCTTCCGGACAACGCCGACCACAACGTTCCATCCGGCCCGGCAGCGACCATGACGCCTCCCTGCCAACCGTGAAACCGATAGCCGTAATCTTTCTCAAACGATGAAACGTAACCGCCATCGGGATCGTAAAAGAACAACCCATAGGTATCGTTGACGACTCGAGGCACCGAAATAAAGTGTCGCAACGGCATTGCTCCACCGTTGTGGGCTCCCCGAATCCAGGCTAACACCACATCATCGCCACGAATCAATGATTTGAGATTCTGGTTGACGCAATAAGAACACGGCGGTTCGGTCAGTGGTTTGTGCAGGTCGGGTTTGGCGATGATTTTGCCGCGTGACGCTGAATCGGATGGACTGGTCTCCTGAGCCAACGATTCCAATGGAACCAGTAGCACACCGGCAATCACGACTAATAACCAATGGGCGATTCTCATGACGCTTTCTTTCGAGGAAGAAAAATGAAACGCCTGCATTTTAACAGACTGGCAAGCTTTCAGGATCAACCAGGAAAAACCTGGGTTTCCCGAATTCCACAGAAACCGCTCACGAATTTCAGCGTGCTCTGTGACCTCGGTGGTTCTTACTCAGACGTTTGGTTTTAACAGTCTCACTTCAACCATAAACGAACTGCATTGAGTGCTTCTTTCACCGCACGGACCTCGCGCCAAGCAGAGTGTCCACGGTAGTTGAATCGTTGCTTGTGAACCTGATCACCAATGCGAAACGCAATGTCGTAACTTGAAGCCCCGGCGTTCACCTTCGCTTCGTCCCGATCGACAGGGCCAATGGCCAGCCCGACCTCGTTGCCGACCATCGTCCGCTGGAGCAAAAACTGCTCCAGATCCAACTCTGCGGGTGCTTTCCGCGATTCCCCGACCAGCATCACTTCTGGCCCGGCTTGATCGTGTTCGGCTCGCGATAGTCGTCGGGCTACTTCGCCGTGCAAACCGAAATCAAACACGCTGATCGTTCGCTGCTGATCCCGCAGCTGCGCTACGACGACGTCTTCGAGCTCTTGCCCGTTTTCTCCGAAGACCAGATCTCCCAGACGTTCGCGGATCGAGTCGATGGTCGGTTGCATTTTTAACTGGCAATGTTGGGGCGATGCCGCGCGGGTGGAAACTCGCAAACTGATCGTCGCGCTGCTGGCAGTAATCCCGACACTGGGATCGTTTCCGCGTTCGATCAAGTTCGGCAACATTTCAGCGATCGCGCTTTCACCGGTACCAAAACAGTGCAGCGTGAAGTGTCTTGTTGTCCAGTCGATGCCAAATCGCTGGTCTAAAAATGGCCGAACAGACTGCAACCACATTTGTTGCATTTCTGCCGGGACGCCCGGCAAGGCAAACAGCGAACAAGTGCCGGATTTTGAGTCGTTGGCGTAGGCCCGGATCGCAATTCCAGGCGCAGTGCCTTCCGGGTTGGGCAGGATTTCACTGCCGACCGGAAATCGTGCCTGGATTTCATTGCTGGTTGGCATTTCCAGATTTCGATTGGCAAACATTGACCGAATGTGATCCAACGTAACGGCATCCAACTGCAACGGCTGATCAAGCAATTGAGCGAGCGCATGCCGAGTCAAGTCATCATCGGTGGGCCCCAACCCGCCCGTGATCAGTACAACTTCTGAACGATGGGCTGCCAGCCGAATGGCTGCCAGCATCTGCTCCAGATCATCGCCGACGGTGGTATGAAACGCGACGTGAAGACCGGTCTCTTCCAGTTGCGTTGCCAGCCAGCGACTGTTGGTATCCAGCCGAACGCCACTTGTCAGCTCGTCACCGATGGCAATGATTTCCGCTTGTCCGTGACTCATTGGCGTTTGCAGGGGCAAAATGGTTGCAAAAGTGGCCGCAGGTAAACTCAATCCGTGGGATTATCCTGAAAATGACAGCTTTGTGCGACGGGGGTCCGACCGGAAGGGTTGGGCTGTTGGCTGCCGATAGTAAACTATTTAGAACTGCTCCCTGGCTGTTCAAAGGTTGACTTGTCGCCTGACCTTGGTTTTTTACGCGTGAGTTTGTCCCATCCGTTGTCGCGTCAAACCATTTAATCGATTTTTAAATCACAATTACAGGTTGTTCATATGTGTGGTATCGTTGGCTACATCGGTCCTCGGGTTGCTCAGGATTTTCTGGTCGAAGGTCTCCGCCGGCTGGAATACCGGGGGTACGACAGTGCAGGTACGGCGACGATTTCGGGCGACCGCGATTTGAACATCACCAAGTCGGTCGGTCGAATCGCTACTTTGGCCCAGGAGATCGCCAACGCGCCCTGTGATTCGGGAATCGGCATTGGGCATACCCGGTGGGCGACTCACGGTGCCGCCACGATCGACAATGCCCACCCGCACCTCGGTGGCGAATCGGTGCTGGCGATCGCCCACAACGGCGTGATCGAAAATTTTGCCGAGCTTCGTTCGCAATTGAAATCGTTGGGCTATGAATTTCAGTCGGAAACGGACACCGAAGTTGTTGCCCACCTGATCGCCGATACGCTGAAACGAAAAATTGAGGCGCATGGTGATTCTGACGGCGCCTCTCACGATCAAGCCGTCGAAGCGATTAAAGAAGCGATCGGCCAGCTACGGGGAACGTTTGGCTTGGCAATTATTTTCCGCCAATGGCCCGATGCCATTTTTGCGGCACGTCTAGGCAGCCCCTTAGTCATCGGTGTTGGCGATGGGGAACACTTTCTTGCCAGCGATGCTCAGCCGCTGATCGGCTTCACCGATCGAATTGTTTATCTAGCCGACCATCAAGTTGCGGTGATCACCGCGAATTCCTTGAAAGTCTCCCATCGCGATTCGGGCATTGTCCACCACGACGTGCGCGTGCTGGACGTCGAATCCAACCAGGTCGACATGGGCCAGTACGACCACTACATGTTGAAAGAGATTTTTGAGCAGCCGGAATCACTGCGGAATACGATGCGGGGAAGGTTGAGCGAAGACGATGCGACAGCCGTATTCGGTGGACTGAACCTGACCCCGGCCGACTTGCTGAAAGTCAAACGGATCGTGTTTACCGCCTGCGGAACCAGTTGGCATTCCTCGCTGGTTGGCGAATACTTGCTGGAGGATATCGCTCAGATCCCCGTCGAAGTCGAATACGCCAGTGAGCTACGTTATCGCAATCCTCCGATGGACGAAAACTCGTTGCTGTTTGCGATCACTCAATCGGGTGAAACGGCGGACACGTTGGCAGCCCTGCGCGAGATGAAACGCAAAGGGCACATGACGATGGCGATTTGCAATGTCGTCGGCAGCAGCATCGCCCAGGAAGCTGACGGCGGTATCTACTTGCACGCCGGCCCCGAAATTGGCGTCGCTTCTACGAAGGCTTACACCTCGCAATGCCTGGCGTTGGTCATGCTGTCGTTGTACCTCGGTCGACTGAGGCACATCAGCTACAACAAGGGCCGCCGGATGATCAAGGCGATCAAGGAAATCCCGGACAAGGTGGAAATCGCGCTGCAGGAAAACGAACACATTGCGCAAATTGCCAAGAAGTATCAACACTGCAACAACTTTTTATATCTCGGCCGGCACTACAACTTCCCCACCGCGCTCGAAGGTGCGTTGAAGCTGAAAGAGATCAGTTACATCCATGCAGAAGGCTACCCGGCCGCGGAAATGAAACACGGACCGATTGCTCTGGTCGACGAACAGACCCCCAGCGTGTTCGTGATGCCGCAGGGATTCATCTACGAGAAAGTGATGAGCAACCTGGAAGAAATCAAAGCCCGCGGTGGCCCCGTGATTGCGATCGCTTGCGAGGGTGACGATCGACTGCAGGAAGTTGCCGACGATGTGATTTACATTCCGCAAGCCGTTGAATACCTGCAACCGATCGTGGCAGCCATTCCGCTGCAACTTTTGTCGTACCATATCGCACTGCTGCGTGGCTGCGACGTCGACAAGCCAAGAAACCTGGCCAAAAGTGTGACGGTTGAGTAAGTCCGCAGAAACTTCAACTTCAACTTCCTGACACTTACGTTTTGCATGTAGTGATTTTCGCAAAGAGTAGCGGTTTGAAGGTCGCAGTTCTTGGTCGGTAAACTGGCCTGATCAGTGGACTGGAGAGAAACGCAAAGACACGAAGTCGCAAAGACGCGAAGATTTTCCCAACGAGCCAAGCGACAAGTGGTTGTGAAATACAAAACGAAGTGAGTTTCAGGGCTTAGTGATGGAATCGAATCCCACTTTGCGACTTTGCGTCTCGGCGACTTTGCGTTAATCCAATGCAACCTCACCTCTGATTTCGAAACAAATACATTCCGGTAGAGTCAGTAAACTTCGGACCGAACTCGCACTTCGAGTGCAAATTGATCGGGGACCAAAACCTCAGATACGTGAGCGTGATCAGCATGCAAAGCCAAGGCCTATGCAAATTGCCAGGCCTTCGGCCCTTCGGTAATCTTGACACCTGCCCCAGCCCTGCAGGCTGGGCTGGGCAAACCCTCGGACCTTCGGCCCGGCGTATGATTTCCCGTGGCTATTGACGCCGGCCCCATCCGGGGCGTGCCACTGAAACGCTACCACCACCCTCATGCAACGATCGAATCCTCGACTTCAGCTACTGAACTGTTCAAACAGATCGGCGTGCTGCGGATTGTTGACAATGTGTTGGGCGATACGTTCTGAGATCGCACCAATGGTCATGAACGGATTAACGCCCAGGGCTGTCGGGATCACCGAGCCATCGGCGACGTACAAGCCATGGTGCACGCGGGCCTGTCCCGTGCTGGAATCGTAACAGCCTCCTCCGTTTCCGTCGTAGACCTGCCCCAGATGGTTAACCGTTCCGCACTCGGGCGAATCCGACATTCCACAAGCTCCCAGAGGATGAACCGTCACCAGGTTATTGCCGAAAGCCTTCAAGCGCTTGTACCGCCCGCCATGGGCTTGAGCCAATCGGTCAAACTCCTTGAAAACCATTTGCCGGTACGCGCTCTCTTTCAACCCGGGCCAGCTGATTTGCCAGCGGCCATCTTTCTTGACCAATTTGCCCATGCCATCGTCATGGCCCATGCCCAACATTGCCATGCTGTTATTCAGATCGGGGTCGTTGAGCAAAACCGAAAACAGGTTGAACACGCCGCGGGGAATGGCCGCGTCCTGGATCAGCAATCGCTTGCGCAACTCGATGTCGCGGTAGAAATTCAACGACGATTGAACCGTCGGTCCGACTCCCGGGCGGTCGGTTGGATAGGCACCGTAGCCGCCGATGTTCTGGCCCGGCGGCAAACCAATCACAAAACCGATCGTATCGCCATTGCCCGACCACTGCTGCCCCAGCATTGGCGAAAACTCGAACGTGCTGCATTGCGAATCCAGCAGAATCCCGGCGCTGGCAGGGCTACCCGCACCCAACACGACCATTTTGGAATTGATGCTGACCGGATGCCGGGTAATCTTGTCTTCCTGATCATCGATATAGGTCATGTGCACACGATAGTAACCGTGTCTTTTTTCGATCGAGTTGACTTCCACCTGTGTAAACATTTCCGTGCCATTGTGTTTGGCCACCGGCAAGTAGTTGTACTGCAGCGTGTTCTTGGCTCCGACATTGCAGCCGTTGATACAGTCGCCACACAGCGTGCACGGTCGCTGGATCATGCCCTGGGCGTTTCGCAGCTCATCATCGAGGTGCCGATAGTCGTACATCACCGACAGGTGGGACAGATCGAAGAAGTTGGGATTGCAGCTGATCCGTTCGGCCGCCAGTCGTCGCGCCCGAATTTTGGGCGTCTGGTCAAACGGAGATCTCGATAGAGCCAGTTGACGGGCAACTTCATCGTAGTAGGGCCCCAGCGTTGCGGCGTCACGCAGTGCGATCGGCCAGCGGGACTGTTCGAATACTTCCCGATGCGGTCGCAGGGAAATGCTGGCGTTGATCAGTGATCCGCCACCGAGCCCGTTGCCGGTCAGCAAGTTGACTTCTTCGTTCATCATCAGATTGAACAAGCCCAGCGGTTGCGTTACCTGCCCGCGGGTAGGCCCTGCCAGGACCGATCGGGCATTGCCCATGATGTTGGGGAAGGTGTCGGGGAAATTGCCTGGAATCCACTCTTTCCCACGTTCGAGGATCGCAATCCGATGTTCTGGACGGAGCCGTTGGGAAAGCCGGGCGGCTGTGATTGCGGCGCCATACCCCGAACCGACGACGACAACGCCGAAGTGAATTTTGTGTTCGTCGCGAGCGGTTAAAAACAGCTCTCGAATCGATGACGACAGGCAGCCACCATGCTGTTTCAAACTGCAGCGATAGTCATCGGCAGCCCGTTGTTTTAACGGCGTGTTACATGTTCTGGTTCGCTGGCCAATATGGACCAGGTTGCGAACAGGGCCGTCGGCACGAGTCGATCCGGACGTCGCAGTGACCGCGGCCGTTGCCAAGCCGGCCTTGAGCACAGCACGTCGGTGGGGGCGAGTTGGCTTGGAATTCGAGTCGGGTTGTGACATGGTTGGAAGTTATCGGGGCGGACAGTTGAATCCCGGCAGGATGAGGACACCTAGTGGTATCGATAGTCCGGTTACTCCCATTTCACGCGACGTTCCGATTGCGCCCGTATTACCGGAAATCAGAGGCGGGTCGTTCGGTTGAGCCAACCCTTGTGGCCCCTGACGCCAGCACTGGTCAGGTAAAGATTGCGGGTCGGGATGACTTTGGGATTTGAGATGGGTGCAACCCGTACCTACGAGCAAGACTTGGTCGATTTGATCGAGACAAAGCTGGCTTCACTATTCGACTTTCGGTTTGCCACACAGTTCAAAGTCGATATCTGTTGGAGCGTTGCCAAACGTTGAAAATTCTGCGGGCCGAAGGCCATACCGTTTGCCTAGCCCAGGGTAGCGCTCTTCTCGCTGGCGAGAAGAAAGCAGGCCC
>CAZJEK010000303.1:0-7175 GCA_964545005.1 uncultured Pirellulaceae bacterium
CAATCGCTAAATTGAAGTGCCAACCCCAAAATCAATACTTGACGCGGCACTAGACTCGCACCCGTTCTACCGCATCAAACTTCGCGGCTCTGCGGCTCTGCGTGAGCTTTTCCAACTCATCGAGTGGTTCGCATTTAGCGGTCCTAAGCCCGATTCGGTAGCTCGCCAGGCTGTTTCGCTGCCGCCACTCCGTGGTTGAAAGCATGGTGGCACGTTGCCGTGGTACCGTTTGACAATTTAGAATGAAAGCTGTCATTTTTCTCTCGGCAACACCTATGGTTGAGTTTCCGCTCAGTTTTCAACCGATTCACAGTACAACGTGGGCCTACGTGTCGTCGCTGTTGTTGCTGGCGTTGTTTTTCAAGTTCAATCGTTTCTGGAGCGTGCGAAATCTGGACTTGTTGTTGATCGTCCTGTTGGCTCCCGGACTGTTGATGGTCCATGGCGGCCAGCAATGGGTAATCGACCATTGTGATCGGAATGCGAACGACACGTCGCTTACCGCTATTGAGGACAGTAACAGTCTGGTGAGTCCTCAGGTTAATGACCAGGAAGATTCGTTGAATCAGCCAACTGAACCTCCGTCTTCCGCGTTTCCTGCAGACTCGTCGGTTGACTCCGACCAGGATCTGGTTTCACCGGGCTCCGATCAACCTGCCGCCGGTGAGGCTCTTCAACAGGAAACGGATACGATTGGTCATGGGTGGCAGCGATTTGGCTATATCTGGTTATTCTCCGTGGGTTTGTTACTGCTTGTTCGATTGCTGCTCGATCCCATTCTTACTCGTCGACCGGTGTTGGAGCCGAACCTGAGCCAGGGAGGTTTGTTCTTTGCCGCAATCTGTTTGATGGCATTCCTGACGATCAACGTGATCGTTTCCAAAGCGACCGATGAGGACGTCCATGGTGCGAAAGACGCCATTCGGTTATTGCAGCGTGAAGCGTCTCAACCGGGCGACAAACAACTGCTCAGCCGTCGTGGTCCTGGTTATACCATTTTTTACGTGTTGCCCATTCTGCCGATGTTTGAAAACGGGGACGCGATCCTCGAGACTGACGTGGAAGAACAGAACAACGGTGCGAGATTTGTGCTGGCGACCAAGATTCTGGCCATCACCAGCCAGTTTTTAATCGTGTTGGGGCTGATTCTGTTTTGTTACTACAACTTTGACAACCTGGGGGTCGGAGTTGGAACGGCAGCGATTTATCTGATGTTGCCCTATACATCGATCTACACTGGGTACGTGATGCACACCCTGCCTGCAGCATTACTGTTGTGGGCGATCGTCAGTTTTCGCAGGCCGCTGTTGTCGGGAATCTTGGTCGGACTGGCCGCCGGCGTTTCCTACTATCCGATCTTTCTGCTTCCCTTGTGGGCCAGTTTCTATTGGGAACGAGGGGTCCGCCGATTTGTGTTGGGATTTCTGATTTCGATCAGCCTGGGTATCTGCGGTCTGATTTTTACTTCCGTCGACAGCGCTGACTTTTTGACGCAGCTGCAAGCGATGTTCGGATTTTGGCGGCCCAAGATGACTGGCTTGGAAGGCATCTGGGCGTTGGGTTGGAGCCGTTGGTGGCGGGTCCCCATCCTGGTCGCGTTTGTGGTTTATTGCATTTCGTTTGTCGCCTGGCCCAGTGAAAAAAACCTGGGAACGCTGGTCGCGTATACTGCTTCGATCATGGTCGGCGTCCAGTTTTGGCATGGCTTCGGGGGCGGCGTATACATGGCCTGGTACCTCCCGTTGCTATTGCTGATCGTGTTCCGACCCAATCTGGCGGGCAGAGTCGCGAGTTCAGAACTGCGTGAGATCCAAAAGTCAAAACCTGAATCGGCAAAAGATATTCTCCCTGCCGACTGACCGGTTTCTTATGGCGCCGCATCTTGCGTCGCGGCGACTTGTCGTTCCAGCCACCGGCGTCCGGATTCCCAGATCCATTGCCCCAGCGATTGGTCGCTGCGATACAGGATTCCGACACCGGTTTCGCCGGCCAACAACTGAGCCGCAATCGGAGCGTTTAATTTTCCCCGAGCCGTAAATCGCGGACCAGCCAGTCGTGGCTGACCCTGATCATCGGATTGTTCTCGCAACGCCAGCGGCCCGCCATTGATCACCGACAAGCTAGGGTGAGGTAGCGAGTCCACGGCCTTCGGATTGACACGTTTGACTGAGGCTAAAAATCGCCTGCGCGAACCCAAATGAATTTGCACCGACTGCTCTTGCCAGCCGTTGATGGCCGAAGCGTCTTCGGCGGCGATCGACAGGATGACTTCTTTATAGTTGTCGTTGCCAATGACCAGCAGTATGTCCCCCGATTTGACAAACGTTCCTTGCCGCTGGCCAAGATTGTTGGCCACGACCAAGCCGTTGATCGGCGCCCGGATCGTCAATTCGTCCTGTTCACGCCGCAGTTCGGCCAACATGCTCGACGTAGCCTGTTGGTCTCGGGCGGCAATTTGAGCCGCCGCGGCATCCTGCTGATCGATCGCGACCCGTTCCCGAGTTCGATGCGCTTCCAACTCGGCATTCAGTTCAGCGATCCGTGCCTCCAGTTCGCGATTCTGCAGCTGTAGCAATGGAGTTCCAGCGATGACGGCTTGGCCGGGCTCAACCAGGACTTGTTGCACAAAACCATCCGCGTTGGCGCGGACCTGGGCGGCCTGGGCGTAGTCCACAACACACGGGACGTAACCGGGAAATGGATTAGGTAACCAGAACCAGCTGATTGCCATCAAGCCCAGGGTCGTGCTCGCTACGATCGCCGCGCGCCAAGCCTGATGCGGTGATCGCTGGTATCGCTGCCGAAAATCCTGTCCGGCGGACCACAGCGGTTTGCCAACCCAGTTCAGCAACCCCAGCCCAGCCAACAAAACACCCCAGCCGCCTAACAATACTGACGCCGTCAACGTCAATCCGACACAAATCAGCACCTTCCAGATGCTGGCCAGGATGCCGTACAGTCTGACCGTCCAGGGGAATTGGCGAAGTTCAACGCAGGCACCAATTTTTCGCTGACCATACATCACCCACTGCAGCAGCTGTTTAACCGACTCGGTACCGTTACTGTACAAGTTTGGAATTTTCAGCAGGTCGGACAGCAGGTAGTAGCCATCGAACCGCATCAATGGATTGGCGTTGAACAACACCGTCGAGATACTTGCCGCCAGCATCACGTTGACCAGCAATTGCTTCGCCCCGATTGAGTCGACCTGAAACCACAACAAGACGGCCACCGATGCGATCGTCAACTCGACAAACATCCCCGCGGCGGCAACGGACATTCTTCGCCAACGCGAAGCAAATTTCCAGGACGAAGTCACATCCACAAATGCCATCGGAGCCAGCAGAATAAAAATGATCCCAGTTTCGCGCACCGAGCCACCGTGGTAGCGGCAGGTCAAGGCGTGCGCCAATTCATGAACGATTTTCAGTCCCACCCATGTCAACAGCAATGGAATCCAGTTTTCCGGAACCAGGATACCGGTCGATGATTGCCAGATTTCTGTGCGGTAACTGGCCGCCGCCAATGCTCCGACCAGAATCAGCAACGACATGGCCAGCACAGCCGCCGGATGGAAACACCAGCCAACAGCAGGCATCAAAGCGTCCAATACTCGGTCCGGGTTTTTGAGCGGCCCGCTGAATGGAACCTTCAACCAAAACGGATTGAGCCGGTTCAGCATCGATGGTTGAGTGGAATTAGAGGGTGCCTTACGAGCCACGGCAGCCGACCGACTGTCTTTAAATCGCAACACGCCTTGATCCAACAGCCAGTCGATCAACTGGTCGACTTCTGATTCTGTCAGCGCTTCCTTGCCCAGCACTTGCGATGATTCGGCCAGCGCGTGTGCCAGCGTCGTATGGCCGTCCAGTAAAGATACCAGCGTATATTCTCGGAACCCAAGGCGGACGAACCGGGAATCGGTGGATAATGCTATATGAAAGTGAGTTTCAGTTCCGTAGATCTGCGGTACCACTTCGGCACCTGGAACGAGCTCGAGTTTCGCGCGACGAGACTCTTCGGTCAGAAAATCATAGCGGTGTTTGGATTGTGTTTGTCCGGTGGTTACCATCCCAGCCACCTCCACGACCGCGCCAGCGGCTTGCGGAGGTACTGCCAGGCGATGGGTTGCCAGCTGGATCGAACGCGAGCTGTTCCTTGCAAACCCGGACTCAGTCGGCGGTCCCTGTTTTCAATCGAAGCCTTGGCGATAAACACGTTTTTGGAATCGCGAATTTCAGCGGCTGGATTGACACGTTCGATCTTCGCATGGAATCGCTCAAACGGCAAAGAGTCAAATCTGATCGACACGGTCGATCCGGGTTCGACGAAACGAATGTCATCAGCGGGGATCAGAATGTCCAATGTCAGTCGGTCCAACAAGGCAATTTCGAACAGGGACTGACCCGTCTTTAGCGGCATCCCACGCGCATCTTGCAGGTCTCCAGCGATCACCATTCCGGAAATCGGGCTGCGCAACTCCAGATTGTCAAATCGGTGTCGCAGCAGCTCTTGCCGCGCTTGTAATCCTTCGGCTTTGTATTCCGCCAGTCGAGCTTCACCGGATTGATGACTGGCCAGGTAGCCATCCTGATCTTTGCGAGCGCGATGATATTCGGCTTCGACCTCCGCCAATTCCAACTTGATTTCCCGTTCGTCCAATCGGGCCAACAGCTGACCGGCTTCCACCGTGTCTCCCGGTTCCACATCACTCGATTCCAACCGGGAGTCAAAGGGAGCGCTGACAAATCGTCGTGTTGCCGGCTGTAAATCGCAATCCGATTGAATGACGCTCGGTGTCGGAATCAAACCAACCAGCAACACACCGGCGGCGATCCTGGCAATGGTTTTAGTTCGCTGTTGCCGCCAGGCATCCTGGAAACGTGCCAACCATCGCCCAACATGGTTTGTTTCTGCACGGCGGACGACGTTGAGAGCGGAACCCAATGAAGTCGCCGACGCCTGGCAAAAATGGATGGCCTGATCGGTCAGAGGGTACTTTGATTCGATAAGCACAACTGCCTGACTGCTACCTGAGTAGTCGCTGATTTCCAACGACATCAGGCAGGGAGATTCCAATTGACTGACCAATTCCCGGTGGCACACCAGTGCATATCGCCGACCTTCTAAAGGCGGCCACAATGCCAGCTGCTGACGACTGATCGTTTCGCTCATCGCAGCCACGATGGCATCAGTCCGTCGATCATCGGGCAACCTGGGCCCCGAACTGGCTTGAAGTTTGACCTGGTGTTTTCCAGCGTCCAGCATTCCCAGATAAACAATCGGCTTTGCTTCGGGGCCGAGTTTGGTCAGCATCATCTCGGCCAGAAAATCGACAACCTTTTGACGGGCCGCGTCCAGGTCAGTAGCCGTCTCAATTTCAGCAATCGCTTCGATCAGTGCCGCGGAGTCAGAAAGCTGTTGGTCGGGAGCCGCAGCCGATTGCACAGCATCGAATTGCTGTACCAAGCTGGCGGCAAACGAAACCATCCAGATTTCCGAAGCCAGTTGATCTGAATGCTCGAACAGCAAAATCAGGACTTCTGGAGTATTGGTAATCGGCACCGCCGCCACGGCGATCGAAACACCGCCGGGAGCCGCTGAAAGGGATACTAACCGGTTTTGCGAGTTTGCTTCGCGAGCCACATCCCGGGCCCAATGTTTGATTGATTCCGGAACATCCAGCCGACCAGCCAGGACTTGCAGCTGGGATTCGGATTCAGATTCAGAAACCAGGTAGACGCCAACGCTGGTATCGGTTTGCATGACGTCGGCCAACGCCCGCAGCAACCAGATTCGGTCGGGGGCCCGTGAACACAGCTCTCGCATTCGATTGGCCATCAATTCCTGGGAATCACTGGCCACCAGATCCGGGGATCGGGTTGGGGAGTTCGAGCGAATCATTGCCATCTTTCAGTCGTGGTCAACCACGAGGTAATCGGGTGGGAACCCTGGGGGAGCAACGCACTACTGCTGATTGGGGTGGGGCACCGATCGCAAAAACAATGGGTGTTGTTGCCGAGCAATCGTTGGAGGCGTGGATGGCGGATTCCTCAACGATGCCGGGGGAACAGAAGTTTGTGCGGATTGGAAGGATTGAAAATTCAGAAAACAGGGCAGGCCACTTTGCCAACGCTGGTCTGAATTGGGGATTCGAAAACGGACCCGGCAAGTCCCACTTTGTGCGTCAGCCACGGGTGAGACAAACTCGACGATCGCAGCGACGGGTGTTCGTTGCACACCGATCTGCAACTCGATTTCGCTGCCGGCTTGCAACGATGTTGCATGACTTTGGGGGATCGACAAAATGACCAACAACGGATCCAACTGGACAACTTTGAATACGACTGGATCAGCGGACGAAACAAACTCGCCTTCGTCTTTGAGTACTTCGGTAACAATGCCGTCAATCGGAGTCCGCAGCCGTCGCTGCTCGATCTGAGCTTCGACTCGTTCCAGTTCTCGCTGTTTGACTCGCAATTCATCCTGCACCGCTTCGTAGCGAGCTTTGACGATTTCAAACTGACCACGAGCTCGATCCAATTCGGTCGCACTGGCGTGCTCACGATCGAACAAGCCCTGGACTTTGCGAAGCACCTCCTGCTGAGTATTCATCTCAGCCCGGGCAGCATTCAATTTCCCATGCGATGCCAGAGTTTCCTGAATCATCGCCCGGGAAGCGTGTAGCACGTCCTCGTTCAATCGGCCGAGAATCTGATTCGCTTCGACGACATCACCTTCGCGAACGTTGACGGTCGCCAAGGTACCCATTTCCGGAGCGGCCAATTCGATCGAACGGTAAGGTTCGGTAAAACCTTTGACCCCATGGCGCAGACCGTTGGCGGGTACCATTTGTGCCGCGATCAGCGAAGGACAAATGGCAATCAGAAGCCAGCTAATTGTAGGGAGCTTCGGTGAGAAGCTGTTTCTGATAGTTTTCATACCGTAACGTAGAACGAGACTGGAAAACGGAAGATAAAAACTCCCTGACTGCACGGCTTACCGCACCAGCGGCTTGCGTTCAAACGGGTGGTAACGAGGGAATCGATTGGCGCGATTGGGCGGTTACCTGGTTGTTCAGCCACGATGGAGCGTAGGCGTGAGTGCGTGTTTAGAGCATTGTCGTCTTTCGCTCCGCGAAAGTTATGTAGCATGGCCGATTCGGCCGTGACCGC
>CAZJEK010000304.1:0-7161 GCA_964545005.1 uncultured Pirellulaceae bacterium
GAACCGACATCACAATCGGAAACGCAGCGATGCTGGCAATCAACCCGGCGGTCAGTCTACCCGCGGCAATCAGCTGCTGGTTTTCAAAAAACAACCAGATTCCCCAGCCAATCGCTACCATGATAAACACTCGGTACGACCACGAAAGCCACGCGTAATTCGACAACACCCAGCGATCGCGAATCCGAAACCCGGGTTCCACCTGGATCAACAGGCTTTCCAGCTGCTGCTTTAAATAGCGGCTTGATTCGGCCGCCAGGTTGGGAATGCGAACCCAGTCCGAAAGAACGTAGTACCCGTCGTAACGCATCAGCGGATTGCCGTTGACAAACAACGTGTTGATCGAGGTCACCAACATCATGCCAAACAGGAATCGGCCTGGCACTCCATCGATGGAAAAATACCAGCCCCAAAAACAGGCGACTGCGATCGCTAATTCAACCAGCACCCCGGCAGCAGAAACCAGGATCCGCTTCCAACGATTGGGCTCGGTCCATAGATCAGAAACATCACAATACAAACAAGGCATGAAAACCAGAAACATGATGCCCATTTCGTTGCACTCATGCCCGACACGCTGGCAAGCCAATCCGTGCCCCAACTCATGCAATGCCTTGGCAAACAGATAGCCAGCGATAATCAATGCAATGTGTCCCGGCGAAGCCAGATCGGCAAGGGCCGGTGCCCGCTCCCACAATGACTGCCAGGACAAGCCAACGAATGCAACTGTGGCCACCAGACAGGCCAGAAACAATACCAATGTGATCGGGTGAAAAGCGACCCAACCGATACCAGCCAGCGACCGCAACAATCCGCCCGGATGAAATCCCGGCAGCTTGATGCTCAGCATTCCCATCACGCCTCGCCACCATCGGCCCTGAGCCTCATTCCGTTGTTGAACCGCCAGGCGTTGACCGTCACCAATCCGTCTGGCGACCAACAAATTGTCCTTCGCCAACTGGTCCAGATAATTGGCCAATTCACCGAACTCCAACTTGACCCCAAACTGACTGGCCACTGAGTCGACCAACTGACTCCACGAAACCGGCTTCCGTAATGACTCCAGAATGTGGTGTTCCAGTTCGCCAAAGCGAAAGTACTCATTGCGAACCGCATCTTTGACAGCGATTGGCTGCTGCGAGGGTCGATCGACATCGTCAATGCGAAATGACTGGAGGTCACTTCGAGTCGACCAGGGGATGGTATCCGTTGGATTCATGGACACGTTGCCGTTGGCATACGATCAATTCTGTTTGATGACCAGTCTTCCGGTAAGTCCGGCAACCAACTCCAAGTCGGGGTTGTCGATTTCAACCCAGACTTTAACGCTGGCATCAACCGGATTGGCCTCGGGGTCAACAAAAATGACTCGCCCCACGAACGCCTTACCTGCCAACGAAGTGAGCTCTGGAAAAAACTCAGCCGGTGCATCGATCAAGTCATCCAGAGCAATTTCAGCAGGCACTTTAACTTCTGTTTTCAGCTTGTCCAATCGCAGCATCCGACACACAGGCTGGCTGGACTCAACCCATTCTCCTTCCTGCTTCATGACTTCGACGATCATTCCATCCAGCGGTGACAGGACCTGGTGGTGCTCCAGCTTTTGCCGGCCCGCGTCGAGTTCAACCTGCTTGATTTCGGCTGACATATTTCGCACTTCAATTTCGAACTCGGCCTTGTCCTTTTCAGCGATCGCCCGTTGAACCATCAAAGTCAATTGATCAATTTCAGATTGGGCGACGGATCCTGGTTGTCGCTGGTTGGATAACTTGGCCCGGTTCAATTCGGCCTTGGCGACCGCCACAGATTGTCGATGAAACTCCAGCTCGACCCGGGTTGAAGCCTCTTTGACGGCCTTCTGATGTTCGCGGGTCAGCCGATCAACTTCCAGACGCGCCAAGCGATCGTCGATTTGGACAACCAGCTCTCCCTGTTTCAGCATCCGCCCTTCTTGCAGATGACTGGTTCGAATCACCCCGGCGGCACGACAGGGAACTTCTCGCTGTTCCATGATTTTCAACACAGCCTTGCCGGTCGAATACCGCTCGGCAGCAGATTCTGTGGATTGTGCGTCGACCGTCGAGGATCCTGCACAGAACATCAGTAACACAATCGCAACGTTGGCATTCACTCTCTGGTTCATTGAAACAACCACCGGTTGATCTTGTTTTGAATTTCATAAGTCAGCAAAAAAAAGTTCGTACGAGTGCCGCAATCAATCTTTCCGTACACGCGTGCGTTGATTCGCAATGCCGACCCTAACTCCTGTTCGTCGACCGACACAAAAGCGCGGACCACGGAAGGCTGTTCCGGGTCAGTCGTTACTGCCCGATAGTCAATTCGTTTCAGCGTACCTGAAAACGTCCGCGACGAATCGGTCGCCAAACGGAATCGAACTGGCAACGGACCAGGCTGTTGTTCCTGTGCCTGCTTGATGAACTCGACACGATTGTCGGGTACTTCCAGTTCCAACTCCCACTCGCCGGAGGTGCGACTGATCGTCATCAGCAGGTCGCCACGATTGACGGGACGATCGACCAGACGTTGGCTCAGTTGCTGGGTGGTAACCTGGCCAGCCAACGGGGATTCGACCTGCAACTGACTTTCCTTTTTTCTGTAGAAGGCCAGCTTGCGTTTCAAGGTTTCCAACTTGACGTTCAACCGTTGAACTTCCGCCGCCGTTCGCGTTTCGTCCAACCTGTCATCGTCAGGACGATAGTCAGCCAACGCCAGGTTTCGCAGCTCGGTCTCAACTTCTTCAATGTCACCCTGCACCGATACGATCTCGTTTTCGAGATCCCGTGAGCGAATGACCAGCAATGGTTGCTGCGCGTCGACGGCATCGCCTTCCTCGACCAGCAGGCGGTCAATATCGCCGTCGACCTGAGCAAACACATGCTGTCGTTGTTCCGTTTGCAAGGTGCCCTGTCCGTAAATCTCAAATGGTGCCTCAATAGCAAACAGCCAGTATCCGATCGCCGCCAGAACACCCAGGATCAACGCCACGGTAACTGCAAATCGCAGTGGCCGAACCAGCCAACGATTGAACAACAGGTCCAGCAATCCCAAACCTGGAATCGCCTGCACCTGCAATTTCCGGGATACGACTGGAGCCACGAAATCGACCAGCTGGTTCACCCGTTCTCGATCTTCTACCGGATGAGTACTGGTTTCAAAAAATTCAAACAGCAGCACACCGGCATCGTCACGTTGATGCTCAATCCGCGTGGCGAAACCTGTTACTGATGGCAACTCCTGGGCCAGCGATTCGAAGCCCCTTGGCTTGCGGCTGCCATCAAATTCCAGCTGACCCTCGCGCCATTCAAGCTGGCCGCCGCAATGTTGTGTTGCTCGAGCCAGGCGAGCCAGCTGTCGTACGATTGTCGTCTGACTGGCTACCCGAGCTACCCCGCTGATCGCCTTGACTCTGCCCCGTCGGTCGCAATAGGTCACTCGGTCGGCCCGACAGATTTTGGCTGCATCGTTGACCAGGTGAAAAATCAATTCCGTCTGGCGGCTGGATTTTCCCAGGTTTTGCATCAACTGGGCCAGGTGAGTCAACTCCAACGCGGAACGGTCGCCACGACCCGCCGATCTTGCGTTTTCGAAAATCTCAATCTGATTCGCCAGCTCAGCGGTCAGATCCTGAAACAGCTCACCGGCCAGTTTGTTGTCTTCAATACCGCGCACCAACACATACAAAAACTGCATTCCTGACTGCGGCACGCAACTGGAATAGAACAGCTGATGCTTGCCGTTGGCCTGATTTCCACTGGCGACCTTGTCTGCTGATGGCTGCAAGGTATTGATCAGTCGCGTTAGTTCTGCGTGCAGCGGACGCTGAGCTGAACCCAGCTTGTCCCACCCATGTTGATGGAGAACTCGAACCTGGCCTTTGCTGTTCTTTACCAGGATCGTAGCAGCCGCTGATTGAGTAGCAGCGACGACCTGTCGGCTGAGGTCGGAGTAAAACTCAGACCTTTCCGTTTGTGGGCGAGTTGCGTTTTGCGCAAACGAATCCAGCAACACGTCCAGAGCGTGCAAATCCAACTGAGGATTTGTGGAAGTTTGGGGATTCATTTAGCCTTGGCAAACTAGGGAAGCCAGGTCGACTTTCCCCACCATTGTGAGGAAAAGTGACAGCTTCAAAGATTGGTAATGGGAGAAACCTGTGAAAATTTGCGGGTCGAAACACAAAAACCTATCACAACGCTCGCATGGTATCCGAAAGAGTACCGTAACGTACCGGTATTTTTGAATGATCCAATGCTGCCACCTACAATGTACTCTAGCTGGTTCAAACTGTTGTTGTCATCGACAACTGTCGTTGTATTGGTCGTTGTGGCAGGATGTCAAACGAACAAAAAGCTGGCGACCTCTTTCGCTTCTGATTCGGCAACCGTGCCAACCTTGGGTGATTCGTTTCTGAAAATCTCCAATCCGACCGAATGCGACGATGAATGCGCACCCAGCAACTTCGATCTGGATTCGATTTCACCCAACGCGATGGTGGATTACCAGAATATCTCTTACACCCCGATCAGTTTAAGTGATTGTATCGCGCAGGCGTTGCAGGATTCCGAAGTCTTTCGTGATCTCGGCGGCACGATTGTCAATCAGCCGAATAACATTGAAACCTCGCTGGATCCAGCCCTGGTCTATCTGGACCCGCAATTGGGTGAACAGGCGGCACTGAGCGCCTTTGACGCCAACATCGCCGCCAACCTGTATTTTGAGAAAAACGACCGGCCATTCAACAATCGATTTTCCGGTAGCACTGAAGGTATCCTGGTCCAGGACCTGGGCGAATACGAACTGGAAATCAGCAAGCTTGCCGCCACAGGAACGCTGTTCACGGCCCGGCATCGAATTATTTATGACGACAACAACCAGGCCGGTAACCGTTTTCAGGGCTCATTCTGGGAAGCCATCATCGATGCCGGCTTCCGCCACCCCCTGTTGCAGGGTTCCGGTTCAATGTTCAACCGAATTGCCGGCCCCAGCCAGATCCCTGGCCAATACAACGGTGTGCTGATCGCACGCACCAATACCGAAATCAGCTTGGCTGAGTTCGAACAGTCGACCCGTGAACTGGTGGCCAATGTCGAGAATGCTTACTGGGATCTGTATTACGCCTACCGCGAGCTGGACGCCCAGACCGATGCCAGGGATGCCGCGTACGAGGTGTTCAAACGCACCGAAGCCCAAGCCGGTACTCAACGAATTCCCGGATTGGAAAAAGCCAGTGCCGAAGAGCAATATCTGCGGTTTGAGGCTGCCATCATCGAATCGTTGGAAGGTCGGACAATCAACGGCACGCAAGCCAACAGTGGCATCACCGGAGGCAGCTTCCGACGAACCGCTGGTGTCCGCGTTGCTGAACGTCGGTTGCGTTATCTGATCGGCATGCCAATTACCGACGGCATGTTGCTGCAGCCAGTCGAAATTCCGACCCGCGCAGCAGTCGTCTTTGACTGGGATTCGTCCGTTGATTCGGCGATCAATCGTCGACCAGAAACGCGGCGCCAACGCTGGGTATTAAAACAGAAAGAACTGGAGCTGACCGCAGCTCGAAACTTCCTGATGCCCCGTCTGGATCTGGTCGGCAACTATCGCTTCCGTGGCTTGGGTAAAAACCTGACCGGCGGCGGCGAAACGTTACGCGATGACATCATCAACAATACTCAGGAATCGGGTGCCTATTCTGACCTGGCAGGAGGTGACTTCCAGGAACTGCAAATTGGGGCCGAATTGCGGATGCCCGTCGGGTATCGGCAAGCCAATGCGGCAGTACGGGCTGCGGAACTGGGCGTACAACGCGCTCGCAAGGTGTTGGACGAACAGGAACGCCGCATCCTGCTGGACTTGAGCAATGCGATCGCCGAGACACGACGCGCCTTTTCGGCGATGGATGTTTCCGAACGTCGCTTCCGCGCTGCGGTCACCTACCGCGACCAGGCGGCTTCCAGGATTGAAAGCGGCCGCTCGCAAATGGACGTGTTGCTGGAGGCGCAACGCCGCATCCTGGAAGCTCAGTTGCAACATATCAGCGCTGAAGTCGAATACACCCAAGCGATCAAGAACGTCCACTTTGAACGCGGTTCTTACCTGATGTATCACGGCATCCAGCTACAGGAAAGCCTGTCTGACGCCCAGGCGTACGAAGATGCCGCAGTGCGGTACTCCAAGCGCACCAAGACGATGAGCTACGCGATGCGGGACGCCACCATTTCGAACCTTAGCGATCACCTCGCCGCAGGATCGGAAGGAGTGGTGGGAGCCGACTCGGCGTTACCGGTCGATGGCATGTTCATCGAAAACGGAACGATCGAGGCAAACGTCTTGCATCCTTTCGACAACATGCTGCAACCAACCGAAATCCCCGGCCCTCCGCCGAGTTCGAACACGATTCAATCGCTGGATAGCGTTCCCGGCTCCAGCCTGCCACCTTCTGCACCGGAACTGAAGTTGAACCTCGGTGATCAAGCCAGCATGATGAATCAGATCAGTGACCTGTTTGGCTTACCTCAGGATCGTAGCCCGGCAGCGGCCTTGCTTACCGATCAATCTCCCGAGTTGGCGATCGCTCCACCCGAATCGAAACCAGAGCCATCGGTCGAGAAACTTTCTGATCAGGCTGCGACGGAGAAACTGGCCGATTCGCCGGCAATCAAACCGACAACCGCACCGTCTAAGCCCAGCCAGTGGTCAGGCGCTCTGACATCTCGCCGGGGTGCCACCAGCCTGGGTGACGAACCTCAGACGGCAGCTGGGCAAGCCAGTCAAGCCAACTTCCAGGACACGCCACGGGCAGCAGGACCAAGCGTCCAGCCCGTGCAGGCAACCTTGGGTGACGCGTCCACCGTCAAGCCCGCCAGCGAACAGGCTCAGTCAACCGAGGCCCCGGCGCAAGCCAAGCTAAGTGAGAAAGAAATGGTTTCCAGCCGTCGCCGTAAGTAAATTGGGGCATTGGCAAAAGTCCCGCAGGGACGGCATGATGTAGCCACGGGTGTAACCCGTGGATCAGGAATCAAACCAAACTAAGCCCTGAAAGGGCGACATAAAATCGTCCTCCTATTAAGCGATGCCAGGCCAGGACTGCTCATGCCGTCCCTTCGGGACTACCAATCCGATTTGCCTCTTTTCCACGGGCTGACGCCC
>CAZJEK010000305.1:0-7132 GCA_964545005.1 uncultured Pirellulaceae bacterium
AATTTCATGCCCATCGAGTCCCGCAGCCACGTACTCAAGCTCAAGCGGCTCGCACACCATGATGTGCTTCAGGCCAATCGTGTGGGGGGGCACCGGAGGTCGTACGAGCAGGATACGCATCGGGATTTTCCTTCTAGACAATGCCAGGACAAATTCGCTGTTTGACGTGCTTGCGATAGTGCATGTTGACGCCAATCACAAAAGCCCTCATGTAAGGTTCCATGTAGGGCCGATTTCTACCGATGCGACGGAATATCCCGCCCAGTGAAAACGTCCGGTCGTACAGTTCCCAATATTTCTGCTGGAGTACGACCGGATCGATCTGTTTTGGCTGGAAGACAACTTTTCCACCGCTGTACCAGCCAAGATTGTCGTTGATAATCCGGCCAGCGGAACGCAGCTCTTCGTACAACGGAGTTCCGGGGATCGGCGTCAGTACGTGAAAGCGAGGCGCGGAGATCTTTTCCCGCATGACGAAATCGGAGATTTCCTCAAAAATCGATTCATCATCTTCGTCAAGTCCGATCATCATTTCCGTCGAGATATCGATCCCGTGGTCGCGAATGACCCGAAAAGCATCGCCGTATCTTTCTGGGCGATTCCATGACTTGTCGACGGTCGCCAGGCTGAGGGCATTGGTCGTTTCAACGCCAATCGATAGAAACCGGCAACCGCTCTTGTAAGCGAGGGCAAGCATTTCCGGATGTTCCGCAATATGCAAACTGCATTGGCTCATCCAGATGATTTTTTCCTGGATCAGCGCCGTCCATAGTTCGCGGCAGTAATCCCAGTCGACACCAATGTTGTCGTCGATAAATGCAACATAACGGGACTTTCTGATTCGTTTTGCGGCACGGACGTCGCGGATGACAGCACTGACCGGGCGCTTTCGATACCGTTGTTTGAAGTAGCTGGTGATCGAACAGAAGGAACAGGTAAAAGGACATCCCCGTGTCGCCTGGACAGGAGACCAGACCCCGAATTGGCGCGCCGTCATCAGGTCATATCTTGGTAGTGGCAGGGTTTCGATATCCGGGGGCGAAGCCGCTTGGTAAATCTTTCGAAGCTGACCACGTCGCGTATCCTCCAGAACCTGTGGCCAAAGTTCCTCTGCTTCACCCAGCACAAGTGCATCGGCATGGGCCAACGTCCATTCCGGATCGCAAAGACTGGCGGCGATTCCACCGATGACGACCTTGCGGCCACGACGGCGAAATTCGTCCGCAAGCTGCCACGCTCTTACCAAGCCCGAACCCATGCCCGTCAGACCAACCAGGTCCCACGGTTCGTCAAACGGAATCGTATCTGTCGTTTCACCAACCAACCGCAATTCAACATCCGGCGGAGTCACCGCAGCCAGCATTTGCAGAGTCAAACCGGGGAGATGAACTCTCCGCTGTTTGATCGGATTACCTTCGTAGTCGAGAGCCGTCGGGGCAACCAGCAATACTCGCATCGGACCACGATTCCCTGTAAAGTGAGTGCCTGCACACGTCGAGCATCGTAAAGAACGCCTTTCGCGTTGTCAAAGAATCTCAAAATGTCCCACCAGCCGGTAGAAATTGTCTCCGTGGAAAATCGACGGGACCACCTCGACTTCTGTAACTTTCCCTATTCACACTATCAACAGGACGAAACCTGGGTCCCACCTCTGGTTCGAGAAGAACGGCGTCGGTGGCACCCACGACACAATGCCTCGCTCGCGATGCGATGGCAAAGGCGATTCATCGCAAAGCGCAATGGTTCCGTTGTGGGCCGAATCGCGGCGATCGTTGACGACGCGTTTTCCAATCGCTGGTTCAACAGCGGCGGTATGTTCGGTTTTTTCGAATGCGAAAATCGATCGAGCACTGCGGCGACGTTGTTTCAAGCTGCCGAGTCAGCCCTGGCAAGTCGAGGGGTCGAACGTTCCATTGGCCCAATCAATCTTACAACTCATGACGAGACTGGCATTCTGGTCGAGGGGTTCGAGTCTTCACCGGTCTTGCTTTCACCCTATAACCCGCCCTATTACGAGTCGTTGATTCGAAACAGTGGATACCTACCTCATTCCGAATACCATGCTTTTGGCTGGGACTCGAGTCAGCAATTTTCCAAAACAGCCGATCGAATTTTGAAACGGTTCAGTCACTCGCAGGGGCAAAGCCTCAAAATCCGCAGTTTCACGCGCAGCAGTTGGACAACCGATATCCGAATCATCCACGAACTTTACAACGCAAGTTTCACCAATACCTGGGGTTTTGTACCCATTAGTTGGAAAGAATTTAAACAACGCGCTGATCAATTCCGGCAATTCTATCGGCCAGAACTCTGCTTGGTCGCAGAAATGCGTGGTCGCGCGGCAGGGTTTGCCGTCGTGCTTCCCGATATCAACGAGGCCCTTGCTCAAATCGATGGCCGCTTATTGCCATGGGGCTGGTTACGCGTTGCCAGGGCAATTCCAAAAATCAATCGTGTCAGGTTTATCCTGATCGGAGTTTTACCGGAATTCGCAGGGCAACGCGTGGCGCTGGCAATCGTGCACAACGCCATCGAAGCCGCCCGACGTGCAGGCATTCAATACGCAGAGCTTTCGTTGGTCTACAATCAAAATACGCCGATGCAAAACATGATTCGTAGTTTCATTGGCGGACCCAAGAAAACATTTCGGCTGTTTCAAAAGAACTTTCGCGATCCGGTTCAAGAACGAAGCAACTAAATCATCCGGCGTGAAGTCTGCCCAGGGGCTTCCGCAACAGCACTTCATGTTGAAATCCATAATGATCAGCGAGACCCATCATCTGGTGAACGCGTGTCTTGGAAACATCGTCCAGGAAGTTGCCTTCATTTAAATCAGCCAGTCCGCTTAATATCGTTTCGGCGACGCAGGCAAAGACGCGACCCGGTGGGAGTGCGAGCCCTGACAAAGTCAGTTCCTGATTGCATGGTAGGCGGACCACACCACCACGGAGCACCATTGTCTGTGGGCATTGCCTGAGAACCTGCGGTGCGATATCGCTGGGCAATGCGACATCGCAGATGATACTGGCGTTGTCTCCCAGGTGTTGAGGGAAAACAACGGGATCGGGCGAATTAGATGCGGCGACGATCATCTGGCAGAATTGGAGTTCTTCCAGGGACGATGTCAGGCTGACCTGCGTATTGGGAGCGGCGTCGCGAATGATCGACAACATTTTCGCGCTTCGGCGTGAACCGGGATTGCGAACCACCAAGACCATGCGAGTCACACGAGGTGCAATGTGCGTTGCGTAGGCCAGGCCAATATTTCCTGAAGCGCCAATGACGGCAGCCGCCTTGACGGCAATCCCGTTCGCCGCGGCCAACTCGTCTGCAGCTCGAATGCACATACCGACAGTAAGTGCATTACCCGATGTCAAGCCAACCCCACAGTTACGAATTTTACCATATCGGGCAGCCAGGATAGACGTATATCCTCCCAGTCCTACCATTTGACACCCCTCATCGCGGGCGAGTCGAGTTGCCATTTCGATTTGTTGACAATACAAATCCGAAGTGCCGTTTCGATGAGCCATAAACATCTGTGTCGATGATGGCAGGATGCCAAACCAAGTCAGGTGTACGGAATCACCTGTCAGCGAACCGATCTCGTATCGATCGTAACCGCAAGGCCCCAGATATCGCGACCCATCTGTTGACAGCTGATCAAGTTCCGCCTCCGAGAAATCCTTTAGCGATGGATCCCAGTGCCCCAGGTGAATCGCTTGCAAGGGATGGGCGATAAACGCAACCCGCCGCGTCGATTTTGGCGCCTGTCCCGCGACCACCCGCGGGATTCGTTCACGATCGAGATTCAACGGAATTTTGCGACCAAGCAAATGGCCAATCAGATGCCCACCATCCGATGACTGAACAGCCCGACAGAATTGAAGCAACCCAGACTGAAGTTGCTCCATGTCGGAGTCTTTCAAATAAACCGAAGGTTGAACACGCAAGGTAGCCGGATTGCTCAACGACGGAGCGATTCGGATCTGATGAACGTTGAGAAGGTAGGATGAAGCCAGAAGGCCTAGCAGATCGTGACTTGAGACAAGACGAACGACGTTGGACTGGTTCTCAGTTTGCCGAGCCAACTCGAGACCTAACATCAAACCCTTGCCACGAATTTCCCGAATAACGTCCGGAAACTGCTCCCGAACCTGTTCCAGTCTCGCCTTCAGTCGATGGCCGAGTTCGTCGCAGCGTTGATCGACTCTTTCACGATCCAGAAGATCCAACACGCGCAATGCGACCAGACTGCTAATCTCATCGCCACCAAACGTCGACGTCTGCCGCCAACGAAATTGCTTTTGAAAACGTCGCTCAAGGACCAGCATCGCGCCAATTTTCGCCAATCCTCCTCCGAGAGCTTTGCCAAGACAGATGTAATCCGGCACCATTCCAAAGTGACTGCAGGCCAGAAACTTCCCGGTCCGTCCAAGTCCAGTTTGTATTTCATCGGCCACGATCGGAATATCCGAATCGCGGCAAAAGCCCATCAGCCATTTCAGAAAGTCGTTTGCCAGCGGGATCACGCCGCCCTCTCCGAGAATTGGCTCGAGGAAAACGGCAGCAGAATCTCCAGCCCTGTTTTCGAGTGCGCGCCAGGTTGACTGATCCCCGGGATCCAGAAAACAAACCTCAGGTCCACATTCGGCGCCGACACCACGTTGATGGTTAAATGTCAGGCTAAGCGAGCCCAGCGTCTTACCATGAAACGAACCTCGAATCCCCCAGACCAGGCGTTTGGACCGCTCCAGAAAGACGTGCTGTAGCGCGGCTTCGACCGTCTCGGTACCCGAATTGGTGAAAATCACTTCGTAGGGACCCAACCGATCACGCAATGCCTTAGCAAGTGACTCGGTGGCCGGACGGATCGATCCCTGCGCGACAAATGGCACCTGATTCCGCAGCGCGGCTTCCAGTTCTGCAACCAACTCGCGGTGGTGATGTCCAAGTAGATTGACGCCAAATCCTCCAGCAACGTCGAGCACTTTCGTCAACGTACCATTGAATCGGGCGTAGAGATAATCGCCTTGGCCGCGCTCGTACGTGACGTCCAGTCGAAAGGATCGCAGCAGGTCATGCATGTCGCTGCTTTGATCGCTCCCTAATTTGTCCAGCAACATCAAGAGCAGAAACCGCGAGAAAAAGAAACGATATAACTTGCTCTAAGGCAACCGAGCAGCGAGGCGTCGAGTATTTTGGTGGGTGGATCTGCGAAAGTCAAACGGTTTGCACGACGCAATCAACCGCCGAAGCCGGAGCTTACAGCGTCCAACCCTTGCGGTATTCTTTGTGGATCAATTGCTGAGCGCCGGCATCGTTCTTGACTTTCAAGTTTTCGGCGTCCCATTGAATGACTTGTTGGCTTTTAAACGCGACCACGCCCAGCATGACCGTTTCGCTTAACGCGCCGGAATACTCGAAATTGCACGTCGTCGGTTTGTTGTTCTTGATCGCATCGACCCATTCATTGTGATGTCCGATTGAACTGGGGATCGATTGGGGCGGCCTTTGGACATCGACAAATTTCTCTTCCGGCAGCAATACATGTCGGCTGTAGTCAGACAGGATCATCCCCTTATCGCCGACAAACAACTGACCAGCTGCCCAATCCAGGGGTTTCCCAGTTTTATCTTTGAGTGTGGCCAATCGTTCCGGTCGCTTGCCGCCGTCGTACCAGGTCAGTTTGACCGCCGGCATGCGACCGCGCGCCGGAAAATCGTAATTGACGATACACCATTGTGGCGGGGTCACCGGATCCAAAGGCGCGCCTTGGGCCGCGATTGTGGTTGGGTGCTTCAGCTTTAACGCCCAATGAGTCAGGTCCATGAAGTGACAACCGAAATCGCCTAGCGCGCCGGTGCCGTAGTCCCAGAAGCGACGCCAGTTGAACGGATGCACGTTTCGGCTGTAGGGACGCTCTGCGGCAGGCCCCAGCCACAAATCCCAGTCGACATGCTTGGGTTTCTCCGCCGGCACAAACTTGCCATCGGAATAGCGAGCATTGGACCAGACGTGCGCTTCCCGGACATCGCCAATCAAACCTCCTTGAATCGCTTCGACCACGCGACGATAGTTATCGAGCGCATGAATCTGCGTCCCCATTTGTGTCACCAACTGGTTGCTGGTTGCCAGATCTGCCAACACCCGGCACTCTTTTACGGTGTGGGCCAGCGGCTTCTCGCAATAACAGTGTTTCTTTAAACGCATCGCCATGGCAGCGGCCGGGGCATGGGTGTGGTCCGGCGTTCCCACCACGACAGCGTCAATTTTTTCAGCTTCCTGTTCCAGCATGACCCGAAAGTCGCGGTATTTTCTGGCCGCCGGATAGGGGGCACAACCTTTCTCCAGCAGATTCGAGTCGATGTCTGCAATGGCGACGATGTTTTGACTCTTAAGTGCCGCAATGTTTGCACCCGCTCGATTGGTCGCACCGACACAGGCGAGATTCAAACGCTCGTTCGGAGAACTGGATTGCAGCAGCGGCCCCGGGTTGATGAAAAACCCCATCGCACCGGCAGCGGAGGCGGTACTAAGAAACTGCCGACGATCGACCTGCGAATGAACGGTCGTCATTGGTTGTTTGGGCATTGGCTGGTTCGCTCCTGGAAGTGGGCATCTTGAGATTCCGGGGTCAAATATAAGGCCTTGTTCCGGATCAATGGTTGTCTTTGTCGCTGTCTTTATCAGGTATTGGCAGGGAATCCGGAGCCTTCAATGGAATCTGTTCCAGTTCTTGTCGGGCTTCCTGGTCATTGACCAGAACGGACTGAGCAGGCCTTGGCACGTCAGGTTTTTTTCCACCTGCCATGACCAGTAATTCTGCTGCCAACAGGTCTCGACTTTCAAGCTCGACCGCACGCGCAAGTCGCGCTTGAGCTGCCTCATCGTAGCCGAGGTAAAGGTAATGGTATCCTCGCAAAAAATGCAGATAAGCCAAATTCGGATTGGCTTTGGTAAATTTGACCAACGCGTCCATCTGAGTGACGTATTCGTCACCTCGGTAGAATTTCTTGAAATTCTGAACCACGAATCCCCACTCGCTGCGGTCCAACAACGCAGCGGCCTGCTGGATGGCCGCCGCTGAAGCGCGGTAGTCGCCCAGAGCGAAAAAGATTTGTGAAGCAAA
>CAZJEK010000306.1:0-210 GCA_964545005.1 uncultured Pirellulaceae bacterium
GGAAACCGTGACCACACCGATGTGAATTCTGGCGTCCATGATCAAGACTCTCGCTTGGCCGAATAGCTGGAATTGATTGACTCGCGCAGTCGGTCGGCCAGGCTGCCATCGTGATCATTCGCATTCAAATTGCTCGTCAACAGGCTGAGGGTAACCTTGCCTTCGCGGAGTGCCTGGGTGTCGGTTTCGAAGGGCGACGGTTGTGGACCT
>CAZJEK010000306.1:220-7093 GCA_964545005.1 uncultured Pirellulaceae bacterium
ATTGGTCGCCCAAAAATAGCGTCTCGACTTCGGATCCAATCCTTGTTGATAATCGTACCCCATGGGATTGGTCTCACAGGGAACAACGACGGTTTCAAAATCCTGTTCCAGTGACGAGGCAGGAAAGTTGAGATTCAGAAAGACTCCGGGCGGCAGCGACAGTCCGACAAAATCATCGATGATCGGCCAAGCTAACTCAGCCGCTCGCGCATAGTCAAACGCGGTAGACTCCAGGCTGATCGCCGCCGCCGGGATCCCGAAGGAGGCCGCCGTCATCGCACCACCAACAGTGCCGGAGTAATTCACGTTGGGACCAGCGTTGAGCCCATCGTTGATCCCACTTAATACCAGGTCGGGGCGCCAGGGACACAACTCGTTGATCGCCAGGCGAACGCAATCGACTGGCGTGCCGTTGACTGAGAATCCGGGAATCTGCTCATCTTGTGAATCTTTCAGTCCCCCCAGTGCCATGGGGAACAGTGGCCGCAAGAAGGTGATCGCCGAACTGACACCGCTCTGTTCGACGCTGGGCGCAACGACAAACACTTCCGAAAAATGGCGCCGCATCTGGACTGCCAGTTGAATGATGCCCTGCGAGTGAACGCCGTCATCGTTGGTGATCAAAACTTTCATGCTGCCGTCGATATCAAATTGCCAGGGGTGTTGCGCGCAAACGGTCAACTTAATACATGGTCATGATTTCGCTCAACGGCTTTTTGGTAATTCGCGGGACTTTCGCGTCCTCGGCAGGGTAGCCAACGACCAACAAGACAAAAGGGCGTTCGTTGTCGGGGCGTTCCAGAATCTTGTTCAAAAACTTCATGGGGCTGGGCGTATGAGTCAATGTCGCCAAACCACTGAAGTGCAGGGCAGTGATCAGCATCCCGGTCGCGATACCTACCGATTCGTTGACATAATAGTGTTTGATTCGGTCTCCATCGCGATCAACGCCGTGTGTTTGACCAAACACAACAATCAAATACGGCGCGATTTCCAGAAAAGGCTTGGATTCGTCGGTGCCCAGCGGAGCCAAGGCGTCCAACCATTCCTGGGGCGCCTTGCCGTGATAGAATTCGTGCTCTTCTTTTTCTGCGGCAATTCGGATTTGTCGCTTGATTTCCGGATCTTGCACGACCGCGAAATGCCATGGCTGTAAATTGGCTCCATTGGGTGCGGTTCCCGCAGCCAGCAAGCAGCGTTCGATCAATTGCAGGGGAACGGCCCGATCAGAGTATTCTCGCACGGTTCGACGCTGTTGAATCATCTCGTAAAACTCCCGAGAACGCGACAACATTTCCTGTTCGGTCAGGTTTTCTGGTAATCTGAACGGTTCAAACGAGTTTCCCTGAGGCATGATTGACTGGGCTTGTGAAGATTTGATTAATTGGGACCTTTGCATTTTCATTGTCCGGCCAAATTGCGATAAAACAACGCGTGAAACTGGACACTTCAGCAGGGTGGTTTGGATGACAACTCAACGCATGCTTGCGGCGACCATTGTACTGGTTCCAGCAATCGCGATTGGCTTGGTGACGTTGGGGACATGGAATTTTCCGGCCGAACCTCAGCCAACGCCGGAATCGATTCCCCAGTCGGTGCAGAGCCTCAGCCCTCAGAAACAACTCATCATGAAAGGGGCGTTTCGCTGGACGACTGAGTTTGTATTCGATGCCGGTGAAGGTACTGCCGCTTGGCGTCAATTTCGAGGCAACCGATCGACGGGAGTCTCCGACTTGGACAATCCTCCGAAAATCTGGTCTGAGTCGCAGAATATCCTGTGGGATTGCCAACTGCCCGGTCGAGGCGCATCGTCTCCCATTGCCGCAGGAGGTCATTTGTATGTCACGTCTTCTTCGGGCTATGGGACCAGCTATCAGGATCCTGGAAACGTCAGCCGATTAGTGCACCACGTGGCCTGTTTGGACATCGAATCAGGTGCTGTCAAATGGCAAAAGGATATTCAAGGCAGCCCACTTACCCAACCACTGAACCACCAGCTGCTACAGCATGGCTTGGCCAGCAGCACGCCGGTAACCGACGGCAGAAAGCTGTTCGCGTTCTTCGGAGCTTCGGGGGTATTTGCATTCGGTGACAACGGAAAACTACTGTGGCATGCCGATGTTGGCTTTGAAACCAGCAAGTTTGGGTCGGCAGCTTCTCCGATCCTGTATCGCAATCTGGTCATTGTAAACGCCAGTTCCGAAAGTAATTCGGTCATCGCTCTGGACAAGGAAACAGGACAGGGCGTGTGGAGGATCGACGATGTCAAAGACAGTTGGTCAACACCCGTGATCGGAAGTAACGATCGAGGCGAAGCAGAATTGATTGTCACCGACGACGGTCGAGTGCGAGGTTTTGATCCGGCGACCGGCAAACAACTTTGGGAATGCGAAGGACCAACCGGGTACGCCGCTGCGACCCCATTTGTCGATCAGGGCGTCGCCTATGTCACCGGCGGACTGACAAGATCGATGCTGGCGATTCGCCTGGGTGGGGAAGGCGATGTCACAACGTCTCATAAATTGTGGGAGGTGCAGAATGCCAGCCGGCATACGTCTCCGATTTTCTTGACCGGGCACTTGTATGTCCTTTCCGACAGTGGCGTGTTCAAGGTATTTGACGCCCAGGACGGCTCCCTGATCAACGCTCAACGGATTCCTGGCCGCGGTCGAGTGTTAAGCTCTCCGGTGCTGGTTGGCAACTACTTTTACGTTCCCACTTCCAGTAACCGAGTGTTTATTGTGCGCGCCAATGATCGGCTGGAAGTCATCCGCGATAACGTATTGGACACTGATCAGGAATTATTGTCGTGCCTATGCCCGACTCGAGATTCGTTGCTGATCCGAACCGGCAACTTGCTTCAATGCATTGGAAATACTCGAGAGCCAACGGTGACCACAAAGCTCGATGCTTCAAATCCAGCGATGCAATTTCCGGTCCGCTATGACTACGATCCCGCCACCCAGGGACCGCGTGAATACCTGCGATATATTCAGCGAGACGCAAAGCATCGATTTCAGGCGTTGGTTGATTCGCTGGACACCAGTCCGTCGCGGGAAGACCAGCAGGAAGCGTCCCGGTGGTTTCAGCAGTCAGTATTTGCGAATAAATTTGACCAACTGCTAGTGCGACATCGTGTCGCATACTGGCAAGCGTTGTGTGACGACCGCGTCAATCAATCCCAGCTGGCAATGCGGTTGGCGGAAATTGAAAAAGACACGGCAATCGTCGTTCAAGAAGCGCAAAGTGCTCTCAAAACGCGGCTTACCGCCAGCCAAACCGACGGCATTGCCGCTCGATAAAACGCTTGCGTTGCTGAGACATTTCACACCGTTGCTAAACCCGACAAATCGCGTCATCCAGGTGCTTGTATGTCCGTTGGAAGGAAAAGGTGGAATACTTGCCGGCGTCGGGTTGAAAAATTGTAGTGGGCTGGCTAACGTTGCTAAACGACTTGCGATGCTTAACAATAAATCCGCCTCACCTATTTCCCCTTCCTCCGTGAAACTGCAAAAGACGTTCCCGATCCTGTTCGCGTTCTGCTTTGCTATTCTGTTTGCCGGCTGCGCCAAACAAGAATCGTCCTCCCCATCCTCGCCTCAAGCCGGGACGGTTATCGACATGCAAATCGAAACGCCAGAATCAACTGACGACTGAGGATTCAGTCGCCAATTGACCGAACGCTTTTGTTTGCAAGTTGACCATTGACCAATAGCAAGCTCTCGTGCAACCCGGCATTCTAATTGTTAAGGGTCTCCAACAGGGACTTTTGATACCGCTCGATCATGAAGTAACCACTATCGGCCGCGATGTGAAGTGCTCCGTGCAGATCGACGACGCTACCATTTCGCGCGTCCATTGCCGAATTTACCGACGCCAGATCATTCCGGGAGAAATCTCCTATGTCCTGGAGGATGCCGGAAGTTTCAACGGCACTTTGTTGAATGGTATCCCCGTCGAGCGGGCCGAGATCAGCCACGGAGATCAGTTGAGCATCGGCAAAACCCATCTGCGGTTTGACGAATTCTCCAAGAAATCAGTCATCGAGTATTCGGAACTGAATTTGGCCGACTGCCCAGATATCGATCACGAGTTCGATACCAACGTAATCGATAAAAAACTTGAGATTGATTATGAGTTTTCCCTGGACACTTGCACCGACTGTCGGGCCGGTGAAGGAACCAATCAGCAACTAAATCAAATTCAACGCGATTTAAGCTTTATCCACGAAGTTTCGGTCCTCGTGAATCGGCCTTTGAATCGGCGCTTGCTATTCAATGAAATCCTCGGCTTGATACTCGCCTGGATCAAACCGGAACAGGGCATTGCCGTCCTGCTCAACCACGACTTGACTGATTTGTCAGATCGAATCGTCAAACGGAAAAATTCGAACTCGGATGAGTCATCGCTTCCTGCCAAGTACAATCGCAGTTTGATGACTCATGTGATCTCAAATCGGATTGGAGTGCTGAAAAATTTCTCCGTCAATGAAGATGACCAATCCGATTCTGGAAAATCGACCCTGGTCAATGTCAGTGCGATGTGTGTACCCGTTATGGGAAGCGATCGCCTTTATGGGGCAATCTACCTTGATCGGTCAATCGACGAAGCTGAAAATCAGCCATCCGCGTTTACTCGCGACAATTTAAGGGTGCTGGTTTCCATGGCTCGACAAGTCGGGTTGGCGCTCGACAACCAGGCGTTCATCCGCAAATTGGTTGAACAGGAACGTTTCTCAGCAGTTGGCGAAGTGACTTCGGTCATCTCGCACCGGGTCAACAACGTCTTACAGGTCATCAATGGCGGCAGCTTTCTGGTCGATCAGGGGATTGAAAAAGAAGATTTGGCGATGATTCAAAAAGGCTGGGGAATCGTCAAAGCCAACCAGGCTCGGATTACCAGGCTGACCAGCAATCTGTTGGCTTACAGTCGACCATTTGAGCCCTACCCATCCAAATGCAAAGTTGCATCCTTAATCAAGGAGGCAATTGAGAACCTGAAGGAAACCTATGACACGGATCGAATTTTGATCCAGTACCAATCCGATGAGATGGAAGTCTCGGTCGACGCCTACTTTACCAGTCGATCGATCGAAAACCTGCTGGTGCTGGCCCTGGTTGCCACCCGCAGCCGAGACCAGATTAATTCGATCAAAGCCACGTTCTCGATGATCAAGGATCAGCTGAAGTGTGAGCTCCGGTTCCAACCGAACGAGACCGAGTATTCGGTCGAACACCTGCATTCCCCGCCGATCGACAAAGTCAAAGCTGAAATGGGGGCCTTGGAATTAGCCGTTGCCAAAAGCCACATCGAATCTCAAGGCGGTCTATTGGAAATCGCCAGCGAGGGTGAATTCTGCGTTTTGATCATGAGCCTGCCGCGGTTTCCGGGTGCCAACTAGCGGTTTACGTTCGTGCCGCAAAGTTTGGTAGCCACGCTAACTCATTGCGACGGACCAACCGCAGAGGCGCTGAGTTCGGCGAGGACGAGCGAAGTACCATTCGAATTTCTGCATACTCTCCGTGCTCTGCGTTTCTGCGGTTTCAAAATCCTTCGGTCTGTTATTGCGTACAACTCCCTGTCGCTGGCCGGGTTGGCTTGTAACGAATGTTCTGAATTCGCAGCCCAGCGATTCTCCATTCGTTGCTGAAGCTGAATTTTCGATTGCAGTTCACCGCCAGTTCAAATCAAAGAGCTATTCTTGGTAGGAAGCCACTTCCAAATCTTGGCGATCCGGGAAACCGTTGTTGAATTGTCGGCATGCAGGTTGTCGACGGCTCGGAGGACCAATTTCAAATGGGAGATTCATTCAATGTCCAGCGTGCATTCTCAATACCACCAACTTCAGTCCCTCTCGGCTGTTGAACGAAAAGAATTCGAAGAACTGAAAAAACGGCAACTGGCTCAGGAAGCACGAAAACGCGAGCGCGCGGTGTTTTTAGGTTACGTTGCCATTGCACTGTTATCAACGCTCCTGATCAGTGGAGCAATGAACTTTGAGCAATGGCGATCGCTGGTCTGGTAACCACGCGTCTCATGACGAATCAGGACATGCCAGAGTCCTGGCTATCCGTCACCTCTAACTGGTTGCGATCCAGAATTGGCCGAACCTCTTCCACAAAATCCCGAATGTCTCGAAACTGACGGTAAACACTGGCAAACCGAATGTAGGCGACATCGTCCAGGTCGATCAGCTTTTCCATCACCATCTCGCCGATAATCTTGCTGGGGATCTCGGTTGATTCGTGCAGATAGATTCCTTGCACGATTTCGATCAGGATTTGCTCAACCCGCTCGGTAGGAATGGGTCTTTTCCAGCAGGCACGCTCGATCCCCTTGCGGATCTTCTCGGATTGAAACGCCTCACGGGACCCGTCCTTTTTGACGACGCGAAATTCAAGTTCGGCGACACGCTCGAAGGTCGTGAATCGCTTGTTGCAGCTGAGACACATTCGACGCCGTCGAATGACAAACCCTCGCTCGTTGGTTCGGGAATCAATCACCCGATCATTGTCGACCTGACAGTAGGGACACCGCATGTAACTTTTCTAAAACCTGGTTTGGGAATTCGATCAGGTCCCATAATAGCCGAAACCAAGCAATTTTGCTGCCCAAATTACATTGCCATCGTTTCCCGTCCCCATCCAGAGGCTTAACTGTAGAAGTTGCACACTTTTGGAAACCCGACGCGTGAGGGCCTGTTGATTTAGTCGTAAGGGAAACCCGACGCGTAAGCGAGGGAAAGCTCGCATCGATTTAGCGATCGCTCACACGACCGGTTTCCATTCCCGAGCAAAATCTGCCTTCGTCCAACTTGGTAAGGCTTAATGAGCCCGGTTCAAGACGAACTGGGCCAGCAAGGTCAGTGCTTTG
>CAZJEK010000307.1:0-7084 GCA_964545005.1 uncultured Pirellulaceae bacterium
CCGCTATCGATCAGTCGTTGCCGGTCAACATCATCGCCAAAGTCGTATTCAGCCATGTTGCGTTCGACCGAATCTTCAACGGACTTGTCATCAATGATGAAAACGTAGCCGTACATTGGCATTGGCATCTCAATACCGCGATGATCAAACAATTCCTGGACCCAAGCAGCAGGCACGGTCGAAAACGAACGTGCTGCAAACAACTCGACCGCCTCGGCCTTGCTTTGGTTGACAACCGACGAAAGCAGACGGGATGTTTGGTTCGAGAGGAACCGTTTGAGAGAAAAAGAGTTCTCCATAAAAGTGGGGGGGAAACTTGTCGCCAGCGAAATTGCGGACGATCATCGCAATCTTTGCTCGTAGTGTTCGAGAGGCAAGTACCGCGGAATCGTGAAAAGCTAAAAAGATCCGGAGATCGAAATAGTCTTCGATTCCGGATTGAGATTGCCCAATGGGCGACAACAGCCAAGCGATTCAGCTTCGACGCAAATGCAGGTCAACGGCCGAAACCGATCTTGAAGGCGCTCGTAATCGAGCACACCCCATTTCTAACTGTCTTCGTAGGGCTGCGAATCCTGAGCCAATAAATCATGGCAATGGTCGCATTCGCCGTGCTTCATCGCCGTCTCCAGCAGATTTCGCCACTGAGGCCTGGATGTCTCGCTGAACTTGTCAATTGACACGAGTAAAAAACCACCGCAGTCCAATGCGAACAGCTCCGACTCACCCAGCGCCTTCCATTGAAACCTCATGAGCAGGTCATAGGTATCAGGGTCCGAAGTAATGATTGACAACGAAACCATGCTTCGGCGAAGGTCGTTGCAAATCACGTCATCGTACACAACGTGGACGAAATCTTCCGGGTACTCAGGACACGCTTTCAATCGTCCGCCATCGATCAAATCAGTGCTGACCGGGTGAAATTGCGATGCAAAGCCATCGACCAAGTCTGAGATTCGACGTCTACGAAAATAAGAAGTGAAATTCTCCAGCATAAAAGTGGGGGGAAATTTTGTCGCCAGCGAGATTGCTGACGATCGGATTAATCTTCGCTCTACCTGCGCTGGAGTCAAGTAACCACGTTTTGGTCGAGAATCTGCCGGAAAACGCTCGCCCCAACAGCCCGGGGGGACCATTTACCACGACGCGTTAGCGGCGTGCAGCCGTTTGAGTATGCCACCAAGCGGAGAATTGCGGGCCAGGTTGGTAGATGAAAACGGCGTGGGTTTGCGAAGGGCCGCCAGGCCCTTGGCTTCATTGCCATGTAACTAATGAGCAACCTTCCGTTGTGAAACATGGCAATGAAGCCAAGGGAAGAGGAGCTTGCGACGAAGCCCGCAGGCGAACCGTAAATGGGGGAGGGGGATAGACTTACGTCGATCGCGCTGTCGGCTGATCGATGACCCGGGGCGGACCAACCTTGGTACGGCCTTCGGAACTACCTTCGGCACCACATTCGGATTAAAGCGCAAGCGACAACAATTGACAATCGCGGCAATTGCAAAACTTGCAGGCATCTGGCAACCTCAGACCATGGACACTTTGCAAATGCAACCGGAAATTTCGAATGCCATCCAAACGCTCAACGACATGGCCGATGTTGAAGAGATACTTGTCGAGTTTGAGCGTACCGCCATCGATGAACAAAATCAGTTGTTGCGGTTGGAGCAGTTGCTTGACTTGAATCGCTGGTATCGAAATAGATTCGGCGTGTTATTTGAGTCCCGTCACGATTTACGTCAGAGTTTGAAATTGGAAGTTCACGAAAAATCCCGTTCACCCTCATTTGTCATCGACTTGGACGACTTTGAGAATGAACGGGGTGAAAACTCGGAAACAAGAACGCTGCTTTCGACAATCGCTGCCACCGCTCGCGATAATCTCTACCGGAAGATGTGCTGATCGCTTTCGCCATCTTCGTCAGCGTCCTCGTCGATTTTTGGACGCTCGATTTTCTCTCCCTCAATGATGAGAGGCGTACGCCCCATACGCAGATCTTCGATCATTCGTTCCAGGTCGTTTTCGGCTTGCTCTCTTGAGATGAAGTACTTTTGCTGAAAGTTTTTCTCCAGCAACTCTTCTTTCAGCTTCAACAAGGCGGGCGTTTCTGGAATCTCAAGCATTTCGCCAATGACATGGTACAACTTGGAATCGTCTTTGAATTTGCAGACCATCTGGCCCGTTTTTAAATGCCTGACGTCGCGAGCCCAATCTTGGAACTGCTCCTGAAATGAGAAGTACTGTCGAGAGCTGACCTCATAAAAATCCTCCAGGTCATCAACAAAGGACTCCGACATCGTTTCGCTAGTCCCGGAACTGTGGGCCTCTTTGTGACTTCTTCCGCGCGACTCGCTAGTCGACTCACCGGATTGGTCGCTGCCGCCTTCACCATCCTTGGGACGGGTGCTTGACCAGGTGCTGGAGTTGCCGCTGCCGGCAGACTCATCGGTTGCCTCCGAATGAGTTTCAGTCTTCGTCGTCGACCGCAGCCATTCTTTGTGCTGTCCGACTTTCTTCTGGCGAAAGCTTTTCAATTCCTCCTTTAGCTTCATCGGATCGAAATCCAGCGACGCCAATTCATGAGCCATCAAATCCGCGTCCTCACCGCTATTGCAAAACAATATTTTGTTGCGGCACTGTTGAATAATAGACGTCAGATCGATATCGCCCCGCTTTAATTGGCTAAGACTTTGGTGTGCCAAGATAAGCTCGATGCCACGTTGACGAACCTCCGGGATGGCCTCCAACAGATCATTCCCAACGTAATTTTGAAATTCGTCCATGCACAAAATGGTGGACTTCACGATTTCTGGCGGGAGATTTCGCGCAGTCTCAAGAATATCGTTCACCAACAACCCTCCGATTGTGGAGGCAATATCGGGAGTGATCACGCCACCGGGTGCCATGTTGAATAGTACGATCTTCCGTTCTCGGATAAGTTCTTCCACGTTAAAAGTCGCTTGTTGCCGCGAGAACATCAATCGCAAAATCGGGCAGTCGAAGAAAGGAGCTGTCCGGTTGCGAGTTGATTCCAGCAGCTGCATTTTCATACTGCCACCGGAACCCAGGACTTCTGCCCAGATCAACCGAAGTCTTTCTGGAATCTGCCGCAGCATTTGGCGATGCTGTTCCGTCCCAGGCCGCAACAAGAACTCCGCCATTGCAGGTGGATAATTCATCGCGCCGGTCGACAAAAATGAGTTGAACATCCACTGCCTGAGCCGTGGCTGAGTAGAAAGGTCTTGCGCTGCGGAACCTCGCAGAATCACATCCACCGCCCGGCCTGTATTGAAAAACAGATCATCCGAATTTCGGTAAGCCAAGGGATTCATCGTGATAATATTGTCTCCTCCGCGAGCGGGCTCGACATATAACAAGCGGTCACGAATGTCGTCGGTACACAAGGTCGGGTGGGCGAAGAAATTCAACAAGTCGTTGCTCAACCCACCAAGCGGGTCGAGAATGAACATTGCCGGCGTCGGATCGTTTTCGAGCATTCTTTGCGTCAGAATTGTCTTGATTGTCTCCGTTTTCCCGCTGCCAGTCTGGCCAATGATCCAGAGGTGAACGGATAGTAACAGAGAATTAAGGAAGACCGGGATTTGAGTCGCAATTTCCTGGCCGATACGAATGGGGATCATTTCGAAGCCTCCAAAAAGTTAGGAACGCGGAGTTGGCGGCCCGTATTCCGTGGCCTAGAAGATGCCAGAGCTTCATACTCGTGGTTGCGGACCAGATGGCCCAAAACGATTGGTTGACGACAGACGCCTGCTGAGCGATTCGTTTCGGTGAGGAACGAACTATGAAAAGCGATTGGATACTCAACCGTATGAGTTCAGCCCGTCAGCCAATGCGGAAGCACCATTGGCTCGACCGAACTAACTTTAGGCAAAAGAAAAGTAGCTCAACTCTGAAGATACTTTTGCTTGGATTCCGATTCACGATCCGATTGCTTCTCCATTCGCGCATATCTCTCTTCGGCCGTAGCCATGAGACCGGTGCTCTTTGTGGCGACGAGCATGGCAATCGCAGCTATGAACGCAAGAAAGATCATCTGTTGCTCGATAGAAATAACCTTCACCTTGACGTCAACAAACCCTGTTTCGATCGCGGGATTCGGCTTTTTGGACTTAACTTCGACGCGAAAAACCTCTGTGAAAGACGTCCATCGCTTCGGATCGCGTTCTGGTAAAAATGGGCGAAGGGTACATGGATAGCCGACGACCGAGTCTTGGGATTGCGTTCTTGAATCGCCCTCGTGTGAAGCAGTTACAACAACTTCCAGCGTATCCGCCCCGACGACAGTCTCATCAGAAATGCCTGTTGCGAGTCTGACAACCGTTCCGTCTTTGAATTGGTCTTCCATGAGGGAAATCTTCATCGCGTTCACTTCACTCGCGTTGTCGTTGAAGAACAACTTCAATCGATCTGGGTAAACAGCTGGCGACACTTGCACTGCCGAAGTGTTGACCTTGTAACCGGACGGATTCGCTGTGCCGAAAATCGGTTGAAGCACAAACTGGCCTATTTCATGCCGAAGCTGAAATTTCAGATCAACCGATGCGCCCGCCTTAAACTGAAATACGCCGTCGTTTTCGATGGAAACTGGCACGGAGGTTTCTGCAACCCCCAAGAATTCGATCCCAGGTGGAAGATCCGACAGGCATGAGCATTCCAAACGGCATTTAAACTCGGCGGTCGGCTCGTCGATACGCACCCAACGTATTGGCGTGACACCGACAAGCGCGGCATGGATGTCGACTTCTACGGGGCGAGGAGGCAAGACCCCTTCACAAACAACGGGAATTTTGTCAATGCGAGACTTTTTAGTTCCCTGGTCCTCAACGGAGCAAACATCGAATGCCAGCTTATACCTCCACTTTTCAAACGGATCGTTTGGATTGTCGGGTTGAGCCTCAACAAAAAACCTTGCGTCGATGACATTCTCCGGCATTGCTGGAACGGCTACTACGGCGGGGGAAGAAAGATGTGAGGCACCACTGTTCAAGATCTCAAACAGTCTTGCTTCCCCTTGCTTGGCCTTGCTCGTGGACTTGGCAAGATTTAACGACAGTTCCACCTCGAATTTCGCCAGTCCAATAGCTGGATCGATCCACTCGGCTTGACCTGTCGGCTTCGCAGTTGCTGAAAAGGACTGCCGCTCCTCGCGTCTACCGCGTGTGTCGATAGACTCACCCGTTTGGGAATCGTCGACATGGCTATTGTGCACTTCAGCGTTTAAGAACGATGATTGCCCAACCCATGCAGCAACGACAAGGACAATCTGCAGGGACAAGAATGCCGCCCCTGCAACCAGGTTCCCGAGTTCACTGTACGTCCGGTTTCGATTCAATGTAATTCTCATTTTGATGCCTCATTTTTCAGAAACTTGTGGATGGCGGCCTGCTTTTCCTTGGCCAGATAAGACGCCAGAGCTTCCTTTTCAACGACGTTGATCTCAAGCGATTGGATTTCAGCTCGTTTTTCAGAAAACACCTCCTCAATTTCAGTCAGGGATTGAAACCCGGTAGGTTTCGGAGCGATCTGAGACGTCACGATGTGCGCATGGATCAGATCAGACCTTTGCTCGAATTCATGCGATGGAACGTCATCACCCAGGTAGGTCTCGATCATCGCTTCAACCGTTTTTCGTTTGTCTGCAGGCAATGACTCAGTAGCGCGTAGCCGAAACTGCATTCGTGCGGTTTCGCGGGTGGCAGCCTCCAGCAAAGCCGCTTGTTCCATAGCTTCCTGTTCTTCATGCACTCGCCTGCGAGCCTCTTCTGCAGCGCGGCGTTCTGCGGCAATTTCTTCTGCTGATTTTTGGTTGACAGACAACTGTTCCAGTTTTTCAGCCAACTCACGCTTTCGCCGCTCTTGCTCGCTTCGTCGAGCCGCCATTGACCTCAGGGCAGCTCGCCATTCGGCAGCCATCAGAATCAGGGTCCCGATACCCCCGGCAAGCCCGAACCCGATCATGCCGAACGAAGCTGCGCGAACCAAAGCCGCAATGCATTCCAATCCGTCGTAAGGCGGATCGACAATCAGGCGACGAAGTGCAATAAGCCCGAAAACAATGATTGCCGTTGCGAACTGGTAATACTCGACCCCCGGGTACCGTTTATTGATATAGCTACCCGCCCATCGCAGTGCGAGACCCAATGCAAACAGATATAGAGTCGGAGAACGGTCAATGATCTGGATAAACAAGTTGGTTTCCATGGCTCTGCACCCATTCGGCAGCAGGACGATCATCGAAGTGATCTCCCTTAGTTCCTCCAAAGCTGCGCCAGTTCCTTGGCAAATTTCGGCAACTGACGCTCCTCAAGGATGCCAGCTGCTTCTGCCATTACCACGTCGAACAAAACTCGCGTATAGAGATCGTCGAAATTTAGCATCGCCCGGACGAACTCATCCTTACTGATGCCGCGTGGCTCACTATTTCGAAGTTGGAAAAGAGACTCATGTTTGGGCATACCAGGACGATGGGGGCAGCCAAATTGAAATCCGATTTGAGTTCGCTCGATTATTCCAAGATTACACAACCGATCAGCAACGTCTTCGTCGGTAAGCTGGTCGGCCTCAGCACAAAGTTGCTGGTCCCAGCCTGATTCGACCTCAGGCATACCAATCCGAACACAATTGATAAACCAAGGTTCAGTAAGCCAACGCCGCAGTGACTCGTGAGGGACAGGTCGTCGATCACAGATTAATTTGGTGAAACGGCCAGCGATCGTCATGTCAACTGGACAACAGCGATATCGCTTTTCGCCTGATTCGATTGACTCAGAAACTGCACCAATTTCAATTGCCAGCTTTAACAGTTCCCGGCTATCCTGTTCATCGTCGGGTCGTTCAGCGATTGCAAGCGGATATTCTTTTTCCTCTGGAAGCTTATGAATCGTTCTGAAGTCGCCCTTCATCGCGGCTCTTTTGTACAGGGCACTGTGGTACTCTGTACGAGCGTGGCCGGGGCCAATTACAGTTGATGCGAGTAAAACAACGTGTTTGGACTTCAGGTGATATCGCTCGTCGGACGGACCATTTGCAAAACGAACACGCCCTCGCAAAAAGGATTCGATCG
>CAZJEK010000308.1:0-7074 GCA_964545005.1 uncultured Pirellulaceae bacterium
CTGTCGCTGACGCAGCAAGTCATGTAGTCGGTGGATCATCACACGGGGATTGACAGAGAGCTCTTCCGGAAAGAACAACCCCCCGACGACATAGCTCGCACGAAGCTGAGGGTAACGACGCAGACAATCTTCCGCCGTCCACAACTCGGACGCATAACCTGTGCCCCGATTGATTTCCCTCAGCTCTTCCAGCAACCGCAGCTCATCATCGTCTGACGCAATGTAGATCGTGCCGTTATTGCTAATGGAGAGATCATCATTTTTCTGAAGCTCGTTGTAGACCTCCAAACTTCGGCGACCCAACTGTTGCCAGTGCTCGTTCATTCCCGAAGGAACGACTTGTCCGAAATTGCGCACCGTCGCTCCCACCGGCTGTGAGTTTTTTTCCAGTAACGTGACAGACAAGCCACGTTGCCGGGCAAAGTAGGCGTGAAAGGTGCCCAACACCCCTCCGCCAATGACAATTAAGTCAGTATTCATTTTTCGTTAAGTCGCCTTCACAAATGCAATGTGGGTGTTCCAGCATCATTCAAGTCATCTTACAACTCTACCTGTCCGGTCGTCGATGCACCGTCACGTAAAATTAACGCTTGGAGTCTGAAATGAACGAAGGCAATTTCATCCAACGAAAATTGTCTCAGTCTGGTCCGGCGACATTCTCCGCTTATTGCATTATGGCGGCGTTCGGAACCTACTTTTGCATGTATGCGTTTCGAAAACCTTTTACCGCAGGCGAATTCAAAGACACGATCTGGCTGGGAATCGGTTTTAAAACCGTCTTGGTAGCCTCCCAGGTTGCTGGTTATACGCTGTCCAAATTCATCGGCATCAAAGTCATTTCAGAAATGCCGGCCCGTTATCGAGCGGTTTCCATTCTGGCCCTGATCGCAATCGCCGAAGTAGCGCTGTTGCTGTTTGCGGTCACCCCGACGCCCTGGAATGCCATCTGGTTATTCGTCAATGGGCTGCCTTTGGGCATGGTGTTTGGACTGGTAATCGGCTTTTTGGAAGGAAGACGAGTCACCGAGGCCTTGTCAGCCGGACTGTGCGCGAGTTTCATCGTCTCTTCCGGCTTTGTCAAGTCTGTCGGACGCTCGCTGGTTCAGGTCTACAACGTCGACGAATACTGGATGCCGTTTGTAACGGGTTTGATCTTTGTCGTTCCGCTGCTAATCTTCGTTTGGTTGCTTGCCCAAATCCCACCTCCCAGCCCCGAAGATGAGCTGCTGAGATCAAAACGGATGCCGATGATGCGTTCGGAAAGACGGGCATTCTTTTATCGGCATTACGTCGGTCTGTGCGGCTTGCTGGTCATCTACATTTTGCTGACCATTGTTCGCAGCATGCGTGACGATTTCGCCGTTGAAATCTGGCAAGGTCTGGGAGTCGACAACGAACCGACCGTGTATGCGCAGTCGGAGTTCTGGATTGCGTTGCTGGTGATGGCAATCAACGGTAGTATCATCGCGATTCGTAACAATCGACTCGCATTTCTTTCTTCCATCGGCATCATCAGTGTCGGGTTTTTAATCGTGATCGGCTCGCTGTTCGGGCAATCCGCAAAAATCCTGTCCCCAATGGCATTCATGATCCTACTGGGCTTGGGAATGTACATTCCGTACGTCGCATTCCACACGACGGTTTTCGAGCGAATGATCGCGTCGTTTCGTGAAATCGGCACGCTGGGGTACTTGATGTACCTGGCCGATGCGTTGGGATACCTGGGCTATGTGGCAGTAATGATTTTCCGCAACTATGCTTCCGACCAGATCGACTTTCTCAAGCTGATGATCTGGACGTCGACCATGGTCGCGGGAGTGTCATTGGTATTGACCGTCTTCCTGGCAGTGTATTACCACCGCCGAGTCCCACATGAATCGGAGCCGGTGGTTGGAGTCGACACCGCTTGAGCCCCCGAAGATTGCTCAAGGTTTGACGGCCAGCCGAACGGGGGCAGCCTCACAAGCAAATCGAAATGCCGCGTCGGAATCTTCCAGTCGGTACTCTCGTTCAACCAGCTGCGAAAAAGGGAATCGCTGATGATTTTCTAGCAGGAACTGTATCGCGCGAGCCAGATCATCGGGGCGGTAGTTGTGAATGCCACGCAGTGTCAACAATCGACGCACCAGTTGTTCCGGGTGCAACGCAATCGGGTCACTCGGAAAGACCGATCCAGCGACGATCAACGTGCCTCCGGTACGAAGGCTGTCCAGGCAAACGCTAACCGAATGGCGATTGCCGGAAAATTCCAAGGCCGCGTCCGCTTGCTCCCGATCGGTCGCCTGTAACAGCTGCGATTCGAATTCGGAACCGGCAAGAATCGTGTGCGTCGCTCCGAACTGCCTGGCCAGTTCCAGCCTGGTTTGAGAAACGTCAACCGCGACCACCCGACTTGCCTCCAACCGCGAGCAGACAGCCGCTGCGGTCAGCCCCAGCATTCCCATGCCCGCAATCAAAACAATGCGTCCCTGAACTGGCGTGACTTCCTGCAGCAAGCGGATGGACGCCATCACCGTGGCAGTGGCGCAATTTGCCGGACAGGCAACGGAATCGGGCAGCTCATCGGGCACGGCAAAGATCGTGGTTCCAGGCCGTAGCACACAGTGCGTCGCTAACCCGCCGCTGGGGCGGTCTCCAGCGAATGCCTCATGTCCATACTTGAACAGCTGCTCGCATTTCTGGGGCAAACCGCGAACGCAATTGGCACATCGGCCACAACTGGCGCACAACGTCCAGGTGATTCGGTCGCCAACGTGCAGTAGACGCCCCTGATGATCAACGGGTTGCTTTCCCAGCCAGGATTCGACACGACCAATGATCTCGTGGCCGAGGATCGCGTGGTTCGGGCCCGACCTGCGACCGGAGAACGTGTGCAAGTCGCTACCGCAAATCGTGCAGCATTGAATCGACACCAGGACTTCGTTCTCCAGCAGCTTGATGCTGTCGAGTTCCCGGGGGATCAATTGCTGTCGCTCAGCGTCGAAAACGACTGCCTGAAAACTTGCCATCTGTTAAGTCGACCTGAAAGTGCAAAAACACTGTCAAATCTATCAGGTTTGTCGCTTGCTGTCGCCGACCAAACCGAATTCTCAAGCCCGCTAATTATTGGCCGGTTCGGACTTTGCCAGGGCCAGCGCGTGCTCAAGTTTGTCAGTGAACTGCTTGACTTCGATCGGCGGAAAATCAGTTTGCTTGGCCTGATCGTCCCACTTCCGCAGACGAACTGCCGCTTGAAAGTGAGGGTTGGATTCGAATGCTCGCACCTCGTCGGTGTTCATCTCCCCTCCCTGGTCCTCGAAACTCTTTAGTGATGTCGGTGAGAGCTTATCGCGGTATTCAGGATCAACCGTAACGAGATACCGTTTTGCGGCAACATGCAGCCGAACGGGTTCCGAAACGGATTCGGTAAAATGAGCCTTCAAAAACTCGTAGCCTCGATCCTCGTGAGCGTCGTCAAGATCCTTGGAACAATCGGCTGGCAGGTCCTGTTCACCCAGGATATGGCCAATGTCGTGCAGCAATGCGGCAACGATCAGTTCATCAGATTCTCCCGCTTCCATCGCCAGGACGGCACACTGCAATGCATGTTCTTTTTGTGTCACATCTTCGTCGGCATATGTTTCATCGCCGCGGGCTGCAAACACTTCCAGGATACGTTCAATCGGTTGGCTCATTTCATTTACTCGTTGACGAGAGGTAAAGCTGATACTGGATGCTAACGACAGTCGAATAGCTTACAAAAAGAAGACCGCGAGATCATTGATAATTCGCGCAAAGGCTGCGTTTGATTCCAAGCTGCGAGTTTCACCTGGCAATCAAGAGCCAGATTTTCGATACTGATTTCTATATTGGGTCGGTGTAATTTTGTGCTCTCTCCGAAACACCCGCATCAACACCTCAGGGTAAGAAAAACCAGTCCGCTTGGCGATCGTCGCAATGTTCAGATCCGTGCTGCGCAGCAAACGGCAGACTTCACGAATTTGATAGCGGCGAATGAAGGCTGCCGGCGGACAATCCAGGCTGGATTTAAACTTTTCTTCCAACGTCCGACGGGAAATTCCCAGCATTTTGGCAACCTCCAATACCGTCACACCAGAAGACGCCTTGTCGTGAATGTACTCGATCGCGAGGCCCAGCACCGGATCCTTCACGGCCGAAGCTTTGGAAGAAAGCCGTTCAACGATTTCGATCGGCTTGACCAGAATCGGCTGAGGCTTGGCGGTCTCTTCGTCCAAAATCATCGACCGTATCAACTGGCCGGCCAGATGCCCCACTCGAGTCGGATCCTGATCAATATTGGACAGCGGCACCGGCGCCAGCACGGACCACAATGGGTCATGTTCAATACACACAATCGAAACGTCTCGCGGGATTTCAAATCCTAACTGGATGCAGGCAACAATCACCAGGTATCCTACAAAACTGGACCAGACGGTGATTGCGCACGGCTTTGGTAAATCGTTGATCCAATCCGCAAGTTCCTCCTGATCAACCCCCATCGTGTCTTTCGCAGCACCCGAAGTGGGGCAGCAACTCAGCGAGCAACCATGCGATTCAACAAACTGCCTCAACGTATCTTCAATCGTGGTGCGATAGTTTTGCCAGGGTGGCGGCCCGACGTATCCAAAATTTGCATGCTGTTTTTCCAGAAAATAGCCGCCGACCATCTGGGCACAGGCGGCTTCGTCCGAAGCAACAACTGGAAAATTCGGAGCATTATTCAGCCAGGAGATATTGACCACCGGCACACCTCTCTCGCGAATGCTTTCCACTAAGGTGTCACTGGTCGTGCGACAGATGATCCCGTCGCCATCCCAATTTTCTGGCAACGCGACCTCACCGTTTGAGTCGGATGCAGGAACCGTGAATATCCAGTTCTCCATGTCCGTCCGGCAGCTGGCAATCCCCTGGATGACTCCACGATGCCATTCGCTATCGGTCTTGACCAGCAATGCGATGTCTAACGTCCTGCTTTTGGAGAATCGGTTGCTCATGCTGTTCATCGCTGATCCCTTTGCCATTGGTCAAGGGAACTGACTCGAAACAAACCACGCTCGCGAAAGCAATTCATGAGACGAATTCAGGCTGTAAAACGAAAGTTGATTTTTGCGCATCAGCATTCAACCAGTTGTTGCGTGGCTGATCAATATTCTTGTCGGCGGCAAACTTGGTTTCGACGAATCTTCACAATCAGCCAGTTTCAGACTGAGACTTGATGCGAATTGGTTCTATCCAAAAGCGCAAACAAGCAACGAGCTCCCTGATTATTTGCGAGACACAACTGACACTTTTTTCAATTAAAGGAACTTAATAAACGATTCGCAGTTTCTTCAACTATCGCCATTAACCTCTCGCCCATCTGACATGAAAAAGCTTCGTTGATTCCCAGCGCAGCTCGATTGTGAACTTTGCATCCGGGGGGAAGCGAGATGGAACATCTCATTTGTGCAATTTGCGTTGTCGTATCGATGACCGCGGTTGCATCAGCCCAAACAGCAGAAGCCAAGCCGATTTCTCGGTCTTTGCTCAACCGGGCAATGTCAATCTTGCCGGACAACGGCCCTCTCATTCGTGAGCTTGAACTACTCGACTATCAACTGGAAGCGATTGACAGGCTTCGCAGCGATTTTCCCGAGAAACTGCGAGCCAAACGACTCGAACTGATTCGGTCACGTGAATCGGATCGCCAAGGCGAATTGGATTCAGTGTTTACCGAGTTGGAAACCCAAATCTCGCAAACACTTGTGCCAGAACAGCTTCGGCGGTGGCAACAAATTGCCTTACAAAGTTTTGCCGTTTCCCCAATTGATGGATCACTTGATGTCAGTCGCTTGCTGTCGCTGCGCCCGGTTCGAGACGAACTCGAACTCTCTGATGACGACATCCGCAAATTGAAGCAACTCGCTCAAGCGGAGAAAGAAGAGCTTGAGGAAACCATTCGCCGTTTGCGTCGGAAATCTTCTCAGCGACTGCTGGCAACCCTTGATGCTGAGCAACGGAAAAGGCTCGACGCAATGGTCGGAAAACTGTTTGACTTTGAAGGACACGTCCCCCAGTCAAACGGCACATTCAGAAAACTTGGGAGTGGCAATGACGACCACTAATCCTTCACGAACTTCAAGACTGTCCCTGTTTCGAAAGGAACACATGCTTCGTTTTTTGTGGGCCGCAATGGTGCTGCTCGTTGTTTCTACTGGCTGCGGCGATCCGCCGCTCAATCCAATTAACGGCAAAGTCACCTTGGGCGGCAAGCCTTACGAACGATTGCTGGTTTATTTCCGTCCCATTGGTCGGGACGTCGACCGCTTCACACTGGGCGTTGGCGAAACCGACAAGGACGGCAACCTGGTACTCCGGTCAACCGCTGGCGACGGACTGGCAGCCGGCAAGTATCGGGTCTGTTTCAACTGCTATATCGCACAGAACGGAGGCACCCAGGGCCTGGGCGAAAAGTCTGATGACGATCGCACGCTGGTGACCAAAGACATTGTTCCGCCTCCCTACAACGACCCCGAAGCCAGCCCTGTTGAATTCGAAATCCGCAAGGGCGAGACGAACACATTTGAGTACGACATTCCGACGTCCATCCCCTAGCTGCGATGGACGTCAGTCGATCGGATTTTTGTTTTTTTATTAGGAATAGATTGATGCCCCCCACGACGACGAGAAAAAACGGTTTTACTCTTGTCGAACTTCTGGTTGTTATCGCGATCATCGGAATCCTGATCGGGATGTTGCTGCCAGCCGTTCAACAAGTCAGAGAAGCGGCCCGGCGAACTGCCTGTGCCAACAACTTGAGACAGATTGCGCTAGCTTCGCACAACTTTGAGTCATCTTACGGCAGTTTTCCCATGTTGGGTGAAGCTCAGGAAGGGGCTCATTGGTCGTCCTTTATCCTGCCCTTCATGGAACAGCAGAATATGTTCGACCGGCTCTCGTTTGGTGAGGTGAACTGGGCCGACTCGGTTCCAGTCAGCAGCCCTTCGCTGGACTCTCCCATTGCTTATATCCGGCAAATCGCTGCCTCAGAAAAGCGCATGGAGTTCATGACCTGCCCCTCGTCAACGGCGACGG
>CAZJEK010000309.1:0-7050 GCA_964545005.1 uncultured Pirellulaceae bacterium
GACCACCGTCAAAAAGCAGGCCAGCGCCTTACCGAGTAACACTTGCAACTGGGAAACCGGCGCGATGTGCAATCGCGTTAATGTTCCCTGCGTGCGTTCCCGAGCGATGGAAATCGAAAACCCGGCCACGCAGCCCAACACGCCCCACATCATGGCCTGAGGAAAACTGATATCCCATTTTGATTTGGAACGTGACAACTGCCCAGCGATACTGTCAGGATCGATTTCACGAGTCACGTCCATCGATTCGATATTGGCGAATTGAATCCCACCTCGACCGGCAGGCGAATCACCATCCCCATCGCCAGCCGGTTCCGTTCGTTGCAGCGTGTCAATGCTGGACGTCAGTTGCTCCAGTGAACCAAGAAACGCTGACATGGCAAATTTGGTTGCCGCCGGCATTTCCCGATCTTCGGCCAACTCTTGCCGACTGCGCTCGACGAAGGACGTCATCTCGGTCAAGTCCGACAGCCGATTGCCAGCCAATTGCCCTACCGATTCCATGATGAAGCCTTGCAACATCGCCGATTCGGCAGCCCGGGAGGGGTCCACGCCGACCTTGATCGTGGGTGGCGTTTCCCAGAACAGCCCGGCAGTCTCGCCAAAACCGGGCTCCAATACCAGCATCGCGGTCCGTTGACCACGACGGACCAGATTTCTGGCTTCCTCCAGGTCGTCCATCCGTTCAACCTGTACAGAATCATTCTCTTCAAAGGAAGACACAAACAGCTGCGAGATTCGCGTATCGTCCTGGTCAATGATGGCAATTTTCATCTTGCCCGAACCACCACCAGAACCGCTTTGCCCCATGACCAGCCCAAAGAAGACGCCCATCAAGATCGGGAAACCTACGATAAAAAAGGCCCCAATTCGATCCCGAGCCAACAGTTTCAAATCCTTTAACGCCATCGCTAAAATCTGGCTCATTGGTCCCTCAAGCTTCGTCCGGTCAAGGATAAAAATACACTCTCCAAATCAGGCTGAGCAATCGTGACGGAGTTGAACTCGACACCGCCATTGGAAAGCTCCGCAATATCGGCGATCGGTTGATTCGACTCAAATCGAAAGTCGTTGCCATCCAAGGTGACACTGCGATCACCGAACGGATTCCCTTCCGGCGGCTGAGGCAATGAACCCGCCACCACCGAGGCCCCACCGTACCGATCCAACAGACCTTTGACGGTGTCAATCGCCAGCATTTTTCCGTGGTCAATAATCGCCACGCGATCACACAACCGTTGTGCTTCTTCCATGTAGTGCGTCGTATACAGCACTGTCAAACCGTCGCTCCGCAGCTGTTCAATGCAATCGAAAATGTGGTTGCGGGATTGCGGATCAACTCCGACCGTCGGTTCGTCCAGCAACACAATTTGAGGATCATGGATCATCGCGACGGCGATGTTGATTCGCCGTTTCATGCCACCGGAATAAGTATCGATCCGATCGTTTTGCCGGTCGGCCAATTTGGCAAAATCCAGCGCCCATTGAATACGTTCTGACAAATAGCTTCCGCTCAGCCCATACAGTTGACCAAAGAACTTGAGGTTCTCGTACCCGGTCAATTCATCGTACAGCGACAATTGCTGCGGCGCGACGCCGATCATTCGCCGCACCTGAGGATCGGTTGGGTCGTTGGAAAGACCTTCTTTTCCACCGATGGCGACTTCACCGGAATCGGGTTTCAACAATCCAATCAACATGCTGATCGTCGTTGTTTTCCCGGCGCCGTTGGGGCCCAGCAGACCAAAGGTTTCTCCAGCATTGATTTCAAAACTCAATCCATCAACGGCAATCTGGTCCCCAAACGATTTAGATACTTCCTTGGCTCTGGCAATCACGCTCATCTGGTCGATCCACCGGTTGGTATGTGAGACACTGGCAAGTTCCTGACGAATATGGTTGAAAAATTTATGGACGAACGAAACATGGCTCCCGGCAGAATCACTTGGAAAAATCCGCGGAGTCTACGTAGGATTTAGAACGATAATCTCCGTGCACTCTGCGCCTCTGCGGTAAATATAAGCGTTGAAACTTACGCGTAGCCATAGCAACACTGAACACCAAGAACGAGAGTTTATTCGGCTCGCCTGCGAAAATCTTGGCACTTCCAAAATATCTTTGGAACCTCAAACAGGTCCAGCTCGGGAATCTCGACCTTCTTACCGACTGCGGGACTCGACAGCTCAGGCCCGGCCGAGCCACCACGGTGAAATTATCTCTTTTAACGAGCAATCAGACTACTCTATCCAAGTTTTGAAGCGTAAATTATCTCCTTCGCCAATTACCGCAGGTTTGAATAAACCAACCCGCCGACCCTTCAATCGGGGGCAACCACAGGTGACTCGCCTTCCCCACTTGGCCTCCTTGGCCCTCATCCTTGTTTTTTGGCAGCCACCGCGCCAAACTGCTGCGGACAAATGAAAGCGTTTGAAACAGCCGAAGGATTTGGGCGTTTCGCGCAAGGGGCGTGAGCCAACTTGTCAGCCGCCAGCGTTTACCACGTTACCAATCTGATCAGCCGACTCTTTTTCTGATCTCCAGGATTAACGCGTAATACTTCGCCGTTGGCGGTGACTTGGATAGTTTCCTGTAGAAATTATGCAGTTCCATATCCGACGCTTTTGCATAAAACCCAACCTGCGATGCGTCCTTGATTTCCAGGTGCTTGGTGGCGTGAAAGACTTTTTGCAACCGGCCCTGGGGAGAATGAGTCGACGGGTATTTGGCGGCCATGCCCAGCAGATAGAGTGCATACGATGCGACACCGCCGACCCCGGCGAAAACGATAACGTCATGCAATAGTACAGCGTGGTTACCAGCCGCTTCAGCTCCAGCAACGTCGCCGGGTGCAAATAAAAACACCACGTTGGTCGCGACAACAACCGCCGTAATCGCCCCAACCGTGGCAGCAGCGACAAAAAAGAATTTGGCCCGCAATTGGTTGGGAGCAAGTTCTGCGGATTTTTGAGGAGAGTTTTTCATGATTAGACGCCCGACCTGCTGCTCACCTCAAGTGACTGTCTGCGTCGCGAAAAACAGCCCACACAATTCCGAAGACAAGTGCGATGCCTGCACCTCCCAATGTGCAGACCCAGGCAAGATTGTCAAATCCTCCGGAAAACCCGAGATACAATCCGACCATTAGGCAAGCGCAGCCAATTGCAAACACCCGGCGGGCGACAACTTTGATGTAATGGGGAAGAGTCATTTTGTTCCAATCAGACTGAGGCACCGAACTCAGTTTACTCGGTGTCGCCCTGTAAGCGAATGAAGGCTTGGTGGTATTTCTGTAATCGCTCCCAATCGCTGGCTCTCAATTCAGGTATCTCAAAAACATTTGAGTTATCTTTCAAATCGGCCAGCTTGACGGACCGGGCCAGAGGGTGGTGTTGGATTTCCGAAATGTAGTCTTCGTAGCTGACATCAGGTAGATGGGTCAACAACTTTAAAGCGTTGAGAATCTGCTCAGAAAAACCTTCCTCTTCAAGCTGCTCAAACGTTACGTCGGTATCTTCAACCACGTCGTGCAACACCGCAACGATCTTTTCCGCAGTTGAATCGACTGACATCATCAACCGCAGTGGGTGTAACACGTAAGGCGATCCATCTTTACGGGTTTGATTGCGATGTGCAGAGACTGCAATTTCAATAGCGCGTTGGAGACCACTCATGACTAATTACCTGTCAGTTCGTTGAATAAGGCATGCGAGCAACGACAATGCAGCCGACGCCAGCGCACAATAGAGTACCGATACGATCATAAACGACCAGCAGAGACCGATTCCTGCTGGTGATTGCTGAGTTGTGTTCAACACCAGAACCCCAGCCCCGTAAGCGATCGGGGCGCCCGCCAGGATGATGACCGACATCGGACCTGGCAACCGAATCCCAAGGCGGAACAGAATCGCGGCAGTGATCAATGCCCAAGCCAATACGAACCCCAGCGCCCGGGCATCGATGATCCCCTGAATGCCAGGCATCGAAGGAACACACTTCCAGAATTCATTCGACAACAGCAAGGGAAGCAGGTTTCCCCTTTCCAGGTCGCCAGCATCCAGCGGCAGCGCCGCTGACGTCCGCCCCTCAAGGACCGCAATCAATGACATCGCAATCAGCGTAATGATCGTTGCCAACAACCCAGTCACAGCGCACCATGCAATCGTTCTCGTTAACCGACCGCTGCTCGCATTTCTCGGTGAAGAATAGGGGTTCGGTATTTCTGTCGATCGGTTCATGTCAGCGGCTTTGTCGAACGGCTGCCAAACATCGACAACGAAATCCCCAGCACCAACCCGATCGCAGCACCCGTGGCCGACGCGTTGAGTTCCTGGGCTGGACTACGATTGATCGTCGGTGCGAAAAAGGTGGGCCCGATGCAAAACCCGATAATCACCAGCGGTGGGATCCAACGAATTCGAGGCAGAAACGTCAATAGCGAACCCGCGAACAAGGCAGCAAAAAGATTCGCCAAGCCATGCTGTTCATAGGCGCGACCGGTGAAAGCCATCTTTCCAGCCAGCATTGCCGCGACAAACTTGATCGCCAACAATCCATAACGTTGGAGATACTCCATTGCCTTGGAATCGTGTTTGCGGCTGGAACTGGCAACTTGAGCACACCGCCAACAGGCATCAAACTGATCCCCGTGTTCTTCACCGCATCGTTCGCACCGCCACGACATCCTGTCCCGCTTCCTGTTTGAATTGCCAATCAACTGCGCCTTCAGGATACTGCTTCACGCAGGTAGCTGGAATAACAATCTGCCAATTAGGAACGTAACTTCGCTTCAACCGCGTTGCACCAAATAGTGATGCCAGTCCCGATGTTGTTTTAGCCACGGTAGTGGCGACAGCAATTAGCCCACGACGTGAGCCGTGGGACAAAGGTTTAAAAAAATCTCAAGCCCCGGCAGGGGCGGCAGCGAACGCGAGACGTGCGGCGGTTTGTACGCTCGCGGCGTCCCCTGATGCGACTGACGCAGCTATTCTGCGGTTTGGCAACCATTCTCCCACGGGTTGCGGGCCTGTTGATTTAATGGAAACCCGAAACGTAAGTGAGGGAAAGCCACCCTTCGGGCGGCACTTGTGTAGCCCTCGCTCACGCTTCGGGTTTCCCTTGCGACTATATCAACAGGCCCTTGCGTTGTGGGCTAATCGCTGTCGCTCCTCCGAGACGATTTGGGGCGAATCCTATGCCGATGTACCCTACACGAAGATCAATTCCCCAACTTTCGATAGACTGAATCGATCAACGCAATTGCGATTTCTCCTGAAGGAAAAAGGACTCCTATCGTGAACGATCAACTTCAGGCACATCCATGGTCGTAAATGAAGAGTTGGCTCAGTTGATCGGGACGGCCATTTTAATTGCCAACGCCAAAGGCTGGCCGATTTTTGGAATCGATCAATCGCAGCGATCCGAGGCACACTACCTGCGAACCAAGTTGAACGGCGAACCGTTTATCATTCGGCTCGCCCTGCACAAACGGGTTCGAGGAAATTTTGACATTTCCTTTTCCAACGTCGATGATCTGGCCGCCTGGTTTCAGCACCAGCGATGAAACAAAGTTGGTTCTTAAATAGGGAGAGCTACCATCCAATTCGAACATCCCTCAAATTTCCCGGGCGGAATGAGTGCCATTGAGTTTACCCTGCCTGTTGAGATTGCATCAATTCGGCATCTGAACTTGCATGGCCTAAATCGTGTTGCCGAGAGCGGCATCGTCAGTCGAGATTCGGTAAGGCGAATCTGGGGGGAAAGAACGAGCAATCTGCAATTCGAAATGGCTCAACGTCTATTTCAGGCGATCGACGAACTGGAGCCTTTCAGTCTTGTCGTCGTTGACGCTGAATGGTGGATTTGCTTTCAGGAAAATCCAAACGTTGACAATCGAGGAATGTTTTTCCTGGTCCCCTTCCTTCCTCCGATCGCTGAGTTGCAGAACTTTCCGATCTTCAAGCATCCAGAGCTGTGGGAGTACCTGAATTTATTTAGAACCCTAAGCTCGATGATTCCTCCACTTGTTTCCAATTGGGGCCATAAATTTGATGGCAACGCATCGATCGTGGAGAAGGCTTCGGAAAACTGGGGGCACATCAGTTCTGAATGGGAAGGTGCGCTAATATCACCGCTCCCCCCAACCGAACTAAGTGGCGATTGTCTCCTGTACAACTTGCAAGGAAAATTTGGGATTTGGCATCCTGACAATCTGTTCACCAGTCGTCCGATGGTCACGTACCGCCCAAAGACCAAGGTATTGCAGGAGATTCTTGAGGGAGAAGCTCACTGAATTGGGAATGAGTGCGTTGGGACGGTGACGAAGCAGCACCGATGAAGCAATGTCATCTGGTCAGCGAACTAAATCGCGGTGCGAAACAAGCGACCTGGTCTTTGCTTCCGATCATGGCTTCGGTCGAGCATTGGAACCGGTTTGGCAGATCGGATCAAATCGCCAATGAGCCAAAGTGACCTACAACAGCTTAGCGACACTTGGATCGAGCCTATAGAATTGCTCGATTATTGAAGAAAAAGAGTGAGGGCGCAGGGGCTCGAACCCTGGACCTACGGATTAAAAGTCCGTTGCTCTACCGACTGAGCTACGCCCTCAAGTTTTGAAGTTTTATTTCGAGTTGAATCGACCGTTTACGGTCGCGACGCCATAAAAACTGGCTCAAATCGAAGGCAACAAGATCTGTTATCCACGCTCGACTGTCAACCCCGGGCAGCTGTTTTTGTCCGAATTAGCACTGGAGAACGAATTTCCAGATTCTCGAACAAGTTTTTCAGCGTTCGATCTGCACGATGGGGCAGGGTACTCATGCAAGACAAGGTCGTACCAGATTTGTTCGCACCATTTAACTCGCCCCGGAGGGGGCCGGCGCAAGCAGCCCGTAAATTAATCCGGTTTCGGATGATTAAATTTCATCCCTTGGAATCCCCAATCTCGCATTCTAAAAAGACGGCCCACTCCGGGGCGTGATTAGATTTGTACGCTATTCTTGGGGCTTCCGCCCCAAGCTATGGAAGACGGCCCCTCCGGGGCGATTTGAG
>CAZJEK010000310.1:0-7044 GCA_964545005.1 uncultured Pirellulaceae bacterium
GCTCGCGGGAGGGTCGAGCCAAAGCGAGGGGAGGGTTTCGAACCCCCTCTCCGGCCCTGATAGGCCGACTCTCCCAAGGGAGAGTATCTTGCTCCAGCAGTTTTGGCGCGAGCCACCGACCTTCCGAAGCTTACGCTGCAGCTGGCTCTCGTCCGAGGCTAGCGCCCAAATCGGCTGGACAACAACTTTAGCCTTCCCGGGGAGCTGACCCCGTGACCCTGGTCGAAAACGTTCACGCCAACGGTAAATATCCGCGATATCCGATGCAAATGCCCTTTTTGCGTTGAAAATCAGCCATAATTGCGTATCTAAAGAGTAGTGCGCCGGTACGATAGATGTGGTGTCGCACTGCTCCTTGCGGTGATCTTCACCCCCCCTACCTGCCTTGCACTAAAGGGAATTGCTCAACATGTCTTGGCTTACCCCAACGGGCGTCAATCCCAGGCTCGCAGTTGGCATCATGCTGCTGTTCGGTATTCTGTTACCATCCAGCGTTTCGCTGGCCCAAACCCCGGCTGCATCGTCTTCGGTTGTCGACCAGATCGATGCTCTGATTGAACAGACCTGGAGTGATTACGGACTCAAGCCTTCCAGGCAAGCTGGCGATGGCGAATGGTGCCGCCGCGTCTACCTGGACATCATCGGCCGCATTCCTTCCATTGAAGAAGCCGAACAATTCATCGAGTCTGAAGACGATGACAAAAAACGTAAGCTGATCGAATCGCTGCTCTACGATGATCGCTACACCGAAGAGTTTGCTCGTAACTGGACAACGGTGTGGACCAATCTATTGATCGGCCGCACCGGTGGGACAGCAAACAACTCGATGATCAGTCGTGAAGGGATGCAGAAGTACTTGCGTGATTCGTTTGCGCGTGAGAAGCCCTACGACAAAATGTGCTATGAGCTGGTCACCGCCAGTGGTACCACAACTCCTGGCGATGAGAAGTTCAACGGGGCAACGAACTTTCTGATTGATAAAGTCAACGACGACAAAGCGGCTCAGGCGACCGCCGCCACGACTCGGATTTTCATGGGCTTGCAGGTTCAATGCACTCAGTGCCACAACCATCCGTTTAACGATTGGAAGCAGCAGAAGTATTGGGAAACCAACGCTTTCTTCCGGCAGGTCCGGGCCTTCCGCGGTGCCATGCGAGCAACCGATGGTGGAGTGGCTCAATTGGCCGACCAGGATTTCGCTGGTGAAGCTCTCAATGGAGAAGAAGAAGCTGAGACGTTCTACGAACTCCGCAATGGACTGGTAGCCGTCGCTTACCCGGTGTTTGTTGATGGCACTGAGATCGATCGCAGTGGGCTGGTCAATGTTGTTAACCGCCGGGAGAAGTTTGCCGAAATGATGATTGAGTCGCCTTACTTCTCCAAGACGATTGTCAATCGAATGTGGGCCCACTTTCTGGGTTATGGATTCACCACTCCCGTGGATGACCTCGGCCCCCACAACATTCCGTCCCATCCCGAGTTGCTGGAATTTCTGTCACAGGAGTTTCGTTCTGCTGATTTCGATTTGCGACAGTTGATTCAGTGGATCGCGCTCAGCAAACCTTACCAGCTGTCCAGCCAGCGAACGGCCGAAAATAAGCGCGACGATCCGATGTTGGGTGAGTCGCCGAAATTTACTCATTTCTACATCCGGCAGATGGAAGCCGAGCAGCTGTACGAATCGTTGCTGGTCGCGACCGAAGCCAATCAGAATCTCGGCAGCTACGAAGAGCAGGAACGTCGTAAAAACCGCTGGCTGAGCCAGTTCACGCGAGCTTTTGGCAACGATGAAGGGCAGGAGTCAACATCATTCAACGGGACGATTCCCCAGGTGTTGATGATGTTTAACGGAGAAATGATCAACCAGGCGATCGCAACGGGGCCCGGGTCGTTAATTAATCGGCTGACCCAATCCGGGATGAATTATAATCAATGTGTGGATCGGCTGTTCATGGCAGGTTTGACACGCGAGCCTGGCAATAAAGAAAAAACAATGGCCCGCGCGTTTTTGCAGGCGCGCCAGGGCGATGTCGGTGAAGCGTTGAAGGACGTCTGGTGGGTCGTGTTGAACACCAATGAGTTCATCTTCAACCATTAATCGACCAAGCAAATAACAAAACTGAGAGAACCAATTTTTTTTTGCGATCCGAGGTACCTATGAATTTTCGCACCCCCGCTGGAATGAATCGACGTCACTTCATGCGTCACATGGCTGGTGCATCAGCCTTGGCCGGTAGTGCCTTGGCGATGGGACAGACGTTACGGGCCAACGCGACGACGCTCTCGAAGAATCGCAAAGCAGCGATCTTGCTGTGGATGGGTGGGGGGCCTTCGACAATGGACATTTGGGACTTGAAGCCCGGTGCCAATACCGGCGGACCGTTCAAGCCAATTTCCACCAACGGTGATGTCGAGATTTGCGAACACATGCCGATGATGGCGCAGAATATGGACAAGGTGTCCATTGTCCGTTCCATGAGTACCCGTGAAGCGGACCATACCCGGGGTGCGTACTACATGCACACCGGGTTTGTACCCAACCCCAACGTGAAACATCCCAGCTACGGCTCGGTCATTGCCCACCAGTTGGCCGACACCCGGCCAGATCTCGAAATTCCGCCGTTCGTTTCGGTGGGTGGCGGCAGCGAAGGCCCAGGATTCCTCGGAATGGCTTGGGCACCATTTACCGTTAACTCCAACGGTCAGGTTAACAATCTCGACATGGGCATTACCCCCGATCGTTTGACTCAACGGATGCAAGCGTTGCGGTTGATGGAATCCGGGTTCATTGATGACAACCGTGGTCTGGCAGCCAGCGAACATGCCAAGGTGTTAAGCAAGACCTTGAGTTTGATGACCAGCCAGCAAATGGAAGCGTTCAAAGTTGATCGCGAGCCGCAGGAAATTCGTGATCGCTACGGAGACACCAATTTCGGTCGCGGTTGCCTCATGGCCCGGCGGCTGGTCGAAACCGGGGTGCCGTTTGTCGAAGTCAGCTTGGGTGGCTGGGACAATCACCAGAACATCTTCCCGACATTGCAGAACAATAAACTGCCCGAACTCGACCGCGGCATGAGTGCGCTGCTGGAAGATCTGGCACAGCGCGAAATGCTGGACGATACAGCCGTGATCTGGATGGGCGAGTTCAGCCGCACGCCGAGAATCAACGGTAACGCTGGACGTGATCACTGGGCTCGCAGCTGGAGTGCCGTGGTGGGTGGTGCGGGAATGAATCCTGGCATCGCCGTTGGCCAAACCAACGAAGACGGAACCCGAGTCGAAGGAAACTCGTATACCTCGGAGGATTTGATGGCCACCGTTTGCCGGTCCCTGGGCATTTCGCTGGACACGACCTTTACCAGTCTCAATGGTCGCCCGATGAAAATCGCCAACGGCGGGAAAGTCATCGACGAGTTGTTTTAGTTCAAGTAGCATGGCCGGTTTGGCCGTGAAAACTTACGCGGTGAGGCTGGCAATTTTTAGTTGGCTACCTGGCGGCAGATACTCTCCCTTGGGAGAGTCGGCCTGTCAGGGCCGGAGAGGGGTTTTGTTTTGTAAACCCTCCCCTCGCCTTGGCTCGACCCTCCCGCGAGCGGGAGGGTGTCGGCATTACTTTCGCGGGGCAAAAAACGAACAGCTGAAGCATGAAACCAAGTGCGAACAATTTGAACTTCTTTCAACGGCATGCCAATGCAATTGTCATGGCGTGCGTCGTGATTGGTTTGATGGTTCAGCCGTTGATCTTTCCGCCACCGCCGCAGCCCTGCACGATGTGCACGATCGAAAAAATGAGCCGGCTGCAGCAGCAAGGGGACTGTTCGGAAACCAATATTCTCGACTCCCAACATGCTTTGGAAGTGGGCGAACAGGTTGGTCGGTTTTCGGACTAGAAGATTACTCGTGCCTGGTTGGAGGCTCGGTTAGAACCCGGACCGGTAGTCGCTTACGAGCGATTGGCCAGAACCGAAGTAATTACCGCGACATCGATGATATCTGCGGCGCTGCATCCGCGCGACAAGTCCATCATCGGACAACGCGCCCCCTGGATTAACGGACCCAGTGCTTGAGCACCACCCATGCGTTGAGCAATCTTGTAAGCGATGTTGCCGGAGTCCAGATCCGGAAAAATTAACACGTTGGCCTGGCCGGCGACTGGCGAGTCGGGGCACTTCCGGGCAGCCACGCTGGGAACCCAGGCGGCGTCAAATTGCAACTCGCCGTCAATGATCAAATCCGGTTGGCGCTTGCGAACAAGTTGCGTGGCCTGGATGACTTTGTCAACGCGCGGATGTTGCGCGCTGCCTTTGGTTGAAAAGGATAACATCGCGACTCGAGGAACTTCTTGTGTCAGGCTTTGGTGACTGGCTGCGGCGGTAATGGCAATATCGGCCAACTGGCTTGCGTCAGGGTCTGGCATCAATCCGCAGTCGGCAAATGTTACGGCTCGGTCAGCTAACTGCATCAGGAAAAAACTGGACAGGCTGTTGGTTTCCGGCGCGGTTCCGATCCCGTACAGAACGGCTCGGACGACATCGGAGGTCGCGGTATCGCACCCGGCCACTGCGCCGTCAGCCCATCCGGTTCGTACCAACAGGGCCGCCAACAAGACGGGGTTGGATTCGATCGACGCGGCGGCGGCTGCAGGTGTCATTCCCTTGTGCTGACGATTTTCGACCAGTTGTGATACGCAGGCTTGAATTACGGTTGGGTCGCTGGAGTCGAAGTGTTCGATCTGATCCGGAAGTTCCTGCTTCCCATTGGACAACAGCAGCGGGACGACCAGTTGCTGTTGAGCGAGGGATTCAGCCGCTTCGATCACGCGTTGATCGTGCGATTCTGGAAACAGGATTCGCCGAGGAGCTGCTGCGGACTGGACTCGTAATTGTTCGATAACCGATTGAGACATGACTTCGACTTGAACGATTGGCTCGGAAAGCAATCAGTTTGGCAAACCGGTAAATTTCCGGCCACCGCAAACCGGAAGACAGCCAAATTTTGCCTAAAAGCGGGAACTGGGCAACGATCAGCCCTACGCGTATTTTTCTCAGCCGATATCATTTCGATATCGAATGTGAACACCGACGGCACTAAGCTTCGCCAAGGGTGGCCAAGTCAACCTCAACGGCCTCCTGCGAGCTTTCACAGCCCCACATCAACTTGGACCAATCAATCATGCTCAAGCAAAACGACGAACAAGCGACTGGCAAAGATGACGGCATGGCGATGATCTTGCAACAGGCCGGCAAGTCCGCCGCAGAGGTTGCTGCATTGTCGACGTTGGATGATGCTGATCGTACGGCTGAAAATCAGTTTTCGGGAGAAGCTCCCACGATCGCATCATTGTTCGGCACCGGCAAAGCACGAGAATTTTTCGCTGGCAACTTCACGCCTTCGCCGAAAGTTGCCAAGGTGATGAGCGACTGTCTGGCATTTTTGATGGAGCGAAAGAATGCCGGTACGCTGCATGATAACGAACGAATGCTGTTCCAGGATGACATCATCACCGGCTTGGCTGATCGCGGATTCTTTGGACTGGCAATTCCTGAACAGTACGGAGGAAGTGGTGCCAAACTGGGTGACCTGGGGCCGCTGCTTCGAGCGTTAACCTTCGTCCATCCGGACCTGGCAGTGATGTTTGAAGTGCATAACTTCCTCGGGCCCGTCACACCGATTCTCGACTTTGGAACCGAAGAACAAAAGTCACATTTCCTGCCCCGCATGGCTCGTGGCGAACTGCTGGGTTCATTCGCACTGACCGAACCAGGTGTCGGGGCTGATCCCAGTCGACTATCGATGACGGCACGGCTGGAAGGTGACCAGTACATTTGCAACGGAGTGAAATGGCCGATCACCAATGTGATTTATGGAGGCGTTTGCATTCTGGTCGTCAAGCTCGAAGGCCATGACCTCAAGCCGGGACGCGACTCGGGAATGATCATCTTTGAAGTTCCCAAACAGGATACTGAAAACTTCCGTATGAAGCGGAATGATCTGACCGCGTTCGACTACCTGTGGAATGCCAGGTTCCGATTAACGGATTGTCCGATTCCAGCCACTTGTTTGCTGGGACCTCCCGGAAAGGGGTTGGCCCAGGCGTTCAGTTCGCTGGCCAAAGGACGCGGCGGTATCGGCGTCAACAGCGCCGCGAAGACGTTTAAGCTGTTGGCCCACATCATCAACGATCCGGAGCAAAACGCGGATCCCGCCCCGGCCAGTGATTCCAAACACGATGGCCCCGACGCGGGGGGGTGGACCTCCTTCCGTTCGACGTTCGGCAAACCGATCGGCAGTTCCCCCCGAATTCAAACCTGGATTGGACGAGCCACCGCGCATGGACTTGCCGGCCGTGTGCTGGGTGACCTGTGTTTCCGGCTGGCCGCCAACGGCGTTCGCGATGAAACGCAAGGCATGATCGCCAAGGTGTATGCCACCAAAGCGTTGTTGCAAACGGCCATTAACTGTTACCAGATCCAAGGGGGCCGGTCGGTCCATACCGACGAAACGCGGAAGTACACCCGTATGTCGGCTCAACTGGGCCAGGGCCAGATGCCGGAAAACCCGATTGAAAACTATATCGGCGAGAACATGCACGAGTTCACGATCGCCACGGTTTACGAAGGTCCCAACCCCGTTCTTTCGGACGTCGGTGCCCCGAATGCGATGACGCGCAGTATTCGTGGTAAGTACCTGGAACCGATTGGACTGGCGGAAGTGAACGGAAAATTCGGGCTCGGACCGAAGATGAAGTTCGGCTGGTTTGTCGCCAAGTCCGTACTCGGCTCGTTCTTTGCAGGAGGCGATCTGAGCGGCATCGACAACCTGTTTCCGGAGAAACGTGATCTGGTCAAGAAAGCGCTGAAGCGGAACCGGGTCCTGGGCCGGCGAATTCTGATGATCATCGCCAAGTACCAGAAGGAGTTCATGGATCAGTCATTTCTGCTGGGCGACGAGGGTGGCGTGTTTGACCAACTGTGCCACAACCTGGCATCGATGTGCTTTGCCTTGTCGCTGGAGTCTCCCAAGCCTGAGTATCTAAAGGTTGCC
>CAZJEK010000311.1:0-7036 GCA_964545005.1 uncultured Pirellulaceae bacterium
GTTTCAATTCAGTCGAGTGAGCCGGCTACTTCGATGACCTGCTTGCGATTTGGGCCGGCGTTGTTATCTTCTTCAACATGAAATACGCGATCTGCAATGAGCTTTACGAAGGCTGGGCTCACGAAAAAGCCTTCGCACATGCGGCTGAACACGGTTACACCGGAGTCGAGATTGCCCCCTTCACGCTGGGGGATTCGCCGACCAGCCTGAAGCGTGACGTGGTCTCGAAAGTCAGTCAAGCGGCTCAAAATGCGGGCTTGGACATTGTCGGTTTGCATTGGTTGCTGGCGAAAACGGAAGGATTGCACCTGACGACCAATAACGATTCGGTCCGCCAGAAAACGGCTCAATACCTGTGTGATCTGGGAAAGCTGTGTCGCGATTTGGGCGGCAAGGTCATGGTGCTGGGATCGCCGCAGCAACGCAACCTGGCTCCCGACCAGACACCTGAGCAAGGTATTGCCAATGCCGTTGATGTCCTGCAGCAAGTTGCACCAACCTTGGAGGTTTGTGGTGTGACGTTGGCTCTGGAGCCGCTGGGACCTCAGGAGGGCAACTTCATGTTGACGGCCGAATCCGGCGTCGGATTGGCGAAGCTGGTCGAATCGCCCGCGGTCAAGCTACATCTTGATGTAAAGGCGATGTCAACCGAGTCCAAATCCATACCGCAACTGATCCAGCAAAATGCGGAATGGCTGGTGCACTTTCACGCCAACGATCCCAACCTCCGTGGTCCCGGGATGGGCGAAGTCGATTTTGTTCCAATCTTGGAGGCACTTCAACAGATCGACTACGACGGGTGGGTCAGTGTGGAGGTCTTTGACTATACGCCGGGCATTGAACGCCTGGTTGCCGACAGCATCGGCTATATGAAATCGGTCGAACAGCAGATCGCAAGGTAAATGTCCCGGAACGTCGAAATCAAGGCGCGGGTCGATGCCCCCGAATGGGCGCGGATGCATCAAGTTGCAGCCAGCCAGGCCGAGCGAGGTCCGATCCAACTGTATCAAGTCGATACGTATTTTCGAACGGCAGTGGGACGATTGAAGCTGCGCGAATTCGAAAACGGGGCCGCCGAGTTGATCTTCTACCACCGTCCCGATCAAGCCGAAGCCAAGTTGTCCGACTACCGACTGATCCCCTGCCCTGCCCCGGTTGAATTAAAAGCGACCCTGACTCAAACCAACGGGGTGTTGGTGGTCGTGGAAAAACGCCGGGTGGTCTATTTTGGAGGGCCCACTCGAATCCATCTCGATGACGTCACTGGACTGGGCAAGTTCGTCGAATTGGAGGTGGTGGTCGAGCGTTCGCGTTCGCAGGAGTCTGAGGTCGCTGCGGATTCCAATCGAGAGGCCGTCGGTGAAGGTGCCTCGCCAGAAGATTCACTGGCTGCAGCGCAGCAAATCGCTGCGCGTTGGATGACCGCGTTGGGGATTGAGTCGGGTTCGCTGATCAAGGGATCTTATTCCGACCTGATACGGCAAGGCTGACGTTTTTTAAAGTGGTAGGCCCGAGAAAGTAGAAACTCTCCCTTGGGAGAGTCGGCCGAGTCGGCCTATCAGGGCCGGAGAGGGGTTTCGTAAACCCTCCCCTCGCTATGGCTCGACCCTCCCGCGAGCGGGAGGGTATCGACACACTTTCGCGGAGTGCCGCCAGCGGCCGGCCGATTATTCGACGGCGGCAGTTTGCTGTTCAGCTTCTTCGCCTTCACCGGCTTCGGCGGCTTCCGCTTCGGCAGCAGCTGCGGCTTCTTCCTGACGAACGACGGCTGGATCTTTGCCTTCGATCAGCAAATCCAGGTTGCGACTGATCTGTTCAATCACATCGTCGCGGTTAACACCGGAAAAGGTTGACATCTCAGTGGCTGCGGAGACCGGAATCTCAGCGTCGCTACCAGCGATTTTTTGCATCAACTGGAAACTGAACGAGTTCGGGTTCTCGCCTGGCAATCGTGTACGGTTACCAGGTTTGATCTTGTCGCGATCGACATCTTCGGGCAGATCGGCCAACCTGATCTCGGTGATGCAGGACGTCAGGCCGGCTTCTTCCAGTTGCGCAACCGTGCCGCCGCCAAGAACCCACTCCCAGGTGTCCAGGCAAACGCCGACATTTGGGTGGCCAACGGCTTTGACCAGGGCCAGCAATTCTTCGGCTGTTTGGATGAATTTGAACGTCCCTTCGGGAGGCTGCGAAAGCGAACCACGCAACCGAAGTCCGATGTTCATATTTTGGGCTGCAAATCGTTCAGCCAGTTCCTGCAACCGGTTCTGATGATTTTCAAAACACTCCTGGAAGGAGAAGTCGGCGTTGTTGGTTTCGATATCGATGTAACATGTCTTGCAACCCAACGTGGTCGCCAAATCAAGAACCGTGTCGATTTTTGCGATCGACGCACCGTAGGCATCCTGAGTCGCACCCAATTTGACTGGCAACAGGAACGTGCCCATGTCGGTATCGGCACTGTTCAGAAATTGGCAAGCAAATTCTTTGCCCATCGCGTCTTCGCGACCGAGCAGATCGACCATATCGATTTCGACACCGTCAAAACCGTAGGTCAACGCAAGTTCAATCAGCTCGTTCTGTTTTCCGCCAACGCCCAGACCTCGGGTATTAAGAATTTTGTACATCAGTTGTTCTCCTGTATTTGGGACAGCCCGGTCGCCGTCATGTCGCTCGGTCAAGTCAAGGAGAATCGAGGTCGCCAGCTGGTGACGATTCGAAAATCCATCTGTTGGGACGGGCGGTCCGGCACGGCCGTCATTGCCGAGTGTCGCAGAATGCACTGAAATCCCTCGAATGGGAATCAGGCGGGGTGCGATCGATTTTCAGTTGAAGCTGGGGATTATGCCAAAAAATCCCATGTGAAGATAGGGCTTTGGCCGCGAGGAATCGAGGAAAACTTCGCCGCTGGTCGATTCGATCCGGAATATAGGACGGTATTGTAAGTGAACCGCGCCCTAGCCGCTAAAATGGAGCAAGGCCGACCTGGCTTGTAGCGGTAGCCTGGCCGCCATGGCTGTGAGTATGTAGCATGGCCGATCCGGCCGTGATTGAAACGCCTCATAGGCTGAACGCCCTTTGGCACGAATTTCTCGGGCCCATGGCGCCAATGGCCCAAGCTACAGCTGGCCGGCACCAGTTTTGACCCGAAATTCCAAGGTTCGTTTGACACCCTCGAATTTCAGTTCTACCACGACGCGGCCCGGCGAATTCAGGATCCAGCGGAACGTTCCGGCCAATTCACGCCGAACCCAGCCGCGATTATTAGACACCGGTCCTTCGTATTCCAGGTATTCCAGCCGGTGATCTGGTGTGGCAATCGCTTTCGGAATTGCTGGATGTTGGCCGTCAGAATCAAGTGAATGGAGCAAATATCGGTCTAACGATTCCAAGGGGTGTTCGTCAAATGAGTAAGATTTCAGACTTTGCTGGCATTCCAGCATCAGGTCCCAATGCGAATTTCTGCCGGTTTGGCGGGTAAATTCCGCGGAGGTTTGATGAAACAGCAGCACAAATCGCTGTGATTCTGTCGTTTTTCCAAGGTTTTCTGAGGCGTTTGGCATTTTTCGAGAAAAAGAAAAAAATGGGCGAACCTGTTCGCCGAATGTTCCTCTAGTGGTTTAAGAAACTGGGATCATTGCTGCGATGCAGTTGTGGTCCCTAGAGTGACTTCCAAATATAGCAGTCACACCAACCGCGATTCCGGGTTATACTTGCCCGGATTGTTTATAAACGAGAGCCCTCCAGCTCCAGATTTGACAGGTCTGATAAGCTGTGGGTTCTCGAAAAGTCTTTTCAGGCTTTACTAATTAGAAATGGGGCCACAGGACGGCCTCATCCAACAAGTCTCTCGAATGGCGTGCCTGGCACGCGGGAGTATTGAAATGCGAAACATCACCATCAACAGCTCGATCGCAAACGTCGTACGTTTCAGCGGCCAGGCCACCGTGATGTTCCGCAATGGCAATGCCCGCGGTGCGGATTGGTCCGCCCGTAGTTGTGCTGGCTCAGATACAGGGTTGAGAAAACTCGGGAAGTACCCCGAGCAACCGTATTCGGAACCGGAGATGGCCGGTGGTCCCAAGCGTCTGCTGCTAACGCGGACGATTGATCATCGGACCGGCTCCCAACCAGCCGCTTTACCGTTGTTTCAACGAATAAGCTGATTCGCCACCGGCGACTGCCCACTCAGGGCAACAATCTGCTGCTTCGCTGAAACAGGATCTGGCTGCGACCCTTGGCTGGAATCACTGCGCACTTTTTTTTCGCGCTGCTGATTTCCCACGTCGCCGCCGGCCCTTCCCTACCCACGCTTGGCCGTCTCTGTACCCAGAGTCCAGCGATCGCCAGAGTGGTCTTTCGAGAGACCAGAGAAATGAACGCTATCGATACTACTATTTTTGAAATCCGAGAAACTGCTGACCTGGTTCGCGCTGCTCAAGCAGGAGACCGAGCTGCTTTCGGTGAACTGTTCGAACGATTCCAGCCGACGGTGATCGCGATTGCGATGCGTCGACTGCGTGACCACGCTGATGCTCAGGAACTGTGCCAGGACGTATTCGTTCAGGCGATGACGAAACTGGATCAGCTGCGGGTCCCTGAGGCTTTCGTCGGATGGCTGCGTCAGATTACTGTTCGGATGGCTATCAATCGAGCCGTTCGTCGAGCGCCTTCGGTTGCCGTTGAACCGGAAATGCTGGAAGCAACCATGCAGCACGAAGATCTGCCTGACGATCAAATGCTGGAACTGGAGCGAAAAGAACAGCTGTTGGCTGGACTGGATCGCCTGGGCCAGATGGATCGTGATACCCTGATCGCGTTCTACGTCGACGGTCAATCTCTGAACGAGATGGCGGAAGACTTTGCGGCGCCGCTGGGAACGATCAAGCGTCGTCTGCACGTTGCTCGAAAGCGACTGGCAGAACAGCTGCCGGAATTGGCTGCCGTTTGACCAGGTAGCAGGTCCGTTTTTCATGTTTTACCATTCACGCCCCGTGGCAACACGGGGCGTTTTTCGTTGACGAATAATAGGAGGTAGCTTGGGCCATTGGCCCGAGTAGACAGAACTGCACCATACCTAGATGGGCAATCATAGTCACGGCCGATTCGGCCATGCTACTTTCATGAACGTTCGATGAAGAAACGTCGATGGTCTGGTTAATTTCAGTGTTTGTGAGGCGTCGACGCCGATGGGAAAGTTGAGCCGGATTCGATGTCATCCTATGATGCCGCTTTCGGCCGACCACGTCTGACGTTCCACGCAGACGTGTCATCTGTCAGGTACGGATTCTCGACAAACGTTGGTTTTGAAACCCGGTTCCATGAAGCAGCTCAATGCTTTCTATAACGTTGTCAAGCAAAGCGGCTTGGTTGACGACGATGTGTTGAAGCTGGCCCTGGACCAACACCAGCAAGCCAATCCCGGCTTAACTGTTCAGCAGTTTGCCGATGCCCTGGTCAACGACAAGATCATTACTGGCTGGCAGCGCGAACATCTGATCAAGGGTAAGCATCGTGGCTTTCTGGTGGGTTCCTACAAGATCCTTCGAATGCTGGGCCGGGGTGGCCACTCGTCGGTTTATCTGGCCGAACATCTGACGTTGAAACAGCAACGCGTGATCAAGGTCCTCAGACAAACGGCCACCTCTCGATCATCCTCGTTACAACAGCGGTTCGTTCGTGAAGCCCAGGCTGCCGCACGCTTGGATCACCCGAATGTGGTGCGGTGCTACGATATTGTGATTGATCAAAAGCTGTCCTACATCGTGATGGAATATTTTCCGGGTGAAGATCTGGAAAAGCTCGTCCGAAGAAGGGGAGCGTTGCCTGTGGGTGAGTCAATTAATTACATCATCCAGGCAGCTCAAGGGCTGGAGTACTGTCGTCAATCCGGCATGATCCACCGTGATATCAAGCCATCGAATCTGTTTCTGACGCGGGACAGGAAAGTCAAAATCCTCGACCTTGGGCTGGCCATGCTTGAGCGGGGCGACGAACAGGATGCGTCGTTGACGCAAATGTACAACGACAACCTGGGGACAGCCGACTACATCGCCCCCGAGCAAGCTCGCAATTCGCACGATGTTGACTTTCGCGCGGACGTGTATTCGCTCGGCTGCACTCTTTACCATTTGCTCGTCGGCCATCCTCCTTTCAATCAGGGAACCATCATTCAGCGGATTGCCAAGCATCAAACGGAAATGCCGACGCCGATTCGCAGGCTACGTCAGGACTGCCCCAAGCAGGTTGAAGCCATTTGCTGGAAGATGATTCAGAAAGATCCTCAGCAGCGGTTTCAGAGTTACCGTCAACTGATCGAAGCGCTCAACAAATTGCTCAGCCGTCCGGTCGTGAATCCGATCGGACAGTCCAACGATCGGGCTGTCGGTGCGGGGGTCCAAGGTCAACAAAAAAATCTGGCTGGGGCTCAACAGTCGGGCTACCAAACCGGCGACGCTGAGGCTGCGATCGGACTGGAAACGCTGGAACCAATCGATGATTTTGACGTGCCTACGGGCATTGAATCGATCGACACGGATCCAATTTTTCAATCGTCTTTGGAAACGATGAACCGTTTGCCGCAACATCCCAGCGTGGCGTCGAGTTCGGTGCCGTTGTCGAGTCCGGTGGGGACGGCTCGTCGTCCAGTTTCTGCCAACGGGGCGGCTGGCAGTTCTCCCCAGCGGAGCGGAATGTCGACCCGCAATGGTGCGCGGCGCCCGCTGTCTGAAGAGGAAGCCTATCGTCGTTTTGTTCGTAGGGAACGACTGAAAATGATCTGGATCGGCGTAGGGTTGCTGGTTGGGATCGGCATCAGCGTTGGCGCCACGGTGGTGATCAATTCGTGGGGCGAGCTAAACAAACCGCCTCCAGCGGCAAAGAGCACTGAAGCAGTGTCGGAAGACGTGATTGCTACACCAAATGGTGGCAGCAAACAGTAGTCTTTTCGCTCCGCGAAAGTTTTGTCATTCGCCCGCTTTTTAGTCTCAGGGATCCAACACCAGGAAGCATCTCGTCAATCTTGTTGATCCTGAAC